>JAFVYL010000017.1 GCA_017508665.1 Clostridia bacterium | reverse complement strand
TTCATAGATAATCCTCCGTTTGTGTTTTTTTAGTTTCGACTGGCAGGTCAATTCTAATTATATCACAAACGGAGGATTTTTCTCATCGGTTAACCTCTTTTGAACCACGCGACTATCGCGTGGTTTTCGTTATACAAAAAAGAGAACAACGCGAAAAAACGGTTTGTTCTCTTTCTTTTATAATATTTATTCTCGCTTACCGCGTTAAGTTTAATTGATCAAATTCGATACTTCAGCTCTCTGAGAAACGGATCAGACAAGATCCTCAAAGTATCCGTGGTAATGAAGATCAATTGGCTTATCCGGGAACATATAATTGTAAAGATCAGTGCAATAATCGTCGGTCATAGATGCCATATAATCAATAACTATTTGATTAGGCTCTGTCTCGAGATACGGAAGTCTCGGCGAATAATGATTGTTGATAATGAAATCAATATGATGCTTAAATATCGGAGAGGATTTATTTCCGTCCTTAAGATCCTTAAGCAACTGCATATACATTCTCTGCATAAGAGGTCTTACTCTTTCGTCAAGCACCTTGGATACCTTTTCAGTGTTGTATATAAGAGCGTAATTATCGCGCTTTGCCTCCCGCATCAGAGCATAATGCTCCTCATCAAGCATTATATAAGGTTTACCGTAGCTATGCTCGATTATATTTACCTCGAGATTATTAATAATCTCGGCATTGAAGGTTCTGATTCTTCCGTTTTCATCGACGCAGGGCTCGGTGTTATATGAAAGCTGAGCTCTCATGGCGTCCTGTCTGTCCTTACCGAGATATGCTATAATATCGCTGACACGGACAACACATCCTTCAAGTGTCGACGGAATTATTTTAATGATATTAGACTGATCTACGTAACAGCTCTCAACCATATCGTCAAAAGCTACAAAGTTATCCATTGGAGACGGACGATACTCGTTCATCTCAAACTCACCGTTATGCGTAAT
Source organism: Clostridia bacterium (assembly GCA_017508665.1). Classification (GTDB taxonomy): domain Bacteria; phylum Bacillota; class Clostridia; order Oscillospirales; family CAG-272; genus UBA1740. The sequence goes on along the minus strand of JAFVYL010000017.1, from coordinate 89,179 downwards.
TATACCGTTAAGGGTATCAAGGGTAAGGTTATGATTAAATACGGTATCGAGGACTCTGACGGAATGTACGTTATGATTGAAAAATCTACCGCACTCTGCCCTATATATCTCATTAATGTACTTCTCTCCCGCGTGTCCAAATGGGGTGTGTCCGATATCGTGACCGAGTGCTATAGCCTCAATAAGATCAAGATTAAGATTAAGTGCAGATCCTATGGTACGCGCAATTCTCGAAACGAGCTGAACATGGAGCGCACGTCTTGTAATATCATCATTCTTATAGAACGAGAATACCTGCGTTTTATCTGTATATCTATTATAATACGGACTGTGAAGTATTTTATCGGTATCACGGGTATATGCGGGACGCCAGACGGTCTCTCTGTCAGTAGAGTTGTCACGTCTTACAGCACGAGAGCTGTCAGCGGCAAAATCAGGTCGGGTATTATTACGTATATCCTGCTCTATTCTCTCGGAAAGCTCGGGAGAAAGCTTCTCATATTTTGACATATTCCCTCCTATCAGTTTTATCATTTTCTATAGTATAACATAGTTTTTTTGCTATGTCAAGAGTGCTTTTTAGAATGAGTCTAAAAAAGATGGTTCTTCCTTCTATATTATATAAGGAAAAAGGACGGAGCAATCAGCTCCGTCCGATATTTCTGAAAATTGTTCAGCAAAATTATGCCATCTGGTTGAACTTATGAGCAAAGCCGGACTTCTTGTGAGCGGCATTGTTCTTGTGAAGGATACCGTGAGCAACTGCCTGGTCTACCTTCTTAACAGCAAGTCTGTAAAGCTCGGATGCAGCGGCCTTGTCGCCGGACTCAACAGCAGCGTTGAACTTCTTGATAGTAGTCTTAAGCTGGCTCTTGATCATCTGGTTTCTAAGCGCCTTTGTCTGGTTTACAAGTATACGCTTTTTTGCGGACTTAATGTTAGCCATTTTCTTCTCCTTTAAAATTTTACGTAATCCTTAATGCTACGCCGCAGAAGTTGGCTGAGAGGGTCCAAAATCAAGCAGCTTTACAACCTGGTTACTGTTTTTAATCATACTTTAATGATTATATCACCTTTATCGAGAAAAATCAAGGGGTTTTACAAAAAAAGTTGAAGTTTTTTGGTAAAAATAAATAAGTTTTTTGATATAATTTTGTAATAGTACTTGACAAGTGAGAATATTTCTGCTATACTTGTAAAGTAATTTGCTTTACAGCATTAAACGGCGAGGTATTTATGTTTGAAAAAAATCTAAAGCTCGCATATCTTCTCGACTTCTACGGTGACGTCCTTGACGAACACACAAGAGGTGTTATGAAGGCATATTACGACGATGACCTATCGCTCTCGGAAATTGCAGAGGGCGTTGGAATATCCAGACAAGGTGTCCGACACGTCATAAAAAAAGGTGAAGAACAGCTCATCTTTCTCGAAGATCGACTCGGCCTTGCCGAGCACTACGAGGAGCTTGCTGAAGCCGTGGAGCATATAGAGCGTATTAAAAAATCGCTCTCTGACGGCTCTCTCAATGTTGAAGAAACAAGGGCTACTCTGAGCCGTGTACAGGATATCATAATCACAAGATGAGTTAAAAGCTCAATTATTATACGCACTAAGTGCTGAATTGGAGGTACCATGTTCGGAGGTTTAACCGAAAAACTGGCAAACGCCTTTAAAAAATTCAGAAACAAGGGCAAACTCACAGAGGCTGACGTTAAGGAAGGCATGAGAGAGGTCAAGCTCGCTCTGCTTGAGGCCGACGTTAACTTCAAGGTAGTAAAAGAGTTTGTAAAAGCAGTAACCGATAGAGCGGTCGGATCACAGGTTCTTGAAAGCCTTGTTCCCGCTCAGCAGATCGTTAAAATAGTAAACGAAGAGCTCATAAAGCTTATGGGCGGCGAGTCCCCGAAGATTAATATCAACCCCAAGCCTCCGACAGTCGTCATGATGGTCGGTCTGCAGGGCGCAGGTAAAACCACTCATTCGGCAAAGATCGCTTCCTACTATAAGCATAAGGGCAAATCTCCCCTGCTCGTTGCCTGTGACGTCTACAGACCTGCGGCAATAGATCAGCTGAAGATCGTCGGAGAAGCTGCTAACATCCCCGTTTTCTCTATGGGCGCAAAGATCTCCCCCGTCGAGATCGCTAAGGCCGGTGTTGAATACGCTAAGAAAAACGGACACGATATGGTGTTCATCGATACTGCAGGACGCCTTCACATAGATGAAGAGCTGATGGCAGAGCTGGTAAAAATAAAAGGGGCGACAGACCCCTCCGAAATACTCCTCGTAGTAGATGCGATGCTCGGTCAGGATGCCGTTAACGTAGCTAAGACGTTTAACGATCTTCTTGATATAAGCGGTGTCGTGCTCACCAAGATGGACGGTGATACACGAGGCGGTGCGGCTCTCTCGGTAAAATACATTACCGGAAAGCCTATTAAGTTTATCGGTACAGGCGAAAAGCTCGACGCACTTGAGCTCTTCCACCCCGATAGAATGGCATCAAGAATACTCGGTATGGGAGATATACTCTCGCTTATCGAAAAAGCTGAGCAGGCGTATGACGAAAAGAATGCCAAGGAACTCGAAAAGAAGATGCGTGAGCAGACCTTCTCTCTCGACGACTTCCTGCAGCAGATGCGTCAGCTCAAAAAGATGGGTAACCTCGATCAGCTTATCGCCATGGTGCCCGGAGCTAATATGGGAGCTCTTAAAAACGCGCAGCTCGACGAAGGTCAGATGGCAAAAACAGAGGCAATCATCCTTTCTATGACTATGCAGGAGAGACTGAGGCCCGAAATAATTAACGGATCGAGAAGAAAGCGTATAGCTAACGGATCCGGTACGACCGTCGAGGACGTAAACAAGCTTCTGAAGCAATTTGAGCAGATGAAGAAAATGATGAAGCAGTTTACCGGCATGGGTAAGAGAAAAATGCTCGGTATGAAGCTTCCCTTCTGATTTAAAAAATAAGAAACAAAAAAATAAAAACAATCATTTCTGGAGGAAAAGAAAAATGGCAGTAAAAATCAGACTTAAGAGACTTGGTTCCAAGAAGAACCCCTTCTACCGTGTAGTAGTTGCAGACGAGAGATCTCCCCGTGATGGCAGATTCATCGAGGAAATCGGTTACTACAACCCTCTCACCGATCCCGTAGACATCAAGATTGATGCTGAGAAGGCTACCAAGTGGCTCAACAACGGTGCTCAGCCTACCGAGACTGTTAGAACTCTTCTTAAGAAGTCCGAGATCCTTAAGTAATTCATCCGTAGCGGAAGGATTATTTAACAAGGAAGGAAGTTATAATGGAGCTTAAGCAGATACTTACAGATATTGCTCGCGCCATTGTTGACAATCCCGACGCTGTTAATGTAACCGAAAGCGTTGACGGTGATAACGTAGAACTCGTACTCACTGTAGCAGAAGGCGATACAGGTATGGTTATCGGGCGTCATGGCAGAATAGCAAAAGCGATTCGCCAGGTGATGAAGGCCGCAGCAAACACATGCGGAAAGCATGTAACTGTTGAAATCAAATAAAACGCATCCTCGGGGTACTTATGCCCCGAGGAAGTTTTTTATTTAAAGTATACAAAAAAGGAGTTTTAAAACTGTTAATTAGAGCCTATGAATTTCTACTTTTCTCTGCTCTTTTAACGGTTACAATACGGTATGAAAAAATATATTATGGCACTCGACCAAGGAACTACAAGCTCGAGATGTATCCTGTTTGAGAAAAACGGCAGGATAGCGAGTATGGTCCAGCGGGAGTTTGCGCAGATATTCCCAAAGGAAGGCTGGGTCGAGCACGACCCTATGACTATATGGTCGACACAGATCGCAGTAGCCACAGAGGCGCTCTTAAAGATAGGCGGATCATGGTCTGACGTATACGGAATAGGTATAACGAACCAGAGAGAAACCACGGTAGTATGGGACAGAAAAACCGGTCTCCCAATATACAACGCAATAGTATGGCAATGTCGCAGAACATCCGAGTGTTGCGAGCGTTTACGCGCCGACGGATATGAAGAAGCGATAAAGGAAAAGACAGGTCTGCTTCTTGATCCGTACTTTTCTGCCACGAAATTACATTGGATTTTAGAAAATGTTGACGGCGCAAAAGAAAAAGCCGAGAACGGAGAGCTATGTTTTGGAACTATCGACTCTTGGTTGATATGGAATCTTACAGGCGGCGAGGTACATGCGACAGATTACTCAAATGCGGCAAGGACTATGCTCTTTAACATTCACACACTTGAGTGGGATCCCGAGTTGCTCGAACTCTTCGGTATTCCCCGCTCTATGCTCCCGGAGGTCAAGCCATCATCCGGCCTTTTCGGATATACTGACGCAGGTGTACTCGGAGCTGAATTACCGATAGCGGGTGTTGCGGGAGATCAGCAGGCTGCCCTGTTCGGTCAATGCTGTTTTGACGAGGGTGAGATGAAAAACACCTACGGCACAGGCGCATTTTTGCTTATGAATACGGGCGAGAAGCCTTATATGACCACCAACGGACTCATCACCACAATAGGCTGGGGTATCGGTGATAAAGTAACCTATGCTCTTGAGGGATCTGTATTTACATGCGGAGCGGCGATACAGTGGCTAAGGGACGGTCTCAGAATAATAGAGTCTGCCGCGGACAGCGAGTATTATGCATCGAAGGTTAAGGACTCCGGCGGTGTCCTCATCGTCCCGGCATTCCAAGGTCTCGGTGCTCCGTGGTGGGATCCGTATGCCAGAGGTGTTATAATAGGCATTACGAGGGCTACAACCAAGTATCATCTTATCAAAGCGACTCTTGAATCACTTGCATATCAGGTAGTCGACGTAGTAGATCTTATGCAGAGATCAACGAACATAAAGGTTAAAAAGCTCAAGGTTGACGGCGGTGCGAGCGCAAATAACCTTATGCTTGATTTCCAAGCAAATATACTCGGGGTTACACTTGAAAGGCCCGAATGTATAGAAACTACGGCACTCGGTGCGGCATATCTGTGCGGTCTCGCGCTCGGTGTATATGCATCGGTCGAGGAGATAAAGGCAAATAACGGCATAGAAAAGACCGTTCAGCCTACAGAGAGCAACGACTGGCGCGAGGCAAAGGTAAAGACCTGGCGAAGAGCAGTTGAAAGGTCGCTCGGCTGGGTGGAATAAAACATATAACCGGTTAAAGCAATTCCGATTTTGGAGGCTTTAACCGGTTTTTTCGTTGCAAAAGAAAGAGCGTCCACCTATGCGGACGCTCTGCAAATTGATCTTAATTCTATTTTATTAAGAAAGCTCGTCGGCAAGTTTTACAAAATCCTCAGTGCTGAGGCGTTCGCCTCGGACAGTATCGGTGTGACCGATCGCGCGGATTGCTTCAAGCACCTGTTCCTTGCTGTATGGGAGCTTGGCGCATATGGCGTTCTGCAAAGTCTTGCGGCGCATCTCAAACGCGGCTCTTATAAGGTCGCGGAATAGCTTTTCGTTCTTGGGCGAATATTTCGGCTCTTTATATAGATCAATACGAACTACTGCGCTATCCACCTTAGGCGCAGGAACAAAGCACCCTGCACTTACCTTAAAGATCTTCTTTGCTACTCCGTAATATCCGAGAACAGCGGTTATAGCTCCGTAATCTGAGCTGCCCGGCTTCGCTACAAGGCGCGCGGCAACCTCGTTCTGAATCATAATGGTGATCGACGTAAATCTGACACCGGACTCAAGAAGCCGCATAAGAATAGGAGTGGTTATATAATACGGAAGGTTTGCGCAAACGGCAACAGGCATCCCATCGGAATACTCGTCGATAAGAGCCTGAAGGTCAACCTTCATTATATCGTCATTTATAACAGTAACATTGTCATACTCAGACATTGTTCTGCCGAGTATCGGAATAAGTCCCTTATCTATCTCTACTGCTACAACTTTTTTGAATCTGAGAGCGAGCTCCTGAGTAAGACATCCAATTCCGGGGCCTATTTCAAGAATCATACTCTCTGCATTATCTGTACAGTTATCAGCGATATCCTCGGGTATCATTCTGTTGGTCAAGAAGTTCTGTCCGAACTCCTTGCGGAACGTTATACCTGCATCAGACATCAAATCTCTGATAACCGAAAGGTTACATAAATCCATAAAAAACCTCTCTGATCATTTCGTAAGAAAAGGTTCGTGAGGACTACTCGGACCGCACGAACCTTCAAGGTATGGAGCTGGAAATGGGATTTGAACCCACGGCCTATTGATTACGAATCAATTGCGCTACCACTGCGCCATTCCAGCAACTACCTGATTATTTTATCACTTTTGAATTCATTTGTCAATACAATATAATATTTTTTATAAGTTTACAAGAGCATATTTTCACTTCAACTTGAGAAATACCCGCCTTATACCGTCAAACAAAAGAACACTGAGAGCGAGAGATACAACACAGATAAGCTCACGTAATGTAAGCGGTATACTTCTGAATAGCGAACCGCCAAAATAAATTATAAGCATCTGTATGGCGGTTATGAAGCTCATAATTATCAAAAAAGCCTTATTTTTCAGAATACCGAAGAAGATAAAGGCTCTGTCACTTCGTGCTGTAAAGGAATTGGCAATTCCCGCGAAAATAAACAGTGCGTAAAAGGCAGAAAGATGTCTCTCAAGAGATCCGTAGAGCGACTTAAAAACAGGTGATACGATAAATATTACCAGCAAGAAGAGCGTATAAAGTCCGTTCAAGGCTACATGAGATATCATATTTCCCGAAAGTATCGGCTCGTCACGTCGCTTTGGTTTCTCAAGCATATAGTAGTTAAGAGGTCTTTCACCCGCAAAGGCAAGGCCGCCAAGGGTATCCATAATAATATTTACCCAAAGCATCTGTATTATAGTTATCGGTGTATCGATACCGAAATACGGCCCTATCAAGGTTATTCCGCAGGCGGCAAGGTTCATTATTAACTGGAAGGTGATGAACTTGCGGATAGATTTAAATATCGTTCTACCGTACAAAACTGTCTTGGAAATAGCCTCGAAGCTATCGTCCAGAATAACTATATCACCCGCGCTTTTTGATATCTCACTTCCGCTGCCCATAGCAAATCCTACGTCGGCAAGCTTCAAGGACGGAGCGTCATTTATTCCGTCGCCTGTCATACCAACGACAAGATTGCATTTTGCTGAAATCTTCACAAGTCGGCTTTTATCCTGAGGCAGAGCGCGCGCAAGTACACGTAGTCTCGGCAAAGCTTGGATAAGTTCATCGTCAGACATCGTGGATAATTCGTCCGAGGTTATGGCTAAATCATCGCTGCCGCTTCTATAAAAGCCACACTCCTCGGCAATACTTATAGCGGTGTCCTTATTGTCTCCCGTAAGCATTACGACCTGTACTCCCGCCTTCATCACTCTGCCTACCGCCTCGCGCACTCCCGATCTTAATTTATCCTTTAGAATAATCAGACCAAGGAAGATAAGCCTGTCGGAATTATCGGTGTTACCGATAGCTACAGCTATCACTCGCTCACCTTTTGAGACGGCTGAGAGATACTCTTTTTTAACTCCTTTCAAATCGGATGAATAGACCTTGCCGCCGTCTCCTAAGGCAAATTGGCAACGGTTTATTATAGACTCCGGAGCGCCCTTAATAATTATTCTGCCGTCATCCAGTGAAACCGATGAATACTTTATCTCACTTTTAAACGGTGTCCTATCAACCACACGCGGCATAGCGCATCTCTCGGGGAGAAAGAATTCATAGATCGCTCGATCGGTTGAATTTCCCCCGCTTATTACGTTATCGGAAACAGTACATTCGGTATTCAGCTTTGCGGAAAGCAAAAGCCCGTTAAATGCAGGAGAGTATGCCTTCAAGTCCTTGAGCTTTCTGTAAACCTCACACTCCGTGACTATTCTGTCTACCGACAGCTTACCTGTAGTGAGAGTACCCGTCTTATCCGTAAACAGTATATTCAACGAACCTGCAGTTTCTATACCTACGAGCTTTTTTACAAGCACCTTATCCTTTACCATGCGCTTCATATTTGCGGATAAAACAACGGTAATCATCATTGGAAGCCCTTCCGGGACTGCGACCACGATAACCGTGATCATTAAAGTTAATGCGCGCAAAAGATGGATAATGAGATTCTTGGTGTCAGAAAGTGCCGCAGCTATACGCCATCCAACAAATCCTTGGTCGACGACAAAAACATTAAACAGATAGGTAAAGGCGACAAGAGCGGCTACGATGTATCCGATTATACTGATCTGCTTTGCAAGTTTTGAGAGTCTCAGCTTAAGAGGACTCTCGCGCGTCTCGGTCTGCAGATCCTCTGCAAGTCTGCCATAGTAGCTGTCAGATCCGATCTTCTCCACTACCATAATTCCATCACCGTCTACCACTAAAGAGCCTCTAAACACTGAATTTGCATCCGAGAGCGAAAGAGAATCGGATCTGCATACGAGCTTTCTGACCTCGATGTTTTCTCCGTTAAGCGCAGATTGATCTACGAGAATATCTCCCTTTACAATACTGCCATCCGCTTGTATCTTATCACCGCGTGAGAGGCGTATTAGGTCTCCTACGACTACGTCATCGACATCTATCTCTACATCCTTGCCGTTTCTTATTGCTGTGACTCTGCTGAGGGCACACTCGGCTTCTATTTTAGCAAACGCTTTCTCACTTCCGTACTCGGAAAGCGTAGAGACCGTAGTAGCGATAAGTATTGCCACAAGTATGCCGAACACCTCAATGAGATTGCAGTTTCCGAATGTAAATGCAACCTCTATAATAAGGGCGGCAATAAGTATTCTTATTATAGGGTCGGAGAGATTCTCAAAAAATCTTCTGACTATTCCCTTTCCCCTTACTCGCATAAGAGCATTAGTGCCATACTTCTCACGCGCAGATGCCACCTCTTTATCGGACAGGCCCTTAAGATTAACTGACATATCACTCATCCTTTACTTTTTATATACAAGCTTATGACGTGGAGAATAAAAAAAGAACAGACAAGATTCTGTTCTCACGTCTCAACTCAGAGCTTACCGATAAAAGCAGATATAGGATTGAGGATAATGGGAGAACAAAAAAGGGAACGTGCAAACGCGCCCTTTACTTACTAAAAACAAAAAAATAGCGCGCTATCCATAAATGATAACGCGCTAAGATACCCGCGAGAGCCGTGTAAGGCAATTTTAACCCGGTATGACCAGGTGGGTGTCCTCTCTTTTTCATTGCGCTTCCAACGTCTGTGGTAGGGAGGTTACAAGTAACAGTCCCGCACAGGAGGCCTGCATCCCGATAAAAGAAGTCCAGACTCCCTTTGTAAGTGTGTCGGTCCAAATATCACAATATCACGAACTCCGCAGGAGAAAAGTCAATTAGTTCTCGTCGTAATCAACTTCGCTGAAAAGAAGGTCGTTGAAGTAATCCTCAGCCTTCTCAAACTCGTCATCGTCGTCGATAGTCTCGAATACGAGATCATCACCGTCAACGGTAGCTCTGAGAATAACGTACTCGTCACCCTCATCATCTACGGGAACGAGAGCAAAATAGATCTTCTCGTCGATAGTAGCCTGAGCCCAGATCTCAAAGTCCTGTTCCTCGCCGGTATCCTCGTCGGTAAGGGTTATAATGTTTTCGTCAAGCTCTTCCTCGAGCTCGGGATTCTTTTCAAAATCTGCCATGTTAATCTCCTAATATTATTTTATTCTTGTAATTATATTTTATACTAAAGGCGTGTAAATTGTCAAGTGGTTTTAAAGAAATTCAACGAGGATAGAGTTGCTAAGATAAAAACCTCGTTCGGTAAGCCTGAGGGCACCGTTTTCGATCTCCAGGAGTCCTTCCTTACCAAGACGGTCTACTATCTCTTCTCTGCCGGATAGAAATGACTTGCCAAAGAGAGCCTCATATTCCGAAAGAAGAAATCCGTCGGAGAGTCTCAGCTTGAGCATAACGTATTCAAACGGCAAATCAACCTCAGACTCAGCACGCGAAAAGTCCCCATCAAGCATCGAGTTTATATACTCTGTTACTATGTCCGTGTTGTAATATCTGTGAACGTCAAGATAGGAATGCGCTGCCGCACCTACACCGATATATTCCGCGAGATTCCAATACAGCATATTGTGTCTTGAGCGTTTGCCGGACTTTGCATAATTAGAGATCTCATAGTGCTCATACCCGGACTGACCTATGATCTCTCGGCAAAGGTCATACATATCGCACTCATCATCTTGCGTAGGAAACTGTAAGGTATCCTTTTGAAGAAACAAAGGCGTCCCCTCCTCGAGAATAAGCCCATAAGAGGATATATGTTCCGGCGATAAGTCGACCACGGTACGGAGTGTAGATTCAAAGCTTTCCTTTGTCTGATACGGTATACCGTACATAAGATCCACGTTTATATTGTCAAATCCCGCTATGCGTAAAAGATTAAAAGCCGAAAGAAATTCTTCGAAGTTGTGTATTCTGCCCAGCTTTTTCATCTCATTTTCGTGAATAGACTGCAGCCCAAGACTCACTCTATTAAAGCCGAGAGCCTTGAATCCGTATGCCTTATCCCCGTTTATCGTACCGGGGTTTGCCTCAAATGTAATCTCTGCCAAGGAAGATATATCGAAGGTCTCGCGAATGCAACCGAGAATTTTTTGCATTTGAGAAACCGATAGTAAGGACGGTGTTCCGCCACCGAAATATACGGTATCAAGGCATCTCCTTTTCTCTTTTTGGTACGAGATTATCTCGGTGCAAAGAGCACTTACATATTCATCCGGCACATTTGATCCACCGTTTGGAAGCGAGCAAAAATCGCAGTAATTACACTTTCTGACACAGTACGGAATATGGACGTAAAGTCCAAGATTATCAATTGCCATCATCAAGTCTAAGTACGGCCATAAACGCCTCGGGAGTAACCTCTACGCTACCAAGCTTACGCATCTTCTTTTTACCCTCTTTCTGCTTTTCAAGCAGTTTTTTCTTACGGGTAATATCACCGCCGTAGCACTTGGCAAGTACGTCCTTGCGCATAGCCTTAACAGTCTCTCTCGCAATTATCTTTGAACCGATAGCAGCCTGAATCGGGATCTCGAAGAGCTGACGCGGAATATTTTCCTTCAGCTTCTCGGCAATCTTTCTCGCTCTGCCGTACGCTCTATCCTCAAAGACTATGAACGAGAGCGCATCGACCACCTCTCCGTTGAGCATAAAATCGAGTTTTACAAGCTTTGATGCCTCGTAGCCATGAAGCTCGTAATCAAGCGAAGCATATCCTTTTGAACGGCTCTTCAGCGCGTCAAAGAAATCGTATATGATCTCGTTGAGAGGAAGCATATAGTGAAGCTCTACTCTCTCGGTGTCGAGATATTTCATATCAACAAACACGCCTCGTCTGTCCTGACAAAGATCCATAATACCGCCGACAAACTCGGTGGGAGTAATTACGGTAGCTTTCATAATAGGCTCATATGACGTGTCTATTTCGTCGGGAGTCGGGAACATAGAGGGGTTGTCCACCATTACCGTCTCGCCGCTGCGAAGCTTTACTTTATATATAACCGAAGGCGCTGTGGTAATGAGATCAAGATTGAACTCTCTCTCAAGACGCTCCTCTATGATCTCCATATGGAGAAGGCCGAGGAATCCGCATCTGAATCCAAAGCCGAGAGCAACAGATGTCTCAGGCTCAAATACAAGCGACGCGTCATTAAGCTGGAGCTTCTCGAGAGCGTCACGAAGATCTCCGTATCTCGCGCCGTCAGCAGGATAGATGCCCGAATATACCATCGGGTGAACTTCACGGAAGCCCGGAAGAGGCTCTTCTGCACCGCCCTCGGCAGTAGTGACGGTATCGCCAACTCTGGTATCTCCTACCGTCTTTATAGAAGCTGTGATATACCCTACCTCACCTGCAGAGAGGCTGTCGCACTTTGCAAGTCCGAACGGTTCCATCGTGCCGACCTCAACCACCTCGAACTCGGTGCCGCGTGCCATAAGGCGTATTTTCTCGCCAGCGCGCAAAGTTCCGTCGATAATACGGATATAAACTACAACTCCAAGATAAGGGTCGTAATGAGAATCAAATATCAACGCCTTAAGCGGAGCATCGGGATCACCCTTAGGTGCGGGAATATCGGTAACTATTTTCTCAAGAACGTCCTCGATGTTAAGTCCTACCTTTGCCGAAACGGCGGGACATCCCTCTGCGGGTATGCCTATGATATCCTCGATCTCACGTCTCGCTCCTTCAATATCTGCAGATGCAAGATCGATCTTGTTTATTACGGGAAGTATTTCAAGATTATTGTCAACGGCAAGATATGCATTTGCAAGAGTCTGCGCCTCAACGCCCTGAGTCGCATCGACAACAAGAAGCGCGCCCTCGCAAGCCTGGAGCGAACGGGAGACCTCATAGCCAAAGTCAACGTGACCGGGAGTGTCAATGAGATTATAGACGTAATCCTCACCGTTTGCGGCTCTGTAATTAAGCTTTACGGCTCTCGCCTTTATGGTAATTCCGCGCTCGCGCTCAAGGTCCATATTATCGAGGATCTGCGACTCCATATCGCGGGATGCGACAGTCTTTGTCTTCTCGAGAATACGGTCGGCGAGCGTTGACTTACCGTGGTCAATATGAGCAATAATCGAAAAATTTCTTATATGTTTTTGTTTTTCTGTCACTTTAGTAATCCTAAAGAGGAATTATACCTCTGTCATCTTTCTGGAATCTATGGAATAAAGCTCACACTTCTGTGCAAGGGAGTCTTTATCGTTATCGTGAGCAAGGATGTATATCTTGATCTTAGGCTCTGTTCCTGAGGGACGAACTATGATCTTATCCTCGTTCTCGAGTGTGTAGTAAAGAACGTCGGATGCGGGCTGACCTGTGGAGGTCACATCTCCCGTAGCAATGGTGAGCACCGTTCCCTTTTTGTAGTCGCCAACCTTGGATACTTTGTATCCACCGATAGCTGTGGGGGCTGTGTCGCGGAGAGACTGCATAATGCGTCTTCTCTTTTCTATACCGTCAAGACCTTCCATATAGATATCTATAACTCTCTCACCGTAAACGCCGTATTTCTCATAAAGAGCCTCAAGCGCATCGGAAAGAGTCATATTCTGCTTCTTGTAGTATGCGGTCATCTCAAGAATCATCATAGAGCCCTCAACCGCATCCTTGTCTCTTGCGTAAGTGCCGAGAAGGTATCCGTAGCTCTCCTCAAAGCCGAGAACGAAGCCGTCTGCTTTTCCTTCCTTCTCGTAATTCTTGATGGTCTCGCCGATAAACTTGAAGCCGGTGAGAACGTCGTGCAGCTTAACTCCGTTATTCTGCGCTATTTTATATGCCATATCTGTGGAAACGATACTCTTTACGCAGTACGCGTACTCAGGAAGCTTGCCGAGAAGCTTTCTCTGCGAGATAGCGTAATCGAGAAGAAGTGCGCCCATCTGGTTACCCGAGATGGTAGCAAACTCACCGCTCTTAGTTCTGGTCATAACACCAACTCTGTCAGAGTCAGGATCGGTAGCAATAACGAGGTCTGAGCCTACTCTGTTTGCAATCTCGATGCCCTCGGTGAATACGTCGGGATACTCGGGATTAGGCTTCTTTACAGTCGGGAAATTGCCGTCAGGCACCATCTGACTGTCAACAGTGTAAAGATGCTTGAGACCTATTCGCTTGAACACCTCGGGAACAAGCTTATAGCCTGCGCCGTGAAGAGGAGTATAAACAACCTTGAGAGTATCCGCAACGTCGGAAACGAGCGTCGGATTAATAGCAGTAGCTATTACCTCGTCAAGATACTTAGCGTCGAATTTCTCATCAAGGACGGTGATAAGGCCGCTCTTTACAGCCTCGTCGAAATCTGCGATACCCGATGTATCAAGGCAATCAAATTTGCCTCTCTCGTTAGCAACTACGCTTGCATGCTCGGGAGCGAGCTGAGCTCCGTCCTCCCAATATGCCTTATAGCCGTTATATTCCTTGGGGTTGTGAGACGCGGTAATATTGATGCCTGCAAGAGCTCCTGTTTCTCTTACGGCATAGGAAAGCTCGGGAGTGGGGCGAAGTCCGTTAAATATATAAGATTTTATGCCTGCGCCTGCAAGAACACACGCGCTGACACGCGCAAACTCCTCGGAGTGATTACGTGAGTCATATGCGATCGCTACTCCGCGCTCTTCACCGCCCTCTGCCTTAATAAGAGCTGCAATACCGCGGGTGGTATGGGCTACTGTAAAGCGGTTCATACAGCCGATACCCATATACATAGTGGAACGAAGACCTGCTGTACCGAAGTCCATGGGAGCACCAAAGCGAAGCTCCTTGATCTCCTCATCGTTCTGAATAGAGAGAAGCTCTGCTCTCTCACTTTCGGTAAGCTTGTCGGATGCTAACCATTTCTCAAATTCAATCTGATAATTTTTCATCGCGAAGTGCCTCCATTGTTCATGTATTTTTGTTAAATATGTTGAGTAATTTACGCATTTAGAGCTTCTTCAAGCGCAAGTGCCAACTGATCGGGGCAAGAGGTAGACTTCATACCGCACTTGATACCCTTGATCTTAGCGATGGCATCCTCCGCCTTCATACCGATTACCAATGCCGCAACACCCTGAGTATTACCGTGACAACCGCCAACGAACTCACAGGATGTGATAACTCCGTCCTCAACATCAATGACTACTGCTCTGGAGCAGGTACCCTTTGTCTTGTATTCAATATGCTTTTTCATTCTTTCTTATTCCTTTCTTTACTCTAAGTTTTTATATATTCCCACGGGAACAAAATCCCGTATAAATAACGCAAGATACGTCAAAAATCCCGCAAAGCTGTTTCCGAGATCCTTAACTACAAGTGAAAAATAGGTCTCACTCTCGCCTTCAGTATCAAATGTAACCGTATTTACCCGATACGGAGACATACCGAAATATTCTGCGGCCGAAATCACCTCTGAAAGTACGAAATCCGAATCAGCGCCTATTCTGATTTCGAGATATCCGTCATCATCTCGTCCTCGCTTTGGTACGTTAAAGTAGCGGGAAACGAGCGCGTACTTCATATCCGCAGTACCGTCCGGTCCGAAAACCGGGGTGACCGAATTGATTTTGAAATCGTTTCTGAAAATAATTTCCGAGACTGTAGGAAGTCGTACTCCTCCCTTTTCTTCAAGAGGTAAAAGGCAATAAGTCGCATCACCCGAGCTTACCGCTTTAGCGCACTCCTTAAAGGACTTGGAATAGCACACCTTTGGGTCTGAGAACTCCTGATAGAAAACATCATAAGCCTCATCCGAGAGGCTGTTACGGACGTAAGTGAACGTCTCGGGCATACTGACGTTAGGTAAAAAGTCGGCTTCGGTGATCTTATGTCCGCGATCCGCCAAAATCTTAAGATATATATCGACAAGATATGCTTTATCAATATTTCGGAGCACTTTATTAGCCTTAGAGATAATGGAGCGGTTCTCCGGCGTATTATATTCGGAAAGCGGATACTCACCGAGGACCAAAGTCTCTGACAACATTGCGAGCGCCTCGATAACACCGAGACCGCTGTCAAACAGATCAAGAGTGGAATCCGTCATTGGAAAAGCAACGCCATACAGCTCAAGAAGTCTCTGTTCACTCACGGCGCTGTGCTCTCGTGAGAGCCTGTCAAGGTTAGACAAAATTGCTTTGTCTGTCGAGAAAATCATATCATCTGCCATAGCATCCTCCTTCCAAACACAATTATACGGATATATTCTAACATAAATCTTTAAAAATTACAATATATATTTAAAATTTATGTGCTGATTGACATAGTATTTTGTGTTTACGAACGTAACAACAGTAGTGATTCCATGGAGAATATAGTTCGCGATATCGACGGTATTACGTAAATTAGGGATATCCGGCGGTATTTTTTTATTTGCCTGTTGTTTTTTCGTGAATGTCAAGATATTTCTGCAAATTTGATGAAAAATTTTTCAAGGGAGAGTTTTTGAAGCTCTCTCTTGAATCTTTTTGCGCTATTTTCACCGTTTAAGAGCTTACGTGGGTAGTGATTGATGAATGTTTGTACGTACCGTATGTATTCTTTACTGTAGTCAGATATAACTGTACCTTTAGGGATAAATCTACGGATGAAGGCATTTTGATTTTCGTTAGATCCTCGTTCTGATGAAGCATAAGGATGACAGTAATATACTGTTGTGCGCTTCTTTCGAGTGTACGGTGAATATTCTATACCGTTAACGTCGGAAAACTCTGTACCGTTATCGAAGGTTATGGACTTAAAGATCTCTTTAAATGCAGTGCTGCCGAATCTACGTTCAAGACGGTTGATAAGACGAACTGTACTGTAAGATGTTTTATCGTAAGATTTCATAATTATTTCTGCGCGAGTTACACGCTCGGTAAACACAAGAAGCGTTTCTCCCTTCTTACGTTTACCTACGACGGTATCTCCTTCCCAATGTCCAAATTCTTCACGCTCATCTATGACGGATGGGCGTTTTTCTATTGAGTGTTCAGGATCCGGAAGCTTCTTTGGAGTTTTATCTTTTGTAGTCTTTATTTTACGTTCACCCTTGCGGAGTAAATCTTTGTTTGAAATACGTAAAAACACACCTTTTTCTATATAACTGTATAATGTTACACGGCAGACTTTAGTTTTGAACTTTAATCCATGTTCTTTTATGAATAATAAAATAGCTTCAGGAGAGTAGCCGGAAAGAACCATATCTTCAACGAAATTTGCAAATTGTATATCGTTACCTATCTTAAGAGGAGCACCTTTGCCGGAAGCTTTATAATCTGCTGCGCGTTGAGCTTTTTCTGCGCTGTATTTCTTCGTTTCGGTCCAATCGTGATTACGGTGCATGTAATAGCCACGTCTTAATTCTTGGTATATTCCTGACTCTGAAAAGCCAAGTTGAGAGGATATATTCTTAACGGAGATCCCGGAGTTATAAAGAGCTTCGAGCATATCTCTTTTTCTTCGGGTAAAGGTTTTGAAGTGTACGTTTTTCGTTGACATAGTGGATAAACTCCTTTCGTGCATAAACTGCTTAACGTGAGAAAGACGGGGGATTCAAAGCCGGGCACAATGTGTAGCGTGGCGTGTAGCCGACGCTCCCCCTCGCACCCACCTTTGAATCGTTCCATTCATTCTTGCTTTTTCCTCACTCTTTTACTCAGTTAAGAGTGAGGCTTTTTTTTACGAGGTTTGTGTCATATCTTCGTCTAAATGTAAAGAGTCGGGTAGTATTTTTGAAAAACTTTTTCTAACACACGGGGAAAAACTTTTTAAAAAATCTCCACACCTTCCTCTTGACAATTATCCAAAGATACGAGGGTTTGTAATCATCAGAGGTGACGGCGACGCCCTCACCTCTACTTAGGTGCATTTTTTAAGGGTGGAGTACGTAGCGTGGTTGGTTGGCGCTTAAGTTCCCCAACAGCGACCGAGAACGGCTAAATATTTTCGGGGTTGAAAAACCGAATAGAAAAATAAGGTAGGTGGAAAGGAATGGATTTTGAGGTGCCAAGTTTGAGTGATAAGCACATTCAAAGACTTAAGGAGTATCTTCTGTCTATTGGTTGGACGGAAAAGCAAATTCTTGATTTAATCGACTACATAACCAAATAAAAAATGCCCACAGATGAAAGGTTGACCGCCTCTCTGTGAGCATTTGAGGAATGACAAGGGAGAACCTACCCTCCCGACTCAATCTAAATTGTACTGTAATTATAGCACACTTAAATAAATTTGTCAAGTCCCCTACTTTTAGGGGCAGAAAGAGGTTAAAAATGATACGATATGCAGATTTAGAAGTTGGCAAGGAATACAGAAACAAGGGCGGTGGAACGTTCAGATGTGTAAATTATTCCTACGACAACATTTATATTATGAGAAACGTTCTTTCGGGGTGGACTTTCTATGCTCACAACATAACGATGTACCCCAACGGCTCTATTGAATGGGATTATTCGACAGACGGACATTTTGAATAAAGGAGATACATAATGAACAAGTACAGAAGAACAGTTATTGCCGAACTGCTTAATCAATTGGTTGAAATATACGACAACCTCGAAGCAGTTAAGGACGAGGAAGAAGAAGCACTCGAAAATTACCCCGAGAATTTAAGGTATTCAGAACGTGGCGAAGCTATGCAAGAAGCCTTTGACAATCTTGAAGAAGCACACGGAGCAATCTCTGAAGCAATCGACCTATTACAAAACATTGAATAAAGGAGAGTGAAAAATAACAACCACATTCACCAGAACAGAAGATTTAAGAAATGACCTTGATAACCTACACTTTATCTTGAAGTATAATATCGGAATACTTGCCGAGCTTGAACAACTTGGAAGGACACACACTGTGGAATTTAAGAGAACCGAAGCAAACGTTAACGTTCTGAAGAAGAATATTAAGAGAGTCGAGGCAGAGCTTGAAGCAGAGGAACAACGAGAGTATAACGAAGAAATCGTTGACGAATATTATTTTTCCGATGGGATGCATTGGTAACGATGTATCAGGCAGCCGGAGGCGGAAACCGCCTCCGGAGCTAAGACTTAATCAAATTACCCCTATTCTGAAGAATAGCCGAGGATACCTCATCCTCCCCACACCATAATTAAGGAGATTTTATATGAATTATTTTATGCACTTATACATTTTCTTTAAAGACCAACATATTGAGCACCACATAATAGAACGTTTTTCGGACCTATCCCAAGATAAGTCACAGTATTACTACTATGAAAAACCAATAGATCAAACAGGAAAAGGAACTTGTTTTAAACGAGAAGATATATTATGCTTCGAAATTACACCAAGAGCTATAAAAAAATACGATGAATGGATAAACAAAAAATGACATTTCATAGATTAAAAATTTACCCAGAATACTTTCAACCTGTAATAGAAGAAAGAAAACCTTTTGAGATAAGAAATAATGACCGAGATTTTAAACAAGGAGATTGCATAATACTAAACGAATATGCAGACGAAAAATATACAGGGAGAATTGCTATTGGTATCATAAAGGATATTTTTGATATATCTTTTCTTTTACCGGGATACGTAGCTTTTACATTTAAGCTACTAAATCAATTTGAATCTTTTAATGAATACCACGATGATGATACAATATATTGCAAAGGAGAATAGTATGACACATTATATTTCGATACATAACAAATACGAAAAAACGAATTACATGTATAAACTAAATTTCAAGTATAGTAAGCATTTTTTTGCTATAGTAAAAAACGTTTGTGTTATTTGTGCAAGAAAAGACCATGATCATGCTTATTATCTTGAATACTTCTTCTATGATACAGTGAATTTAGGTCATCAGAACTATACTTCAAAAAAAGAATTGTATAGCGCGATACAAAAACTTATCGAAGAAAACGTTACTGCAGAAAGAATTGACCACGTCGAACAATTTTGAGCCGACAAAAAATCAAAAATTGTACGTCGATTTACAAAACTGCTCCGGAGGATAGATAAACTCACCCTTGACTTTAAAAATCTTTAGGTGTATAATTGAAGAAAAAACTAAGGAGTATGTTATGGCTTGTCAGATCTGTGGAAAACCGAGTGGATTTTATCCTTTATGCAACAATTGTTTTAAGCTTCGTGATGAAGGAAAGCTCGATAAATGCGAAGAGTGCGGAAAATGGATTTACAAAGGTAAACTTTGTTCATGTGGCAAGAGTAAAACCGTAGTAAAGGAAGCACCCAAGAGCGAGAGCGAAAGCTCTGAACTTAAGTGCATTATATGCGGAGAAAATTCTAACGGAAAGCATTTTTGTTATAATTGTTATCAAAAATACAAAGGACGTTCAGTTGATATACGAATAACTCATTGTACGGACGTTGAAATTTTAGACGAATACGGAAATCTAACTATAAAAACAGATGATGGCAGACGTGTGAGAAGCAGAGCTGAAGCTCTAATATCAAATTGGCTTTTCAAAGAAAAGATACGTTCCATCTACGAAAGAACTCTCTACTACGAAGAAGACGGAGAAAGTAAAACATTACACCCGGACTTCTATTTACCTGACTATGATGTATACATAGAGTACAATGAGCTGACGAATAAACCTTATTTAAAAAAGAGGGATTATGTTCTAAAAATATACGAACAGCTTGGTAAAAAAGTTATTGTAATGAATGACCAAGATCTAAATGATATCGAAGCTTGTTTGAAACCAAAACTCAGATTGAACTAAATTCAAAAGGCGGTGCCCGACGGCACCGCCTTATTCTATTATATTATTGTGTCCCTACTTGACTAAATACTCTCTGCTGTGGTTTTAAAGTAGTACGACAAGGCACAGAAAGGAGGTGAGAACATTGCTAATATACCGTTTATGCTATATTGTTAATTTGTATCAGCACATACTTATTGACTTTATCGCAATGGTTATCTTCGCAATAACCTAACCTCTTTTCGCGCCCTGCCGTAGTATTATTTTACCACGGCAGAGGCATTTTGTCAAGCCTGTGGATTAGACCTCTATCCAACCCCTAACCGACAATATATTTAAAGAGCTCTTTACGTTCAGACTTGGAGAGTATTCTTCGTTTAGCAGATTGACGTATCTGACATTGGTTATGATAATCATACAAGGATAAAGAACGAGATCCAGAACCATTAGCATGTTTCTTTTTTAAACGTCCATGAGCATTATTACTCATATACAATTTAGACATTCTACGTCTTGAATAATTTCTTTTACGCATTTATATTTTCCTCACTTTCCACCGACGTTTCTACGTCGGTATTTTCTTTTTCTTCCGATTCTTCCTTAGGATCTTCGGGAACGATAGCCGTATATTTAACTACTTTACCATAAGGCGCGGTAATAGGATCGTCGAGTTTCCACTCGTAGAAAGTTTCCTCAGGCTTATACGGTACGCGCTCGTACCTACGTGAATAACAATATGTATCGTACATCTGAAACACCGGGAAAATAAGTCCACGTTGTATAGTGTAATCATCTATAATATCCTTCTTGCTGTCTGTGACCTCGATATTTCCCGTTCTATGACGGAAAGCTACTTTGTAATACGTAAATAGAGGTTTCCAAGTAGAAATACGAATTCCGGCAAGATTTACCTCTACATTAAGTCTTCTACGTATAGTGAGATTGAGGTTATCCAACGCTTGAGCATTACATACCATTCTACCACCGAAGGTATAGTGACGGAAAAGACGGCAGAACTCATCAAAGTTACCGCCCTCTCTTCCACCTTTAGTATTTACGATGCAAGGGTTATTATATTGGAACTGATTTGCGAACACGTCTATCTCGTCGATATAGACCACTGAGAGAGGACGAATTCTGCGCTGAAGGAGCAAGTGTTCTTCTACGAGCTTCGTTGCCCACTTGCCGGGCGCGTATTGATAAGGTATCGAAGAATATACGAGAGGTGGTTCTTCATAGCCGGGAAGATGCTTCATATACTTCCAACGTTTAAGCTGCTGCTTGTACGCCCTACGGACAGTGACGGCTGACATGTAAGATTTACCTGCGCCAACACCGCCCGTATAGCATACAATCGTATCTTCATGGATACGCCAATGAAAGATCTTCCAAAGGAAGTATAACGCAATACCAACGAGAATTACTCTAAAAAGCATTTACTTTACCCCCAGTATAATTTCATAGACTATGTAACCGAGAACAGCAACGAGCATAATTATATCAGTATGCTTAGAAAGTTTAGGAAACGCTAACTGTAGCATACCGCGAACTATGTTCATACAGATAAGTAAGCCCAAAGTATTATAGAACCAAGCAGGAAGAGCTACACCCAAAAGTGTTTCAAAAAATGCTTGTATGTGTACTACCATTTTTTTTACTCCTTACAGAATATCCTTAATTTGTTGTAAAACATCTCTCAAAGGCTGGAAGAAATCATTAAGCTTGTCTGAAATTACAGTAAACGCATTAGACACAGCAGATGACACATCTGATGCAAAATTAGAAATAGAAGATACAGCCTTCTTTATAGTGCCAAGGAACGTATTGCCCAAGTTAACAGCAGGACCGAATATTGCTTCAAAGAAGCCTGTTATAATGGATGGAAAATCAAAGTTAAATGTATTAATAAGCCAAGTATTAAGCTCCGGGAAGAATGCACCATCTCCAACAAAGCCATTCCTTACTGAAGCTATCACTTTGAACGGGCCTAAAAATAAATTATATCCAGCTTCAAAGATACCGTAAAACGAATCCAAAGAAGTAGTTGCAACTGCATACTGAGGAAATACATTTAAAACAGCAGCAGTCAAAAACATAAAAATTAAAACGTAAATCATGCCTTAAATACTCCTATAAGCAAAGGTAAAATTTTGACAATAACAAAGCATACAATAACTATAACGGCAAGTAAGCCTATTGTAATCTCGTTACCGTTTGCTGTATTCCCATCTAAATTAATGCCTAAGCCAAAAATATCATTTACCATACTAGATATACCTTGCCAAGTGCCCGAAAACACTTTATCTAAAGCATCTGTACCGATGGCGCCTTGAAGATCTGCACCAAGTTTTATATTTAAAGCTTTAAGATCTTCATTTTCGGTTTTGAGTTGCGCCATATCCTGTGAAAGCGAAGTATTCTGATCTTCAGTAATCTTATAATCGTAATAATAACTCAGATATTCATTGCACGATAACTTATCTAAATATTCAGATACGTAAGCGGAATATTCAACTCTATAATCGTCATCATTTAAATAGTAAAATTCGAAATTATCAAGTAAAATTCCACTTTCGGGAATATTGGTTCTAAGACTGCAGTAAATACTTGTAATTGAATTATTTGCTGTAGTTAAAGGTGTAGATTTAGATGCTACATACTCGTGATCAATGTAATAATCCAAAAGAATTGCATCAGCTATAGGATCAAGCGTAATTTTTACTTCTACATTGAACCAATTTGCATAAGGTTCGTTATAAACGTCTACGGTATGCTGAGTTAAAACAACTCCGCCACAACCTAAAACATCAAAAACCGCAATTCCGGTATCGAAAGAAATATCTACGGGAACAATCTTAATAAATGATTCTTCAATGCACCAATCAGATCCCCAACGTTCCCCCTCTATACCTTCAACGAATTTAAATTCAACATAATCACGAACTGCTGCACTTATATCAAAAGAAAGCTCGCCGTAAGAATGTTTTTCCGAAGAAAATCCTGAAATTCCGTATTCTTGTGACGGAAACCAAAGCTGAGCCTGCGAAGAACTCGAAGAATTGGTAGTGAGTTTGTAATAACCGTTTTCTATGACAGGATAACCGTTGTAATCGGTAGAAAAACCATTTGAATAATTCATCACATTAGGAGTCATTCCTTCATAGGACGAGCCGTCGAGAATTATAGATTTATGAGGATTAGAAGAAAGCTTATTATTAGTTATTCGTTCTAAATAATAGACCGAAAAGCCTTCATTTCCGTGATGCTTCGTAGAATCTGATTCAAAGCCGATATATTCCCAACCTAGAAGAGCACTCACTTTGAAACCTAAAAAACAATTCAAGTTTACATAGTCCGAAAGACATAAAACATCACCATTTTCATCTGTTAATGTAAAAAATGCTTTAGAAGAAATAGGATCTATCAAAACCTCGACATCTGCAACAACAGTGACAAAGTTTTCGCTATCAGAATATGACACATCACTTATAAAATCTCTGCCCGATTTCAATAAATCGTCAACGGTAAAAAGTAAACTCGTATCATCTATAAAGTAATTTGAAGTCCCATAATCGTTAGGATCTTGGAATATTAATTCAAAACAAACATCCGCTGCATTTTCCGTATCAATAGATGCAAGATATGTAAAGCAAATTTTAATAGGTTGGTCGACTTTAAGATCAAGACCAATTACGTAAGAGAGCCACATATCAGAAGTCGGAAGAATACTTGTGTTATACAATAACATATCATTTCCGCTAAAAGAATCCATACTAACGTGAGAACCCGCTGTAAAATAGCTTAGCCACTCTTCCTGTTTTGCAGGAGCTGTACAGTCAAGTATAAATTTAAAATCCTCTCCTGCAGGATTTTCAGAATATATACACTCAGGAATGTAATATTCTCCGCTTCTTCCTTCAAAGGTAAAAGCGGAAGATGTTACACAAACAAGAGAAATGACAACAGAAACAACGACTATAATAACGAATATTTTATGTATATTTTTCATTTTTTCTCCTTAATTTTTAAGGCAGGGAACGCAATATTACGAACCCTGCCTATTTTATCCCGGGTGGGAAGATTATCTACGACGATTGAAGAAACGAACTGCCATAGGAACAACCTTCCAAATGAAGCCTACGCCAAGGAACGAGAGAGTCCAAATAGCGAGCGCGGAAAGACCGGTACCGTTCTGATTAAGAACAAGACCGTTGAAAGCACCGGAAATAGATTCAGTCAGACCCTGAGTCATAGCCTTGAGAGAGTTAACAACAATCTCGGGGATAGAAGTACCCTCGGCAAGGAAGCTGAGATCAGTGGATTCCATTATGTATTCTCCTTTCGTAATATTTTAATATCAAAGAAACGATTATTCACCGTTTGTTTGTTCGTCAATATTGTTTGTGGTATCATTGATTTTTGAAGCTGTATTTTTAGCGCGCTTCTTTTCGATGAAATCTCTGATGATTTGATAAGCCGAATACAAGTAATATATAGCCATAGCTACGAGAGCCAAGATTATAATAAACTTCATTCCGTTTTTTCCTCCTTCACTATAATTTCATCTTCTAAACGCCTACGCTCGAGAAGGAATACTTCAAAATCCCTTATTCCGCGATAGATAAAGTAAAAAGTTGCTACTGCAGCGAGCAAGAACAGAACAACGGTGATGAATCCGATAGGGCCTGTACTCGCAAGCTCTACTACTGTTTTAAGAGAATCCATAATTGACTCCTATTGTAATTCTTCCGGGAACGTTGCTTCGCAGAATTTACCGAAGATTGCCCCGAAATCAGTTTTTTGTTTTTTCTCACGCTTAGGATCTGACAACTCATTCTTGAAAGCTTGAAATTGTCCGGTAGGATTGCCACGTGAATCTATCTCGCTATATACTTGGATCTCATTCGTTGTAACCTTGACGTAGGACACTATTCGTCTATACAGCTGATACAAGGACTCTCGTCCTCGTTGTGAATACTGCAGATCATTGAACCAATACGTTAATGGAACTTCCGTTGTTATAATTATCATCTCTCCGTTAAATACTTTGTTTGAGAATCTGCTTTTCATTGAGGAAGCTGTATTATTGTCCAAGATCTTGAGAAGATCAGCGAAAGAGAAAACGTCATCACGTAGGTCATCGAGAATAATTACCTTTTGTCCGAGGTAGTCTTGGAAAGGATCGTTTGAGGACGAGGATACGTAGAAATCGTAATCCATAGAGCGACAGAGCTTTTTTGCGTAGTATGTTTTTCCCGTACCGCCTTTACCTTGAATGAATACAACGTCTATCTGCCTGTCCGGATTGAGAGTAAGCATTTGACAGTGTATCTCCCATAGTTTTTTGAGTTTTGAATATGCTGCCGTTTTTTCACCTTTTGGTAGAGAGTCAACGTATTCTAATTGTTGAGCATACGAGAAGTTTTTGAAATCGCCAAGTATCTTGGCGTTGGTTATCTCGGTACCGACGTCGAAGTTTGCTATAACCTCACTCGGTGAGTATTGATATTTGTACTTTTGTGTATCGTTCGCGTGTGTGAGGTATTCGAGAGCATCTGTTTTGCGACCTTTTATTTTTTCGACCTGCGATTCTTGAAGACCGAACCACTCTCCGACTTGTTTTGTATCTACACCGGAAGAGCCGAAGTTAAGGTATATGTGATAATGAGGAGCTGTATCATCTTTATCGTGGAGCATATACGCCCACTGTTTGATGGTCTTATGCGACTTGATAATCTCCTGTATATCTCCCTTGAAAAATTCTACACGTGAAGCGACCATACATTGTTTCAAGTACATATTTATATCCCCCTTGCACTTGAAGAATGAAAAGTTTGCCTACTTTTGCACCTTTTGCCCGAACCGCTTGGACAAGCCCCAAGCGGTCAAGCTATATATTTTAAATTATGGTATTGCATTTGCTAAATGCGTCTTGCACCTTTTGCCCCGATTATGTATTTTTCCCATCTACGATAAGCTACTAATCCTAAAACAGGCTGTAAAGAACTGAGAGGAACAGCAAATATTGCAGATATTAATGCGGGATCTACGGAACGTTCGCTTTTTATGAGCACGTGAATATGCCCGAGAGAAGAATCCGAAGCAGGATGAAAAGCTCCTTCAATCTTAAAAACATCGTGAAATTCTGAACGAATATGGTTAAGATAATTTGATGGAGATGAAGCTTTATCGCTCCAATTAATTATGGTGTGATAATAACGGTATCTCATATTTTACCCCCCCAAGATACTATTGCTTGTCCGATAATTAATTATCGGTCTTTTCAGGGAGTTCGTTACCGTCAGAATCGGTGAAAACAATATCTCTTGTCTTTACGTTAATAACAGCTTCGGTTTTACAGTCACAAGTAAGATAATAAGTATCTTCATCGTGATCATCAATTTGCATTATCTTAGAACAGATAGGACATTTAATCTCACGAGGATTAATAACAGGCTTTTTGCTCGTATCTTCCTTCTCAGGAAGCTCCTCCGCAAAAGCCTTGAGAACAGCAACTCTGCTGTTATAGTTGGGATCTCTGTCATTTAGGGCAGGATTCGGGAAATAAGGTACATTGATAGGCACGAGAGTATTGCCTACTTTTACGTAGAAATTGGTATACGGCTTCTTTTCGCCAGTATCCTTCTTTTCATACGTTCCATTCTTCTGATAAAGTTTGATTTCCATGTTTTTCTCCTTTGTGGCTAAACGCCTTTTTGAAATTTATTTATAAGCCTAACGGCATATATACAGGGGTGGGCGGAACGTTACGCCCAAGAAGAGTGGATCTATTCAATGCTCAAAACCGCCAAAGAGCAAAAAAATATCTCCGCAAATCAGTTTCGAGAAACGAAAACTGTCTGCAGAGATATATTAACATTTAAAGCCTGTTGTTTTTTCGCTAAACGTATTGATTTTTTGGAAAAGATATGATATAATACCTTGCGTTGACTAAGTCGACACACTATGCCGGTATGGTGGAATTGGCAGACGCGTCGGACTCAAAATCCGAAGGTAGCAATACCGTGTCGGTTCGACCCCGACTACCGGCACCACAAGAGCTGTATCAAGTGATACGGCTCTTTTTTTAGGCGTTTTTCTAAAAGCCTTGATATTAGAGTTATAGTAAATCACAGTAAATTAAGATATCAAAGCCGTAGCAAAAAATAAAAAAGAGAGAGTCAAACGGAACATTCGTCATTAACGAAACGCACCGCGAGGCTCTCTCTTTTTTTACTTAGTCGTCACCTTTTGAGATAGTGAGTGATATTGTATTTATCTTATATTAAAACTGTAGCCATTACTGCATGGTCGAAAGACCGGGATCATCCTTCCAATAAACAGGCTCTGTAAACACGCCCGTGTGGTATCCGTTTGCAAGACGAACCATAAGCGAGTTAAGAAGCTCGACGGTAGCGTTGGGTAATTCGGGATCGTGGTGAGATCCGCCAATACCGGAGTCGTCGGTAATAAAGATGAACGTACCGCCGGTATAGATCGCCGCCTCACGCATAGTGTACTCTGTATCGGAAGAAGCGCCACTGCAGATTATAGGGCAAATACGTATGCCGAGCTCAGCCGCTTTCTCTACAGAGTCAGCAAGAAGCTGTTTGTTCTGCGGATCATCGTGCGCGGGAGCATCAAGAACGTGGAAGATGATCTTGGTGGTAGCACCTGTACTCCACTGCTTATTCACCGCCATATCGAGAGCACGGTCAACCGCCTCGGGATAATCTCCGCCACCGCTCGCACGCTGAGTGTCAAGTGCCGCCTGCTGAGCGTTAAGACCGTCAAGCGTGGTAACGTCGGCAAAATCGTAATACGTAAACGGAACGGCATCGTTAATATCGCGATAGAACAGCATAGCAAGCTTGATTACCGTGTCGGAATCGTTAGAGGAAATACGGCTGATAACGTCCTGAAGCTCGGTCTTAAGAAATTCAAGCTCGTCGGACATAGAGCCTGTGACGTCAACCACAAGCATAATTTCGATTACGTTAAGCTTATTTACACCTGTCGAAAGCTCTACGGAAAGATCGCGCTCCTGCTCGGTGAAATCGCAGGATACTGTCTCAGTACCGTTTGTGACAGAGATGCTACCATCACTTGCCATCTGGAAAAGATAAGCCTTTCCCTGCGCATCGGTCAGCGCGGCAAAGAGTGTGTTGCCATCCTTGTCATAAGCTGTAACGGCAGCGCCCGCAACGGGAGCTTCACCGTTCATTACAGAGACACTCACACGGTTAAGTGAATTATATCCCCAAGAAAGGTCATTTTTGGTATAGTCGTAGAATTTGCCGTTCTTGGTTTCGTCCTGAAGAAACAGCTTAAGCCAGTCGCTATAATAGGTGTTATCATTCCACGCACCTGCGGTCATCATACCTGCAGGGAGTCTTACGGAGTCGCCGTTGCCCTCTGACTCAGCGCCATCGGAAGCCGGTGCATAGCTGCCGCCGAAGCCCGGGGCAAAGTCTTTATCTGCCAAAGCGCAGGACGAGAGTAAGAGCAACAAGGTAAAGATAGCGATTGTGAGCAAAAGCAAAACTGTTTTTTTCATATGCGAATCCTCCTTTTTAAATTTAAATACGTTGTTATAAGCTTATATTTTATCCCCGACAAGGTCGAGGGATTTTTCTTACGTCTGATATCAGCGTTCCTTGATCATAACGATTGAGTGGACGGGCATCTCAAAATTAAGGGTATCGGTGGTCATAACAAGCTCGCCGTTATGATCGCTGTCGACGAGATATACGTCGTACTCTGCCCTCTTGCCAAGATCCAAGATCAATATCAAGAGAGATAGGAGCTGTGGTATCATCCTCAGAATAGTGAGTGATGATCGCCATTACCTTGCCGTCAGAATCAACGCCCGCGATCGAGTAAATATTATCGATCTATCTACCGCATTACGGGAATACGGAATTCTTGCCGTCTTATATGCCTCGAAGTTGGAGCGAAACTGATCTTTCGCATGGCGCTTATAATAAGGTCCGCCGTTAGTTGCATTAAGGAGCTTAAAGCTACCATAGATCTTTTCTAAATTAAACGATAGTTTCATATATATTTCCCATCTTATAGCCTTACGTTAGAAATTAGCTTTTTTTGCCGCCTTGAGTGCGCTGATAAGCTTGTTACGTACCGCGAAGATGTACTCCTCGCCCTTCGGGAAATCATCAAAGCAAAGGGGCTTACCCGCAAGCTTATCGATAATGCGGACAACCGCTTCTCTGCTTATATACTCCTCGAGTGTGCGGCACAGATCCATATCACCTATAGCCTCAGCGGTAACACTTCAAATGGCATTATTTATTCCGGTTATCTGCTCTTTTAAATGCTCGGTTCAGATAACGCTCTATAGTTCCCTGCTTTTCGAACTCGCCCTTGAACATAAGAAAACTAAAAGCAAGTAATATAAGCGGTACCGGATTGAATCCACGCAGAGATATGCAGCGATATACGAAAAATGCCACAAGTAGAGCAAGAAATGTATGATAAATGGGGGCTGTAACTATTAATCCCCTAAGGCGAGTCAAGCCGTTACTCTCTTCGAGAGTACCTATAAAATATGTCCCCTCGAGAAAGCCGTTATCCTTAGAAGGACCTCCAATCATCTCACACCTTATTTTTAATCTCTTTCCGTTGTCCTTGATATGAACGATCGGTTTCCCTTTGTTCTCGTCAAACTTTACTCTATCATTTACAAGCTCCGAGTTTCGTATTACGTCAAGCAACTCGTCACGCGGTACTGTGCTATCAAGTTTTATCAGCTTCATAATCACAAATCAAGACAAGAATAGATCACGTTGCGAAGTCTGGGGAGGATAATAGGATGAAGTCCACCCATATGCTCCGCATAAAAAATAGCAACTCTGTTTTTGGGATCGCATGAGAAGTAAGAGCCTCGTGCACCGTCCCAGCCAAACTCACCAACCGGAGAAAGATTGCCACCCATAGCAGGATACAGATTGGTTCTGACACCGTATCCATAACCGTAACCGATTGCCTGCGCCATCGTACCTTTGACAAAATTCGTAAGTATTTCGGAGGGGAGATGGTTTGCGCTCATAAGCTCTACGCCCGCCTTTGAGAGAATGCGATTGCCGCTTTTACCAATTCCATGATTTGAAAGAGCATCAGCAAATAAAATCTGATCTCTTACAGAAGAAATGAGACCTGCGCCGCCGCTATGGTACTCCGTACCGAAATTAAATGAATTATGCTCTTTTGAAATCTCTACAGCACTGCCTGTATTAGGATCATACTGATACTGAGTTGCCATTCTCGCGAGCTTCTCGTCATCAAGCCCGAATGAGGTCTCGATCATACCAAGCGGATCAAATATATTCGCCTTGAAATAATCTCCGAGAGTCATGCCGCTGACCAGCTCAACAAGTCCGCCTACGACGTCAAGGCAAAGACTGTACTGGTACCTCGTACCCGGTTCGAAGATAAACGGGTCCTTAGCGAGTGCTCTGACTACGTCAAGAGTCGGTGCTCTGCCATCGGTATCCTTTATAACCTTTTGAAGAGCTGGACGGTTAATATCGTAATCAAGGCCGCCTGTCATAGTAAGTAAATGCTCAACCGTAAGAGTCTTTTCGGCAGGTCTGATTTCTTCTGTGCCGTCGGGAAGCCTATGCTTCACCTTAATATCGGCATACTCGGGGAAATATGCGTATACGGGATCTGATGCGAGTATCTCACCGCGTTCTATAAGCTGTGTCGCAGCAACGCAGGTCGCAACCTTTGTGCACGAGTACATATGATAAAGTGCATTTGGATTCACGGGAGTACCGAATCTGATACTGTCATATCCGCTCTGATAACGGAATATTTCCTCATGATCCTTATATATGGCTATATCCGTGCCCGGAACACCGAGCATAGGAAGATAACCGTCCATAAAATCCTTTAATGGCTGAAAATTCATAACATCTCTCCCGTTCTTTATTTTTTAAACTCAATCACGGTAACTCCGGCATCGCCTTCACCGTATTCGCCGTGTCGGTAGCTCTTTATACGCTTATCGGACTTAAAATACCGCCACAGTGCCGCACGGAGAGCACCTGTTCCCTTACCGTGAATAATTCTGACCGTACCAATACCTGCAAGCACGGCATCGTCAAGATATTTATCTACTACGAACCAAGCGTCGTCACCTATCATACCGCGTACGTCTATCTCGGGCTTGAAGCTTGATACTATAGATTTTTTCACCTTGCCTTCGCTGACCTTGGGCTTAGGATCATCCTTGCGTCTGAACTGCACGTTTCCATCAATAAGTCGAAGCTTATCCTCGGTAACCTTTGTTTTCAGGACTCCCGCAGTAACCGAAACGAGTCCTTTTTTATCCTTGAGAGCAGTGACAACTCCCTCTTTTCCTACTGTAACGAGATAAACCTTATCACCTACAGCAAGAGGCCTCGGGAGGACGTAATCCTCGTCAAGAGACACCTCGCGGACATCAATTCCGTCGAAGAGCTTTTGACTTTCTCTGAGTCTTTGTCTGACCTCCTCACGGGCACGCGCCGCCATCTCATCTCGCTTATCTTTGTTCTCCTGCTTACGGATATCCTCAAGCTGTTGGAATATAAATTCACTTGATGCTCTGGCGCTATCTAATATCTGCCGTGCTTTTTGTACCATTTTTTGAATTTCCGACTCGCTCTTTGATATCTTATCCTCGAGCTCAGATTCAGCTTTCTGCTTGAAGCTCTCATATTCCGAGCGCATTCTCTCAGCCTCGGTCTTATGTCGCTCCATCTCTATTCTGTCGCTGTCAAGCCGCTCTATAACATTCTCAAATCGCTTATCCTCATTTTTGATAAGCTGCTCCGCTCTCTCGATTATCTCATCGGATATTCCGAGCTTCTCGGAGATTGCAAACGCATTGGATCTACCCGGTGTGCCAACGATGAGCCTATAGGTAGGTCTGAGAGTTTCTATATCAAACTCACAAGAAGCATTCTGCACTCTCGGAGTATCAAGAGCGTATGCCTTAAGCTCCGCGTAATGAGTTGTTGATGCGGTCAATGCGCCGCACTTTTGTGTCCTCTCAAGTATTGATATAGCAAGTGCTGCTCCCTCTACGGGGTCTGTGCCTGATCCAAGCTCGTCAAAAAGCGCGAGAGAACCCGGGCCAACCTTAGAAAGTATATCAACTACGGTGACCATATGCGATGAGAAGGTGGAAAGTGATGCCTCTATGCTCTGTTCATCACCTATGTCCACAAGTATTTCTGAGAATATACCTACCCTCGATGTCTCAAGAGCGGGAATCTGCAAGCCCGCCTGAGCCATAAGAGTCATAAGTCCCATTGTTTTAAGAGTTACCGTTTTACCGCCCGTATTAGGTCCGGTAATGATGAGTGTATCGAAATCTTTTCCTATGGAAACATCGATTGGAACAACCGTATCCTTGGAGATAAGAGGATGTCTCGCCCTCTTCAACTCAATAACTCTATCCTTAGTGATCTCGGGCTTTTCGGCCTTCATCTGCATAGCAAGTGTTGCACAGCCGAAGTAAAACGATATCTCGGTTATATTGTGATAATCAAGCGTGAGAACAGACGAGATAGCCGCAACGTCAGCTGAGAGCGAGGAAAGAATTCGCTCGATCTCTACAGTCTCGGCATTTGAGAGTCTTTTAAGCTCGTTATTAGCATCGACTACAGCCATCGGCTCAACGAACAGAGTAGCTCCTGAGGACGATGTGTCATGCACAAGTCCTTTGAACTCGTTTCTGTATTCCGCCTTGACAGGTACTACGTACCTGCCGTTACGCATAGTGACGAGATTGTCCTGCAGATATTTAAGCTTTGCTCCGCCTATATATCCTTGCAAGGTCTCCTTTATCTTATTGTTCGCATTTCTTATTTTTCTGCGTATTTCCGCAAGCTCAGGACTCGCCTCATCGGCTATAAGATCCTCGGAAATAATGGATCTTGTGATAGCATCCTCAAGCGGACGGTTGGTAATAAGCCTTCTGAAGATAGGATCAAGAGTCGTCTCAAACGGCTTATCTGTGTCTATATAATCGAGCATACCGCGCGCTGATCTAAGAAGTGACGCAACGTCAAGAAGCTCACGGGGGGATAATATACCTCCCTTGTATGCGCGGTCTGCCGCCTCGGGCACACTTTCGGGAGCAGAAAAGGACGGATAGCCCTTAGCATTTATAAGCCTCTTGGCATCATCCGTCTTGTTCTGTCTGTCAACGACAAAATCGTACTCGTCTACAGGCATAAGCGCACGGGCGCGAGCCTTAGCTCCCTCGGTAGCCGTACATTCAACGAGCATATCTATGATTTTGTCATATTCAAGTGTGTTTAATGTTTTTGCGGTAAAGATCATTTATCTTTTTACCTCGTTATAAAATTCAAGTGTTTTATAGCTTCTTTCAAGATGGTTTACGAGATATCTCTCCGCCGCCCTTGAAAAAAGCGACATATCTTCATCGGAAATATTGAAAGAAAACATCTTCTCAAGCGGTGAGTATATCGCGTAGCACATCGCAGTCTTTGCTCCCTCGGACAGCATAGAGACCACGTGTCCCTCGTGCTCCTCTGAAAGTGTGGTATGCGATGCAACCGATCTCTTGTGGCAGTCCAAACACTCAATAGCGCCTGCCATAATGTCAAAGAAGAACTCTCCGTCACGGCGCGAGCAGGTGTGGCACTCCAAAACCTCGGGCATAAAGCCGAGAATTGACATCGCGCGCATCTCAAATACCGCTTTCACCTTATTTAAGTCGTAAGTTCCCTGCGATATAGCATAAAGCGAATTCAATGCAAGACGAAGAAGGTCCACTTCTCTGTCCTCAACTCCCACGTCAGCTATTACCTCTACTATGTATGCGGCAAGAGCAAGTCCCTCGATGCTATCTCTTATACCGAAAAAGCTCTCTATCAGCGAAGCCTCTTTAACCCAATATTTATCGTTCTGACCGTACAGAATGAAGCTCGAGTAACAAAACTGCTGTGTCGAGGACATCTTACGGCTCTTCAGAGAGCGAGCCCCCTTTGCCAAAGCTGTAACTATACCTTGCTCCTCAGTGAATATGGTAAGAAGCCTGTCCGATTCCTTAAGATCGACCGTTCTTAGAACAAGTCCTTTTACCTCGGTATGCATCAGTTCTCTTCGTTATATCCGAAGTTTGTGACATTAAAGTCGCTGTCACGCCAATTTTCCTTAACTCTTACATAGAGATCAAGGAATACCTTAGCATCAAGCATACGCTCTGCATCGGCGCGCGCCTGAGTACCTATCTGCTTGATAAGAGCTCCGCGCTTACCTATAATAATGCCCTTGTGAGATGCCTTCTCACAATAGATCTCTGCTCTTATTGAAACGACTCCGCGCTTCTCATTCCACTCCTCAATAGTAACAGCCGTACCGTGAGGAATCTCCTCATCAAGAGAACGGAGAAGCTTTTCACGAATTATTTCCGCCACCATCTGTCTTTCGGGCTGATCGGTGATCATATCCTCGTCAAAGAACCACTCGCCCTCGGAAAGATACTGACGGCACTCGTCAATAACGATATCAACACCCTTGCCTGTCTTAGCAGAAACAGGTACTACGGCATCAAAGTCGAAGGCCTCCGAATATGCCTGTATCGTCTTGGCAATATTAGCGGCTCTTACCATATCCGTCTTGTTTATTACAAGCATCGCGCGCATACCGTCGGCCTTGAAGCGGGCGATGAGCTGAGACTCTATATCTCCTACCTCTTCTCTTGCCTCAACAACAAGGATAGCACGGTCTACTCCTCCGAGTGTCTGAGCCGTGGTCTTGACCATAAAGTCACCGAGTTTAGTTCTCGGATTGTGGAGACCGGGAGTGTCAAAAAACACAAACTGATCGTCTGCCACGGTATATATTCCGGTTATTCTGTTTCTTGTGGTCTGCGGCTTTTTAGATACTATTGCAACCTTCTCGCCGATAATAGCATTGAGAAGTGTGGATTTACCTACATTAGGACGTCCTACAATTGCTATAAATGCAGTCTTTTTCATTTCTTCATTCCTTTAAATATCTACGTTTTCCATAATAGCGCGCTGTCTCTGGCACTGCTCTTCCTCGTCCTCGGGGGAGCGCTCGTGATCATAACCGAGAAGGTGAAGAACCGAGTGAACCGTAAGAAAGGCAATCTCGTGATGGAAGGTGTTGCCAATCTCTTTCGCCTGCTCTTTTGCCCTCTCTATCGATATAACAATATCACCGAGAAGTGCCCCGTCGGCGCACTCTATCTCGTCAAACTCACCGTTCTCATACATTGGGAACGAAAGCACGTCTGTATGTCGGTCGACATTTCGGAACTCTTTATTGAGCCCTCTTATATACTCGTTATCGCAGAAGGTAACCGATACCTCGGCATCGTATGGGAAGCCCTCAAAGTCAAGTGTCGCCTTCACTGCCTCTCGAACGACCCTTTTGAGATAGTAAGAGGATTCTTCAAAGTATTTAGTTGCCGTAAAGGTTATATATACGTCTCTCATTTCGATGTCCTTTCAATCAGCCTACGTTGTTTCTGCTCTATCTGTTCTCTCTCATATTTGTCGTATGCGGTAATGATCTTTCTGACGAGGTGATGTCTGACAACATCGCGCTCTGAAAATTCGAATATACCTATTCCCTCGATATTCTTTAGTATCGATGCGGCGGTTGCAAGACCGCTTTTTACTCCACGCGGTAAGTCCGTCTGAGAGAGGTCACCCGTCACGACAGCCTTCGAGTTATAGCCAAGACGTGTGAGGAACATCTTCATCTGCTCACCTGTGGTATTCTGCGCCTCGTCAAGAATAATAAATGAGTCGTCAAGCGTTCTGCCTCGCATATATGCGAGAGGTGCTATCTCTATAGTTCCGCGCTCCATATACTTTTGGAAATTCTCCGCTCCAAGCATCTCAAAAAGCGCGTCGTAAAGAGGACGAAGATAGGGATCTATCTTGCTCTGAAGGTCACCGGGAAGGAATCCGAGTCGCTCACCTGCCTCTACAGCCGGTCTGGTAAGTATTATGCGCGAGACGGTCTTTTGCCTAAGTGCCTCTACTGCCATAGCAACTGCCAGAAATGTCTTGCCCGTACCGGCAGGACCGAGACCGAGGACAACAGTATTCGATTTTATAGCCTTGATATACTTTTTCTGACCTATCGTCTTTGCTTTGATGGGCTTGCCGCGATTAGTGATACATATAACATCCTTAGAGCAATCCTCAAGTCCCTCATCCTGTCCGTCCTTAACAACGCTGATAACGTACTCAATGCTCTGCTCGCTCAGAGTCTCACCGTCTCCAATCATTCTTTTAAGATACTCAAGAACTCTGACTGCAGATCTGACATCCGCACTCTCGCCGCTGACTATTATAGCATCCCCGGTATCGGGATTACCGTTTCTGTTGTAGACTCTGACGCCAAAGGCATTCTCTACAATCTTGATATTCGTGTCAAACGCTCCGAAAAGCGAAGCGGTAGCCTCGTTTGACTGAGTCGTTACAATTGCTTCTGCCACTCGTAATATCCTTTCAGTGAATTTCTATTGCGCGCTCCCTACCAATATCGGTCGAGTAGACCACTCTTGCAGTCATAAGGTAAACACCGTCTCTGAGTTCTCCCTCTGTGCGAAGCTTTAAAACGTCGGCATCCTTAAACATCGAGTAGATCTTACCGTCGAGCTCACGCTTGGCATAGGAAGCCATCTCTTCGGGCGAGCGTGTATAACTTGTTTCCTCATACGTTACCGCATGGACCTTTTCGATCTTTATAGGTAATCTGTACTTACTGAACAGCGCAATTTTCCTATTTTCTTTTATTATATCACAACTATTCCCGCAATTTCTATAGTTTTTAAAAATATTTATTGAAAAATCAAATATTACAATGCGGTACTCTGTCAATCTCTTTGACTTGGGCGTTTTTGCTGTAGTCTCTCTCATGGCCTCTGCGGTAACCGTAGCTACATTTTTGGCACGCACAGAGCCTTGCGCACGGCAAAAAGTTACACCGTTTTCGTTCTCGATCACTCCGCTGATTAATATATCGCCCTTTCTCACTACGTCTCCCGCTTTAACGACCGCAGAACCGCTCTCTACGGTTATTTCCTCTATCACTCCGTCGCGGTCGGCAACAATATTGGAAAAAGGATAACCGGCATCCTCCTGCCTACCTAAGTTTTCGCTCTCTATTACCTCTACATAGGCAACAGCGCCTCGGCGATTAACAGATATCCAAGCTATACCGGGATTTGACTTCAATAGCTCGTTTTCTACCACATTTTTATCCACCTTTTTCCACCGTGAACCAACCGAAAGTCCGCTCTCGGATAGAGCCTCCTCGACAGCAAAGTCACTGAGCTTGACGTTTCCGCTTACCCTAACGTCCCAGACCCTGCCAAAGGAGAAAACATATATAACCACAGCAATAAAAAGAGCTAAAAAGACACCGTATCTGTGTCTTGCGCGCAGTATAAAGCCATACAGACCGAGTGGACGACTTATCTCAAAATGCAGTCTATTCCCTGCATGGGAGATGAATCTCTCCGCATCTCTTTTTCGCAGAGAGAATTTCCCATCCGCTCTCACATCGGCACAAATACCAAGTTTAAGAAGTGAATTGAGAAGCTTCCCGTTATCCTTAGGGTCTACCTTGCAGCTGTGGTATCCGAAAATACGCTCATCAAGATTTGCCATAGCTTAACTTCACCTCCGTAATTCTGCCGTATACCTCTATCACTCGCCCTTCAAGGACGGATATGCCGAGAGACTCACCCGTGACGTTCATTCTACCCGAATGAGAAAGCAGCTCAATACTGCTCTCCGTATATTCACCTACGCTCATAACTCCCGTTATCACTGCGACTGCACCGCGAGAGGACTTTTTAATCTCTACGTGAAAGGATGACGGTGAGAGCGACGCCAAAACGGTGGAAAGTCTGAGCATTTTTCTATTACCTGTCATTTTTATCGTTCACTCCTCATAGCTTAAAATACAGTAAACTTTATGGTCGGTGATGCAAAAAAATGACAGTAAGCGAAAGAGGAAAAACCGCAAAAAAGGAAATAGGATCTCTGCTGATACTTTCCATGACAGTTCTTATCGGCATTATGATATCAGGCGAGGGGGGAGAATACGTCCAGGACGGTATGAGGCTGGCAGTAGAATGTGTGATACCGACCGCACTGCCGTTTATGATTATCGCCGACCTATACGTATGCTATGGGCATCCGGATAATATTCGCCTTTTGAAAAAAGTATTCACTATCCTTTTCGGAATATCCGCTCACGGGCTTGCGCCATTCATATGCGGTAATATCGGAGGTTTTCCGATAGGGGCGAAAATGACAGCCGATTCTTACACGATGGGACTGCTTACAAGGGATGAAGCCGAGAGACTGTTGGCACTGTGCAATAACCCCTCCTGCGCCTTTATCGTAGGCGGTGTCGGACTTGGAATATATCAAGATATAAGGATAGGATTTTTACTTTTCGCATCAGTCCATATCGCCACCGTCATCTGCGGATTGGTCACTCGTAGAAAACCAACTAAAAACCATTTTTCTAATGTTACTATTAAGCAGAACTATAGTTTTGTGAGTTCTGTAAAAAACGCCGGACTGTCATCTATAGGCATAATTTCCTTTGTTTCTATTTTCTCCGGAATCAATGGAATAATAAAAAAACGCATAAAATATGCGCCATTACTGTATCTAATTTCATCTCTGTCGGAAGTGACAAACGCGGTAAAAATATTTGCTACATCAAGTAGTATTCCTCACTCCTTTGCGCTTTCTCTTACTGCATTTTCACTCGGATTCGGAGGAATATGCGTAGCTCTTCAATCATCTGTTTTTACGTCATCCGCAGGGCTCGGAATGAGAAAATACTTCCTTATTAAATTATCTGAGGGGATACTTTCTGCAAGTGTCTTCTCCATACTATTCACAGCAATAAAATAACTGCGGTACACAGGTTTGTACCGCAGTTATTTTATATTATTACTCGCCCTCTGTTTCTTCGGGGGGCAACTGATCGCTGGAGGGAACGTCAATAGGAGGAAGCTCGATACCCTCGTTTCCAAGTCCGCCGCCGTTGGGATCGTTAGGCTCGGGTGTGTAGTTAGGATCTACAGCACCGCACTCGCATTTACCCTCAACATAGTTGTGAGTATGATCAGAGTTGGGATCATAATTAGGATCAGTCGCGCCGCACTCGCACTTACCCTCAACATAATTGTGAGTATGGGGAGTGGGAGTCGGAGTAGGAGTAGGCTTTTTACCTCTGCAAGCGGTAATGGTAAGCATTACAGACAATGTAAGTGCACACGCAAGGAGCAACACTAATAACTTTTTCATAATTCCTCCGAAAAAAGTACATTTTTCTTTATTATATCACCTTGATGGGTGAATGTCAAGGGTATATAAAAAAATATTATTTATGCATATAAGCTAGATCTCCTGATATTAAGTCTTTATAACAATAGAAATATCAAAGGTATAACGCCTACCGATGATCACAAACGGTATTCTGCCAAAAGGCTACCGCAGCCTATTTTCCCTCCTAAAGACGTATCCTGTCATTTCCTGTAGAAATTTGCATATTTTCTTTACGAATTGGTAAAATTTACCATTTTTATGCTTTTATCTTTGTCAATTTTTTCGCTAAATTCACTCTTGATTTTATGTGGCAAATTGTGGTAAAATGTTGTTGTATTTGGGAATTTCCAATTTTTACCAATTTCAAATCAAAAAAAGGAGCTGTATAATGGAACAAACAGCAAAAATTCTTATTTGCTCGGAAAACAACGAAGAAAGGAGGAAGATCATAGAGACACTCGCTAAAAGCGGATACCGTACCACCGATGAATGTATGACGGGTGACAGAGCTATTTCTATGATGGCTGAAGGCTCTTATGACATTGTTATCACCGATCTATGGCTGAGCGGTCTGGACGGAATAGGCATTATCAGAAATGCTTCATGTCTCGGACTTAAGAAAAAGCCCGCCTTTGTGCTTATGTCACCCATAAATAAGCAAAACATACTTATGGAAGCATCAATGGCGGGAGCTGATATATGTATTCTAAAGCCTATAGATTTTATGTCGCTGAGAGCTCATATAGATACTCTCGTAAAATTGCGATCCGGTGAAAAGAGCGCAAGCTATGGTAAGCTGTCCGATATGCCGGATATGGAGGCTCAGGTGACTAAAATTATACATCAAATAGGTGTGCCTGCGCATATTAAGGGCTATCAATACCTCAGATGCGCTATACTTATGGCTATCGATGATGAGGAAATCATAAATTCTGTGACAAAAGTGCTCTATCCATCCGTAGCAAAGAAATATCAGACTACCACTTCTCGAGTAGAAAGAGCGATAAGACACGCTATAGAGGTAGCATGGGACAGAGGCGACGTTGACACGCTCAACTCATACTTCGGTTATACAATACAAAACAGCCGTGGAAAACCGACCAATTCTGAGTTTATCGCTATGATAGCGGACAATCTCCGTCTTAAGTACAGATACACGACTGTTTGATAGATATTAAATTACTTATCCGAGCGATTATTACCGTAAAATCTTCTGCCCTCCATAGCACGAAGGAGAGTTATCTCATCGGCATACTCAATATCCGCGCCGACAGGAATTCCGTAAGCAAGTCTGGAAACCTCTACCGGATATTTCTCAACAAGTCGGGCAATATATGCCGCGGTAGTGTCGCCCTTAGGGGTGGGGTTGGTGGCAATTATTATTTCCTTAACTCCGCCCTTCTCCACTCTGTCAACGAGCTCCTTAACAGTAAGGTCCTCGTGAGTAATGTTGTCAAGAGGAGATAATGCGCCGCCGAGAACGTGATACGTGCCGCGGTAACCGCGCACCTTCTCCATCGTCATAACGTCCTTTGCATCCTCAACGACACAGATAACAGAATGATCTCTATCGGGAGAGGTACAGATATCACACCCGTCCTCGTCCGATGACAAGCCGTAGCAGATAGGACATTTATGCACGTCACGCTTCACACCTACTATCGCATCTGCGAAGCGAAAAGCCTCGCTCTCAGAAAGATTTAGCACTGCGAAGGCATATCTTGCCGCAGTTTTAGCACCGACTCCGGGAATCTTTCTGAACTCCTCAATAAGTCTCTGTATAGGTAAAATATATTCGGCCATATTAATTAAAACAGACCGCCCATACCGGGAATATTCATACCGCCGGTGAGCTTAGACATCTCTGCAGCGGCATCGGCTTCTACCTTCTTTATAGCCTCGTTAACACCCGCAACTATAAGGTCCTCAAGCGTTTCGATATCATCAGGATCTACGATCTCCTCCGCAAGCTTTACGGAAACAATCTCTTTCTTGCCGTTGATCTTGACGTTAACAACTCCGCCGCCTGCAGCTACTTCGTATTCACGAGCTTCAAGCTCAGCCTGCTTTTCAGCCATATCCTCCTGCATTTTCTGCGCCTGCTTAAGCATGGACTGCATATTTCCGCCGCCCATTCCCTGAGGTATTCTAACTTTCATTTTTGTCTGCCTTTCTATCTACGATTAATTTAAAACAAAGTACCGTTAG
This sequence comes from Clostridia bacterium, assembly GCA_017508665.1. GTDB lineage: Bacteria > Bacillota > Clostridia > Oscillospirales > CAG-272 > UBA1740. Next base: position 47,380 of record JAFVYL010000017.1, on the reverse strand, counting down.
TGCCTATATTACTCTCTATCTCATCCGAGAAATCTCCGATCGATGAGGTATCAAGAGGCTCTATATTCACACGGATCTGATCGAGTGGAACGTTCTCCTTTTCCGCAAGAATTCCGCGCAGGATAGAGAGATCGTCATTACTGCCGGAGAGCTTGCTTGCGAAGAATGAATTCATCCGTATAAGGAAGGTTCCGTCAGGCTTTCTGTATGCCTGTGATTTCATAAACTGAACGGACAAAGAACACTTAAGTTCGCCTATCCTCTCTACTACGTAAGGCCATTTTTCATACTTGACAGTCTGTAATTTGACAGGCTCGCTCGTCAATACTGCCTCGTTTTTTGTATTGAAATTTGATTTTTTGGCGGTTTTTTCTTCGGTTTTTTCCTCAATTATTTTTACTGTTGGAAGCACCTTGACATTAGTCTCGTCATTTACGATTCTCTGTGCCGTTCCGACACCGAGCTTCATCATTGAGACCTCTCTCTCAAGTTCATCTACGCGAAGAGCGAGCGCCTCGGGAGATACGGAAGATTTTGCATCACACATGCGTGTAAGAGCAATCTCGGCTATAGAGCGCTTGGAATTAAAAGCTCTCTGCATATCTGCCATAGCACTCTCCAAGAGAGATACGTGATACGCAAGTCTTGACGGAGTAAATTCACCGGCAAGCTTTGTGAGAGTCTCGTACTCTACCTCTGTAAGATCGAGATAATCCTTTGCTCTCTCGGTGTTCTTTACAACCATTATATCTCGGTAGGAATCTATTATCTCCTGCCAAAAGACGGATATGTCCGCGCTATTCATAACCACTTCATTTACAGTAGAATATACTGCGGTATAATCCTGCTTTAATATAGCATCTATCAATCTGTACGAGCTGTCTCTGTTTCCCGTACCTACGGTTTCAAAAACAAGCTTCTCGTCGACTGTCTTGCGCGAGCCTGCGCAAAGCTCGAGGAGGCTGACGGCATCACGCATACCGCCTCTCGATACTCTCGCTATAACTCTCGCGCCGTCATCGGTAAGCGCGATAGCTTCATTTGAAGCAATATGCTTAAGTCTTGCCATAATATTCTCTGTGGATATTCTCCTGAAATCAAAGCGCTGACATCTGGAGACTATCGTGGTAGGAAGCTTATGGAACTCTGTTGTAGCAAGAATGAAAACGACGTATGACGGAGGCTCTTCAAGTGTCTTAAGGAGCGCATTGAAAGCAGAGCCGGACATCATATGAACCTCGTCGATAATATATACACGGTACTTTAAGAGAGCCGGTGTGAAAGCGATCTCGTCCTTCATATCTCTTACGTTGTCAACACCGTTGTTGCTGGCCGCGTCCATCTCAATGACGTCAGTAGCCACGCCGGAGTCTATGCTGCGGCACGCCTCACACTCGTTACAGGGATTTCCGCCTTTGGGATTCAGACAGTTTACAGCCTTTGCAAGTATTTTAGCACAGCTCGTCTTTCCCGTACCGCGCGAACCGCAGAACAGATAAGCATGTGATAGCTTATTATTAGCTACTTCGTATTTAAGAATATCGGTTATAGCATCCTGACCTGATACGTCATCAAAATCGACCGGACGCCACTTTCGGTACAAAGCTCTGTAATCCGACATACAACCTCCCAAAGATTTACAAAAAGCCTATATTGGCTCTTGCATAAAATAAAAGGCGCGCAGCGGTACACCAAACGCAATTCCGCATACGCGCTTTAAAATCGATGCGTCGGAAAGAGCCATACACCCAAACCTCGAAAATCCCCCTACATACGGTAACCGCCACCTCTACTCCGGACAGGCTGCCTCGCGGCACACCCGATAAACCGCTTAATGCTGCTTGGTTCCCCACCTGACATGGTTCACGGCCTCGCGTTGCGCAAGACCCATCCTTCAACATAGAAAATGACGGTGCAGACTACACAGGAAGAGCCCTCAGAATGGGAATGAACCCCTGCTATAGCGGATTTCAGGTACAAGGTACCGCTACCACCCCGGCTGGTATGACTCCACCCGACGCACCGATAATATTCATACGACCTTTACGGTCTTAAGAATTATAACATATATTTTTATAAAAATCAATAGCTTTTAAAGATTTTTAATCGACAAAATGCGTTAAATAACGTATCCGCCGCTTACATTCAGGACATCACCTGTAATAAATGATGCTCCCTCTCCGGCAAGGAAGAGCGCCGCATCGGCAACATCTGCCACCTCACCGATACGCATAAGGGGTGTACTGTCTATAAGGCACTCGCGGTCCTCGGCGCTCAGTCGCTCATTCATATCGGTGTTGATAACACCCGGAGCTATGGCATTTACCGTAATACCAGAAGGACCGAGTTCCTTAGCAAGAGCCTTGGTCATACCTATAAGTCCCGCTTTGGCAGCAGAATAGTGCACCTCGCAGGAAGCTCCTACAAGTCCCCACATAGAGGTAATATTGATTATTCTTCCGCTCTTTCTCTTCAGCATATCCGGAATAACAAGTTTAGAATACAAAAATGCTCCCGTAAGATTTACAGATATCATGTCATTCCAATCCTCAAGAGTAATATCCGTGAAGAGAGAGAATGAGGATATAGCCGCATTATTGATAAGGCAATCTATCCTGCCGTATGCTGAAAGAGTCGCTTCCACCGCTGAGCGTACATCCGATTCGGAGCGAGAGTCAGCCATAATGGCAAGAGCTCCCGTCTGATTAGTAAGCTCCTCTGCAACCGTCTCACTCGATCTGTAAGTGAATGCCACGTTATATCCGTTTTTCGAAAAAGCACGTACAAGTTCACGTCCTATTCCGCGTGAACCACCCGTTATCAATACTGTCTTCATCGCTATACTCCAAAAAATTACTGTAGATATTATATACTTTTTATGCTCCGATGTCAACTCGTTCGTAAAAAGACTTGAATTTTCCTCGTTTTTTTGCTAAAATATTTTTACTTGGCACGGACATCTATGAAAGGAAATCAGCATGGTACTAATAATCAGCGCATCTAAAAAGCGGGCGCAAGTGATAAACGATATATTCTACTATATGGGTGTTATATCCTGTGCTGTAACACCTAAGGAGGCGTTGTCAGAGATCTCGGGACTTTACCGCGCCGTACTTCTGCTTGAACCCACGGAGCTTCCGGATCCCGAAGAATACGTAACGAAGCTACGCTCCTATGCCTCCTCAGTACCAATCTTCGCAATATCCGAGAAAGCAAGTGTACCTATGTGCATATTCGACGCATCCTTTAATGACTCAATATACTCTTCCACTCTTATTGAAGAAATTGTAAGATATCAGAATGAGAGAGGTCTACCGCTTACAGCCCATTACCGACTCGCCGGCATAGATGCTTCTTGCAACAGCGAGCGCGTCTCGGTATTTGATACTTCACTGAACTTCACAAAAACGGAAACTATGATACTGCGTTATCTCATAGCATCCTATCCGGCACCGCAAAATGCAGGAAGGATCGTAAAATATGCATATAAGCCATCAAAAAGGCCCGAGATATCGAGCATTAGGACTCATATCTCGGTAATGAATAGAAAATTCCGAGAGATCACCGGCAGAAATCTGTTTGTCGGTCTTGAAAAGGAAGGATACGTTGTATCGACTCCGGAAATTCTCAAAAAATATATGGCAACGGTATAAAATTAACAAGGCAGAGATGAAAAATTCTCTGTCTTTTTTTATTTGTCAGAGAATATACTGAAGCATCAGTACAAAAACTGAATAAGGAGAAGATATGAAAGAACTGTCAAAAATTTTAATGCGTTTTATCAGCTTGATTCTCGGAATTGAGCAATTCGAAAGCTTCCCTCCGCCGCTTAACAAGACCGAGGAGGCGGAAGCCTTTGCAAAAATGCGCAACGGAGATAAAAAAGCAAGAGAGCTGATAATTGAGAGAAACCTCAGGCTCGTATCTCATATTATCAGAAAATACTATTCCACGTATCAAAACACGGATGAGTTGCTAAGTGTAGGAAGCTTCGGTCTGATAAAAGCCGTGGACTCGTTCAAATCAGAATACGGAACGCGGTTTGCTACATACGGAGCAAAGTGTGTGCAAAATGAGATACTGATGTACTTCAGAAGTCAGAAAAAGCAACAGAACGAGGTATCGATAAACGACACGATCGATATGGACAAAGACGGCAATCCGCTGACCTATCTTGACGTAATAAGCACTGAGGAAAATATTGCTGATAAAATCGATCTGAAAATACATACAACAAAGCTTTTAAGGTTGGTAGATGAGATACTTGATAAACGAGAATTGGAGATAGTAACACTGCGCTACGGACTCCGCGGATATAAGCCGCTGACACAGAGAGAGGTTGCCGCACACCTTAAGATCTCGCGCTCATACGTATCGCGTATCGAGAAGCACGCGCTTGAAAAACTACGCGATGCATTCGGCAATACGAGACCTGAATTTGAAGATTGAGGTATAAAATACATTTTACGTGTAAAACTAATTTCAGCCGTATAAATTCGGGCAGACTTCGCATTTGAGAGATGTTTTGCAAGCGCGTTTTACGGCTCAAACAGTATCAAAAGGACGGTCCGTAACAATGGCGATCATAAACAAAATTGCTCTCGCGATAGCAATCGTGGGAACTTTAAACTGGGGACTTGTCGGTCTGTTTTCCTTCGACCTCGTAGCTTGGATAAGCGGTGGCGCACAAACCGTGCTTGCAAGAATAATATACATTGCAGTCGCACTCGCGGGTGTATGGTGTATTTCTCTGCTCTTCCGTGACGGGGATGAAATAGTAGAACACGGCGTATAAGATCCTCATTTCTCATTCATTCGTTGGATGAAAAAACGGCTCTGTTTATACGATGAGCCGATCGGCTATTGCCCAACAGGGTGATAGCCGTTTTTTAATTTTTACATAAAATATTAGTAAGGATTTTTTCGGCGGGACGTTTTAAATTTACCTCAAGGGGCAAAATATAGATGAGACCCGACTACCACGTATTATCAATTCAAGACAAGAGAAAATAGAAAGGAACACAAAAATGACTATAAGACGCGGTGATATTTTTTACGCGGATCTCAGCCCCGTTATAGGAAGCGAGCAAGGGGGACTTCGCCCAGTACTTATAGTGCAAAACGACGTTGGAAACAGATACAGTCCAACCGTAATTGCCGCAGCAATAACCTCTAAAATGGGAAAAAACAAATTACCCACTCATATAGACGTATCGGCTCCCGAGGTGGGTTTAGCGAAGGACAGCGTCATCCTGCTCGAGCAAATAAGAACACTTGACAAGCAGAGGTTAAAGGAAAAGATGGGGCATCTCGACGATGCAACAATGAGGATAGTTAACAATGCAATACAGGTAAGCTTCGGTCTTACCGGCGGAGGTGTAATCGGATAGCATATTATTCCAGTCATATTTACGCTCGCTTTGTCATATTTTCAATTAGCGGTGATCTGCTATTTAAAATGATAAAGGAACGGTAAAGCTGAATGAATAAATATATGCCAGAGGGCACACTCGCATCCACTTTAAAAAATCGCGAATATATCGGAAGCATTGAGGGACTTGAGGCGGCAAGAGAAAAAGGACTGATTCTCGAGGGCCCTGTAATGCTCTGCGACCACAATCTCAATCTCCACCTTGACCTCGGTCCGAAAATCCGTGCCGTAATACCGCACGAAGAGGTACAGTACGTAAAGGGCGGTGAGGATATAAAGGATATAGCTGTTCTGACGCGGGTTGGAAAGGACGTATGCTTCAAGGTGCGCGGTTTCGAGAAAAGTGCCGGAGGAGATACAGTCGCAATACTCTCACGCAGAGCCGCACAGATCGAATGCACTCATAATTATATATCAACTCTGATACCGGGAGATATCATCCCGACAAAGATAACACATCTTGAGAACTTCGGTGCTTTTGTGGATATAGGTTGCGGAATAACCTCCTTACTATCTATAGATGCGATATCGGTATCAAGAATAGCGCATCCGTCAGCAAGGCTGTCGGTAGGAGATATGATACACACAGTAGTAAAAAGTATTGATTCCAAAGGAAGAATATACGTCTCTGAGCGAGAGCTGCTCGGCAGCTGGAATGAAAATGCATCACTATTCAACGAGGGACAGACGGTCAAAGGCATAATAAGAAGCGTTGAGAGCTACGGTGTATTTATCGAGCTGCGCCCGAATCTCGCAGGACTTGCAGAATACCGTGACGACGTTTACCCGGGGCAAACGGCAGCGGTATACATAAAATCCATAATACCTGAAAAAATGAAGATCAAGCTTATAATAATAGATTCGCAGGATGCCTGCGGATATCCCGATGAGCTCGAATATTTTATAGACACGGAGAATGTCACGCACATAGATCGCTGGCAATACTCACCGCCAAACTGCAAAAAGGTGATAGAAACGGTGTTTGCTACCGTTTAGCAGTAGTTCTTAAAGTCCGAAACGGTAAAAAGTTTCGGGCTTTTTGTTGATTTTTGCGCTATTTGGTGATATAATTTAATAAATAGCACTATAGGAGGACTTATGGTACATATCGGAAACGATTGGGACGGCCTACTCGCCGACGAATTTAAAAAGGAATATTACCTATCTTTAAGAGAGTTCTTGAAAACGGAATATTTTTCGAGAAAAATTTATCCGCCAATGAATGATATCTTCAACTCTCTGAAATACACCTCCTATGAAAACGCGAGAGTGGTCATACTCGGACAGGATCCCTACCACGGCGAGGGACAGGCTCACGGTCTGTGCTTTTCGGTAAAGGAAGGCGTCGCTTTCCCACCTTCTCTCAAGAATATATTTAAGGAATTGAATGACACTCTCGGCATAGAAACACCGAAATCAGGAGAGCTTGTAGGATGGGCAAAGCAAGGCGTACTTCTGCTCAACACTACACTCACTGTACGTGAAGGAATGCCTCAAAGTCACAAGGGGCGCGGTTGGGAGATACTGACAGACCGGATCATTGAGCTTATGAACGAAAAAGAGCGACCGGTTGTATTTATGCTCTGGGGCGGAAACGCAAGAGCGAAAAAGGCGTTAATTACAAACAAGCGCCATTTGGTTTTGGAGTGCGCACATCCGAGTCCGCTGTCGGCATACGCGGGATTTTTCGGATCAAACCATTTCGGGCGGGCTAACGAATATCTCAAGTCCGTAGGTGAAAGACCGATAGATTGGTCGCGAATTAATGAATAAAAAATGCCCGCTAAGGTCTCGGGTTAAGACTGAAGCGGGCATTTATTGAGGTAAAAATGAACAGATTGCTTATAGTAGACGGACATAATCTCCTCTTTCAAATGTTTTTCGGTATGCCGTCTAAAATAATTGGCGCAAAAGGCGAGGCAATACAAGGGGTTATCGGATTTGTCGGCGCGATAAACAGACTCGCTGAGTACTATTCACCAACGCATCTGCTCGTCATGTTTGACGGTGAAAAGGAAAATCCCCGAAAAAATATACTCAAAGAGTATAAAGCTAACAGAATAGACTATTCCGAAGTCGCGGAGGACGAAAATCCTTTCATACAGCTACCGTACATTTACGATGCCCTCGACTATATGGGAATAAAATATTCGGAAACATCAGATTGCGAGACGGATGATGTAATTGCTGCCTACGCGATAAGATACGGAGAAGAAAATGAGGTGCTGATATCCTCGTTTGACAGCGATTATTTCCAGCTTATAACAGATAATGTAAAGGTTATACGTTACAGAGGAAAATGCTCACAGCTGTGCGATACAAACTACATCAAAGAAAAATACGGAGTTGCGCCCTCTCGCTATCTTGATTGGAAATGCCTTGTCGGTGATACATCGGACAACATTCCCGGAATACGCGGTATAGGTCCGAAAACAGCGGCCAAGCTGATAAACACCATTGGCGGCACAGATGAGATCATAGCTAAAAGCTATGAAATCGAAAATGACAGAATACGATGTGCGATCAATGACGGCAAAGAGATAATAGAAAGGAATATATCATTGATAAAGCTCGGTGAGGGCGCGCATCTTCCCTTTGAGATTGATGAAATAATATTCACAAATCCGCAAATAAGAACTATGGACGTAATACATGGGATTGGACATTAAAAAGGATGCACCGAGGTGCATCCTTTTTCTATTAATATACTTTTGCGATAAAATACGCGAGAACTACTGCGCCGAGTACTATACGGTAAATACCGAATGCCGAGAAACTATGCTTCTTCACAAAGCTCATAAGGAACTCTATAACTACAAGCGAAACTGCGAATGAAACAAGAATTCCGATGAGCAAAAGACATATCTCAAGCGAAGTAGCGGTATATCCTCCGGCTATGAACTTAAGCACCTTAAGGCCCGAAGCACCGAGCATGACCGGTATTGCCATGAAGAATGAAAACTCAGCCGATGCGGTACGGGATACGCCGGTAAGCATACCTCCGAGAATGGTTGAGCCAGAGCGTGACGTACCGGGAATAAGAGAAAGTGTCTGATATGCGCCTATTATCAAGGCATCTCTGTAAGAAATGTCGTAAACGCTATCAATACGGTACTCCTTATTCTTTCTAAGGCGCTCAATAAGGATAAACGCAACACCGTATACCACAAGAGCAACGGAAACTACAACATAGTTGTAGAGATATTTGTCGAGAAGATCGTCAAGCAGGAGTCCGAGGACTACTGCGGGAACAACTCCTATGGCTACCTTGAACCAAAGCGACCAGATTCTCTTTTTCTCATCCTCACTCTTGCTTTTTCCAAATGGGAAAAGCTTTTTCCAAAATACGACAGGTACAGCAAGGATCGCGCCAAGCTGAATAACTACCAAAAACAGTTCTTTAAAGTTCTCGGAAACCTGAAGCTTTATAAACTCGTCTACGAGGATCATATGACCTGTGGAGCTTATAGGCAGCCATTCGGTAATTCCCTCTATTATACCGAGAAAAATCACTTTAAGTATCTCAATAAACTCTTTCATTCTTCCTCCTTATAATGATTGTAGCATAAGGAAAAGTCTCGTGGACTTTTTTCGGCTGAATTTTCAGCCATAGCAAAAAGTAAATCCGGATTTTTGCTACTATATCATTGCAACAGAAATCGATAAATTTCCTTTTGAAATTTATTTGCAAATCAACTATTTGCTATCAGAAATTAAAAATTTTGCCTTCCGATTATCATTATCAAGAAGCGCGGATTATATCCCCGGGCTTAACCGCAAACGGCATCTTCATATAAAAAGTCATATAAGGATGCCTCGTAGCATCGATGGGCTCATGATTTTCATCATACAGCTCGCCTACGGTAAGGGGCGCTCCGACCTTTCCGGGTGTGAGAAGCTCTATGCTATCACCAACGACCATCTTATTTCTCTGAGTCATAAGAGCCTCACCCGTCTCTTCATCATACGATATTACTACAGCAAGATATGCCTTATCCTTGATATATCCGGTACTTTCAGCTGTATTAGCATCGGTATGTGAGTCGGTAAAGTAATAGCCGGTATGATAATCTCTGTGGCTTACAGATTCAAGCTCACGATACCACGCGGGATCGTATTCATAATTGCCGCTGAAGTATGAGTTAAATGCCATCTTATATGTGTTTGTAACAACTGCGGTATAGTATGCAGACTTCATTCTTCCCTCTATTTTGAAGGAATCGATGCCTGCCTCAATAAGCTCCGGAACGTGCTCGATAGTACAGGTATCACGGCTCGCCATAATAAACGTCTCTCCGTTTACCTCCTCCACCGGCATCACACAGTCGGGTCGTTTTTCCTCGGTTATCTCATAATTGCGGATGGTGTAATTCCAGCGGCACGGCTGAGCACACATACCGCGGTTGGCATCTCTGCCGACGATATGATTTGAAAGCAGACATCTGCCGCTGTAGGATATGCACATTGATCCGTGAACGAAGCACTCGATCTCAAGATCCTCGGGCACATTAGCCTTAATAGCCTTGATCTCGTCAAGGGTAAGCTCTCTTGAGAGAACCACTCTTTTTGCACCGAGCGAGTACCATGCACGGCAGTCCGCAGCACTGACCGAGCAAGCCTGTGTGGAAATGTGAATCTCCTTTTCGGGAAGCATTTCCTTGGCGAGCATAAGGACACCGATGTCAGCAATTATAAGCGCGTCAATCTGTATATTTTTTAATTTTTCAAAGTAATTCTTGAGCAGATTGTATTCGTTCTCTCTTGGCATAGTGTTCACGGTGAGGTAAACCTTAACGTTTCTCTCATGCGCATACTCTACCGCAGAGGCCAGCTCATCCATAGTAAAATTGTCTGCCGCGGCGCGCATACCGAATATCTCTCCTGCGAGATAAACAGCATCTGCGCCGTAAAGGATAGCCGCCTTCATCTTTTCAAAATTGCCCGCAGGGGCAAGAAGCTCAGGTCTTTTCATACAAACCCTTCTTTTCCTTTTTTCTTTATTGTAGCATATGGGGACAAGCTTTTCAAGTACTCGATAATAATAAATCTATTTCCCATGCGGGAAGGCATCTGAGTCTGCGAAGCTTCATCCTATAAAACGGATGCTCACGCGCAACGTAAATCGGAATCTCGAATATATCTCTGCTTCTGTGATAGAGCGAGACGAGAATACTCGGTCGGTGCGCATTTACAGTATCTCGAGAGCCTATAAGCGCCTCAAGCTCAGCGCCCTCTACATCATATTTAATGTAATCCGGAGATTCTGCAAGTGAATCAATTGAAATAAGCGATATCTCCGTATCCTTATGCTGATATGATGCGGTGGAAGAAACAGAGGAATTACGGTTGCCGGATGCTGAGAATTCACCACCGCCCACACTGCTCCATACTGCCGAATTCACAGCCTTGATCATTGGCTTTTCAACCGAATCAATGAACTTAACAAGCTTTTTATAATTTTTGGGATCGGGCTCTATGGCTATCACCTCTTTGAGATTAGGAAAATACTCTATACCCTCTCTGACGGTATCGCCGTTGTAAGCACCGGCATCTATAAACTTCTCTATCTCGGACGTATTAAGCTCCGCGTACAGCTCGTCCTTTTCGGAATAGGCATCCATAATATATCTCATTTTTCCCGTCAGCTTGTAGTTGATGATGTTGGCATACGCATTTTTCGAATCCTTATCGGTGAACAGCGAATATGCGGATACTATCTCACCGTAATGCGCATTATAAAACTCACGGTCGAAGTATTCATCTCCTGCCACGGGCATATCGGGTACGTACATCTCATATTTACCGTCTATGTCGGATAGCATATCTATAACCTCTGCTCTGTTAGAAGCAAAGGAAAGAACTATAACAAAATCGGAATAGGTCTCTTTTATCTCGCTGAAAGACTTTACTCTCATACCATGGAAGGTATGACCGCGCACAAATCCGTCAGAGGCAAAGAAATCGGATATCCTTATACCGTACTTATTAAATCTGTCTATAAGCTTATCCGCTCCGTTGCCCATACCGTAAACCACGATCGGCCTCGTCTCACGGGAAAGGACGTCCCACATATCCTCACATACCGGATAATCAGGCAAGATACACTCAATATATCTCATATTTATACCTTTTTTCTATTGAAATCGGAATTATTTTATGATAAAATGTAGTAAAACAATTAACTTAAGGAGAAAAATATGAACTGCTTATTCTGCGCTATAATAAACGGAGATATCCCATCTACTAAGGTATATGAGGACGAAAAGTGCTATGCATTCCTCGATATCGCGCCCCAGGCTCCCGTACACTGTCTTGTAGTGCCTAAGGAGCATATTGCATCGGCAAATGAAATATCCGAGGATAACAGCTCGGTAGTCGCTCACATTTTCACAGTTATACCGAAGATTGCAGAGTCTCTCGGACTCAGCGGTGGGTACAGAATCGTCAGCAACGTAGGTGATGACGGCTGCCAATCGGTAAAGCATCTGCACTTTCACATTCTCGGCGGCGAAAAGCTAAGCGACAAGATGGCTTAAATTATCATTCCGTCACACAATTCATATTATGATTAAAGAAATAACCGCTATGCAAGCATGATCTCGCATAGCGGTTATTTCATACGAGGGGGTAGGAAAATTACTTCTTTTCCTTAACCTTAGCTGCCTTACCAACTCTACCTCTGAGGTAGTAGAGCTTAGCGCGGCGAACCTTACCTACGCGGTATACTTCAACCTTCTCAACGTTAGGAGAATGGATAGGGAAAGTCTTCTCAACGCCTACGCCGTAGGAAACTCTTCTAACCGTGAAGGTCTCGGAGATTCCGCCGCCGTGCTTAGCGATAACGGTACCGTCGAACATCTGTGTTCTGGTCTTCTCTCCCTCAGTGATGCGGATATAAACCTTTACGCTATCACCGATGTTGAACTGAGGAACCTCAGTCTTAAGCTGCTCATTTACAAAAGCCTGGATCTTTTCCATTTTATGGCCCTCCTTAATACTACGAACATTCGTGCAGAGCTTGCAGAGGACTGTTCTGAAAATACACCATTGTATGCAAATAGGCATACGCACAGTTGTAGATATTGTATCATAAAGTTTGTGAAAAATCAATAGCTTTTTCAAAAAAAGTTAAATAATTTATTTGCCACGAAATAATTCCCGTATTACGCGAAAAATAGTGCGCATTTAGTATTGTAATTTTATTTTAAATATGTTAAAATAGAAAATGAATTAGTATGCCCGGAGGTGAATTACCTTTGAAAAACGATGAATATATCAACAATGCTCAAGAGCTCCCCTTCTCCGACGAAGAATTGAGCGGTGATACAGGCGAGGAAACATCAGAATACAGCGATACTGTATTATCGGAGAATCCAGTCGCATATGACTCGGATACTCTTGATTTCCCCACCTTGACAAATGAGGCGGAGGATCTTCAAAACGAGGATATACCCGAGGAAGAGAACGCCGTTGAGTCCGATGATCAGACCGAGGTGAATGCCCCTGATGCTGAAGAAGAATCGGAAGAGACAGAAGATGCCACCGTTTGCGACTTAGCAAAGGGACATCCTAATAAAGAAAAGGAATCAAAGCCAAGAAGAATTGACTCCATCTTTGATTTTATAGAGCTGTTTGTCTTTACTCTCGCTGCGGTATTTATCATAACGTCCTTCTTCTTCAGATATTCCGTAGTAGACGGAGATTCCATGCAGAACACCTTACAGGATGAGCAAAGACTCCTCCTCACCAATTTCTTCTACGATCCCAAGCCCGGTGACGTTGTCGTAATAGACGACAGATCTCTCAAGGCCCCCATCGTCAAGCGAGTTATTGCGGTAGAAGGACAGACTGTTACCTTCAAATCTAACGGAGTATGGGTTGACGGTCAGCTTTTGGATGAGGACTACGTGTTTATCGACGAGATAGGTTACGAGTATTCCGTTATACCCCACCGTGAATTATTAGATAACGCAGAAAAATTAGATCTCGAGGTCGGCAGCGGATATTACACCCTGACAGTACCGGAAAATGAGATCTTTGTTATGGGTGATCACAGAAACGTATCTCTCGATTCGAGAATGACGGGAACTTACCACGAGGACTCTGTTCTCGGCAAGGTTGTTCTTATCTTCTATCCCTTTGACGAATTTGGAAAAATAGAATAAAGGAAACTACTATGTCATCAAATCCTATACAATGGTTCCCGGGGCATATGGCCAAAACCCGCCGTCTGATGCAGGAGCATCTCGGCCAGGTGGATCTCGTGCTCGAGCTGCTCGATGCGAGAATACCGTATAGCTCAAAGAACCCCGAGATAGAAAAGCTTCTCGGCACAAAGCCGAGGGTGGCAGTACTCACTAAATCCGCGCTGGCAAATCCCGACGTCACGCGAGAATGGGTGGAATATTACAAAAAACAAGGTATTGCCGCAGTCGTTATCGACAATAATACGGGCGCCGGTATAAATACGCTGGAGGAAACGGTTAAGAGCGTTATGTCAGAAAAGCTCGAGAGATACCAAAATAAAGGTATGGCGGGCAGAAAGCTGAAGTCAATGATCGTAGGAATCCCCAACGTCGGCAAATCCTCTCTCATAAACAAGCTTGCGGGAGGAAAAAAGGCTAAGGTGGAAAACCGCCCGGGTGTTACTCTTAACAAACAATGGGTGCCGACGGATATTGGCCTTGATCTTCTCGATATGCCCGGTGTACTCTGGCCCAAGTTTGAGGAAGAAAGAGTGGGACAAAATCTCGCTATGACCGGTGCGATCCGCGATCAGATACTTGATATAGAGGAAATAGCCATGCTTCTGTGCGGCAGACTTATGGAAGTTGCGCCAAAGGAATTTATGGCAAGATATAAGCTCAGCGAGGACGAGGTCGAGGGTCTTGACTGCTACGATCTCTTCGAGCTTGTCGGAAGAAAACGCGGATTTCTGGTCTCGGGAGGAGAGATAAACTCCCAGAGAACATCAGAGATGCTCCTCGAGGAGTTTAGAAGCGCTAAGATCGGCAGAATTTCGCTTGAAAGACCAAAAGATATTATAGATTAAGGATGTCATTATGCCAAACTTTGAATTTGAGGACAAGCACTATGCAGAGGGATACACAGCCATTTGCGGTTGTGATGAGGCAGGAAGAGGTCCTCTCTGCGGCCCTGTGGTAGCAGCAGCGGTAATTTTGCCGCGCGGATTAGAAATACCCGGGCTCAACGACTCAAAGAAGCTCACCGAAAAAAAGCGCGAGGCCTTGTATGATCTGATAATTGAGAAGGCTGTCGCCTACGGTATTGCGGAATGTACGCCGGAGGAGATCGACGAATACAACATTCTCAATGCTTCCATGCTCGCTATGCGACGAGCAGTAGAAAAGCTATCTGTAAAGGCTGACTTTGCTCTCATAGACGGAAACTGTTCACGCGGATTTACCATACCGACAGAAACGGTTGTAAAGGGAGATGCAAAGAGCGCATCCATAGCCGCAGCATCCATACTTGCCAAGGTCACACGTGACCGAGGCTGCGAGGAGCTCGACCGCGAATACCCTATGTACGGAATCGCAAAGCATAAGGGTTACCCTACGAAGGATCATATGAACGCTGTAAGAGAACACGGAGTTGCACCAATATATCGCAAAAGCTTCTTGAAATTTCTTGATAAGGAATAAGCATGAATATCCTCAGGATCAAAACTCCGAAAAGAAAGCTCGGAGATTTCGGAGAAAAAATGGCAAGACGTTACCTCAGACGTCACGGTTATAAAATCAAGGCGAAAAATTTTGTAGCCGACGGACACGAGATAGATATAATCGCAGAGGATAGAGATACGCTCGCATTTGTAGAAGTAAAAACGAGAACGCTCGGACACGAAAGCCCAAACGAGCCACGCCCGGCATCAAGTGTTGACACTCCAAAACAGCGCGGAATAATCCAAGCGGCAAGATTCTACACAGCATATAATCCCGTATCTAAGAAAAAGCGTTTTGACATAATCGAAGTTTATGTAAAATCTGATACCGCCAAATATAGCTTGGCAGAAATAAAGCATTTAAAAAACGCATTCAATGTAAACACGGCATATAACCGCGCCGAGAGGTACAAAAAATGAGATATATCAGCACACGAGGCAGTGATACTGCCGGGGTCACATCCGCATATGCGATAAAGACAGGTCTTGCCGGTGACAAGGGTCTCTTTATGCCCGAAAACATACCTGTCCTGACGCTTGAAGAAATAGAAAAAATGACCGCTCTTTCTTATCCCGAAAGAGTGGCTGCGGTGCTGTCAAAGTATCTCGACGACTATTCATACAGCGAGATTTTAGACGATGCTGAGGCGGCATACTCAGACTCTAAATTCCGTGACTTCCCTGCTAAGCTCACCGATATGCAGGACGGCAATTTTATGCTTGAGCTCTGGCACGGTCCTACCTGTGCTTTCAAGGATATGGCTCTGCAGATAATGCCGCGTCTTTTTGTTAGAGCTCTCAGAAAATGCGGCGAGGAAAGATGCGCGATCATACTCGTGGCAACCTCGGGAGATACTGGGAAAGCCGCGCTTGAGGGATACCGCGACGTCGACGGAACAAAGGTCAAGGTATTCTACCCTATCGACGGTGTCAGCCGTGTGCAGAAGCTGCAGATGCAGACTCAGACAGGTAAAAACGTATCCGTAACCGGTATAGTAGGTAACTTTGACGATGCACAAAGCGGTGTAAAGGAAATATTTGCAAACACAGAATATGCGAAGCAGCTTGACGGATATAACGTATTTCTCTCCAGCGCAAACTCGATCAACTGGGGCAGACTCGTGCCGCAGATCGCCTACTACGTATCCGCATACTGCGATATGCTCAAAGCAGGTACTATCAGACTCGGTGAGGAGATAGACGTATGTGTTCCTACAGGAAATTTTGGCAATATATTTGCCTGCTATCTCGCAAAGCTGATGGGACTACCTGTAAACACGCTTATATGCGCTTCAAACAAAAATGACGTGCTCACAGAGTTTCTAAAGACCGGAATATATGACAGAAACCGCGCATTCCACACAACCATGTCTCCGTCTATGGACATACTTATCTCATCAAATCTAGAAAGACTCCTCTTCGTAACTCTCGGAGCTGAAAAAACAGCAAAATATATGGAGGATCTGTCTCAATACGGAAGATATGCTCTCACCGAGGAGGATTTCGCAAGGATCTCCTGCGACTTTGTCGGATATTCGGCAGATGAAGTTGAAACCGCACTTACGATAAAGAAAATTTATGAAAATAAAAACTGCCTCATCGACCCGCATACCGCAGTTGCCTTTACGGCGACCGAGAAATATACTGTGGACAATAAGGCAGAGAGAAGGATACTCACCGTATCCACAGCCTCGGCGTATAAGTTTGCCGCTGACGTTTATACTTCCCTGACCGGAAGGACACCCGATGACGAGCTTTTGGCACTCGATATGCTCGAAGCTCTAACAGGCGAACCGATCCCCACTCCTCTCGGAGATCTCGGGAAAAAGGAAGCACTGCACACATCGGTCATAAATAAAACCGAAATGCAGGATTCGGTAAGTGTTTTTGCCAAGGAATGATCAGCAATCCTTGGGCTTAAATGTCGCGCAGGATGTGTTCGCGGAGCAGCTTGCCTCGTGAGGTCCTACGCAAATGCAACCGGCATAGCACTCATTGGTACCGTTATGATACGCACAGTTTTTAACGTCGCACATGACGCCCTTGATGTGCTTTGCACTATCGTGGCAACATTCATTTTTCTGCATTTTTTCGTTCATTTTCATTCTCTTTTCCGCAGGAGCTTTGTGCTTACCTGCAAATACATTTTAACCTTAAAACAACATTTTATACATTTCGGAGAAACGTATGTCATTATATGTTATAGCCGATCTTCACCTTTCGACACTTGACACCACAAACAAATCCATGGAAGTCTTTGGCCGTAGGTGGGACGGATATATGACGAGGATAAAAAACAATTGGGAAAGACTCGTCACAGATGAAGATACTGTGGTCATCCCCGGAGATATATCGTGGGCACTCTCACTTGATGAGGCTGTATCTGACTTAAAGTTTATAGATTCCCTGCCCGGTAAAAAAATACTCGGCAAGGGTAACCACGATTTCTGGTGGTGCACGATGAAAAAGCACGAGGAGCTGTTCAAGAAAACAGGAATATCAACTATATCGTTTCTTTTCAACAACGCGCACGAAACAGACGAGTATATAATAGCCGGCACAAGAGGCTGGTATCACGATCCCGATGCAAAGAATGCACCGGACAATACGGATTTCGCAAAGCTTATAAACCGCGAGACACAACGGCTGAAGCTCAGTCTGACAAAAGCCGCAGAGCTCAAGGCAAACTCACCTGAGAAGGAGATAGTTGTGTTTATGCACTTCCCTCCCTTCTGGTCGGACAAGGCCTCGGAAGGACTCATCGAGGTGCTGAAGGAATTTAACATTAAACACGTGTATTTCGGTCATATACACGGTAACTACACAGAGCCACCGTCGTTTGTTTATGACGGTATTGAAATGCATATGATATCCGCGGATTACATTGAATTTATCCCAAAAATCGTAAAGCATTGACAATTTGAACAAAGTTTTTTGGCTAATATTTCCCCAAATGACTTGACAAAGACATTTTATTGTTGTAAAATAATGTGGTTGCAAAAATTATTATTAAATAAAAATAAATGTATTTTTTCGGAGGAAAAAACAAAATGAGCCTTATCAAAAAGGAACTTACTGAAAAGAACGGCTACGTAATCGAATTCTCCATTGAGAAGGAAGTTTACGCAAAGGCTGAGCTTGAAGCTTACAAGAAGAACATCAAGAGTATGAACGTTCCCGGCTTCAGAAAAGGAAAGGCACCCATGCACGTAGTTAAGACATTCTACGGCAAGGAGGTATTCTTCGAGGATGCTATCAACGCTTGTATTCCCGAGGCATTCGAGGCAGCTATCACCGAAGCTGGCTACGATTTCGTAGGCACTCCCAAGTTTGACCTTGTATCTATGGAGGGCGACATCGTTCTCAAGGCTGAGGGCTTCGTTAAGCCTGAGGTTACGATCGAAAACTATAAGGGCATCGAGGTAGAAAAGAAGGCTGTGGAGATCAGCGAGGACGAGATCAACGCTGAGATCGACAAGGCAAGAGACAGAAACGCAAGATTTATTCAGGAATCTGACGATGCAGTTCAGAACGGTGACACCGTTACCCTTGATTTCGAGGGATTTGTTGACGGCGTAGCATTCGAGGGCGGCAAGGGTGAAAACTATGAGCTTAAGATCGGCTCAGGCAGCTTCATTCCCGGTTTCGAGGATCAGATCGTAGGTCAGAAGATAGGAGAAGGCTTCGACGTTAACGTAACATTCCCCGAGGATTATTCCGCAAAGGACCTTGCAGGCAAGGCAGCTACCTTCAAGTGTGAGGTTAAGTCTCTCAAGCAGCTTCCCGTACTTGATGACGAGTTCGTAAAGGATGTTTCCGAATTTGACACTGTAGATGAATATAAGGCTGATCTCAAGTCTAAACTTACCGAGAGAGCCGAGGCAAATGCTGAGAGAGAGGTTGAAAACAACCTTGCTGAAAAGCTCATGGAGCTTCTTGTTGCAGAGATTCCCGAGCCTATGTTCGAGGCAGAGACCGAGAACTATCTCCGTGACTATGACACAAGACTCCGTTCCAGCGGCCTTGACATCAAGACCTACATGCAGTACACCGGTCTTACACTTGACGCTATCCGCGCACAGCTTCGTCCCCAGGCGGAGAAGCAGGTTAAGATCAGACTCGCTCTTGAAAAGATCGCTTCTCTTGAGAACCTTGAGGTAACCGAAGAGGAGATCAACGAGGAGTACACCAAGATCGGCGCAGCTTATAACATCGATGCTGAGGAAGTTAAGACCATGGTAGCATCCGATGATATCAAGGCTGACCTTCTCGCATCCAAGGCGATGGCTCTCGTTAAGGAAAACGCAAATATTAAGTAATCAGATATTTAATCTTTAGCAGAATGTGTCCGACCGTTTCGGACAATACGGCCGACAATCCCTGCATAATACGGATTGTCGGCCATTTTAAAAGTAATAGCAAAAAAGCATAAGACATTTTTTGCACTTTTTTGCAAATAAGAACACATAGGAGGATTTAACTATGCCACTCGTTCCAAACGTAATAGAACAGACTCCCGGCGGAGAGCGTGCTTACGACATATATTCAAGACTTCTCAGTGACAGAATTGTTATGCTTACAGACGAGGTAAACGACGTCACCGCATCTCTTGTAGTAGCTCAGATGCTCTTCCTTGAGGCACAGGATCCCGACAAGGATATCTACTTCTACATCAACAGTCCCGGCGGATCGGTTTCCGCAGGCTTTGCGATCTATGATACCATGAACTATATCAAGTGTGACGTATGTACCATTTGTATGGGTATGGCTGCTTCCATGGGGGCTTTCCTTCTCTCCGGCGGTACAAAGGGAAAGAGACTCGCTCTTCCCAACGCTGAGATAATGATACACCAACCTCTCGGCGGTGCTCAAGGTCAGGCCTCTGATATAAAGATCCATGCAGATCACATACTCAGAACAAGAGCCAAACTCAACAAGCTTCTCGCAGAGCACACAGGTAAGCCAATTGAAGAAATCGAGCGTGACACCGAGAGAGATAACTTCCTCACCGCTGA
This sequence comes from Clostridia bacterium, assembly GCA_017508665.1. Lineage (GTDB taxonomy): Bacteria > Bacillota > Clostridia > Oscillospirales > CAG-272 > UBA1740. The sequence continues at coordinate 27,249 of JAFVYL010000017.1, read as the reverse complement.
CGAGGCATGCGCTTACGGACTTATCGACAAAGTAATCACCAAGAAGGACTAATAGATGTCTAACGAAACTAACAACACACCTATGAGGCATTGTGCCTTTTGCGGTAGAGGTGAAGATGCCGTAAATCTTCTCATCCCGGCAAGAGACGGAAAAACTTACATTTGCGATGATTGTATTTTCGTGTGCTCGGATTTCATCGAGGAGCAATTCGGCAATATATCCGATACCGATGAGAGTGAAGACAGCGGCCTCACCATAGAAACTCTCCCCCGCCCCATCGACATCAAAAATATGCTCGACGAGCACGTAATCGGTCAGGACAATGCCAAGCTTGCGCTTGCGGTTGCAGTGTACAATCACTACAAAAGAATACTTACCGTAGATGAAGCAAACAAAAAAAGACGCAAAAAGGAAAATACCGAGGAAGACGACGGCGTTGAGATCCAAAAGTCAAACGTACTCCTCCTCGGACCTACCGGTGTCGGAAAAACCTACCTCGCTCAGACTTTAGCGAAAAGCTTTAAGGTTCCCTTCGCTATAGCAGATGCTACCACTCTTACCGAAGCAGGATACGTGGGTGAGGACGTAGAGAATATTCTCTTAAGACTCATTCAAGCCGCAGATTTTGACGTCGATAAGGCTGAAAGAGGAATTATTTATATCGATGAGATCGATAAAATATCGAGAAAGAGTGAGAATCGCTCTATCACACGTGACGTCTCCGGTGAAGGTGTACAGCAGGCTCTGCTCAAGATTCTCGAGGGTACTACCGCAAACGTACCACCTCAGGGCGGAAGAAAGCATCCTAACCAAGAATTTATACAGATAAACACAAAGAACATACTTTTCATATGCGGAGGAGCGTTTGACGGTATTGAGAAGCTTATCGAGACAAGAAAAGGCTCACAGCAGATAGGCTTTGGCACTGAAAAGATGACCTCCAAGGAAAAGGTAGCAAAGGGCGTATACAAGGACGTCGAGGCTCACGACGTAGTTAAGTACGGACTGATCCCCGAGCTTGTAGGACGTTTGCCGGTCATCGTGTCTCTTGACAATCTAGACGAAGATGCGCTTGTAAGAATCATTAAAGAGCCAAAAAACGCGCTCTACAAGCAGTATCAGAAGCTCTTTAAGCTCGACGGAATTGACCTTGAGTTTGAGGACGAGGCATTCCGAGCTATTGCTCACCTTGCCATCGAGAGAAACACCGGTGCGAGAGGACTCAGATCGATCGTTGAGGGAATAATGATGCAGCCTATGTATGAGCTCCCCTCAGACAAATCGGTAAAGAAGGTAACCGTTACGGCAAAATATGTAAAAGGCCTCGAGCCTCTTACTGTAGTAAGAGAAAATTAATCTGTACAAAGCAAAAAAGAACGGACAATTTGTCCGTTCTTTTTTGCTGTAAGTTAATTTGATTGCTTTAATGTATCGATTTGGTTTCCGTCTTCATCAAACTGCATCTTGCCGATCGCATTACAACGCTCGCAAAGATATCTACTGATCTCTTCTCTGCTCTTGTATTTCTCACTAAGCTCCGAGTATTTTACAGGCGCATCAAATATGTATGTTTTGTCACTCTTTCTGAAATAGGATACGTAAATCGGCAGATCTATACCTCTGCGCTCGCAAAGCTCGGCAAGGAGAATAAATCCTTCGTGAAATCCCTCAAGCTCCGAGAGATATCCGTTTCTCGAATCCTCCGGAAAAATTACTATATTATCTCCACTCTCAAGCGCTCTTACGCTCTCCCTGAGTGTTCTGATAAGTCGGGCATCGCGATATACCGATATAAGATCGAATCCCGAATAGAAAAGCCACGTAAGAGGGCTCGCAATAAGACAAAACAGCCTCGCAAGGTGAATGTTCCAATGCTTTTTCTCATGGTAATATATCTTTGTTTGATATTTATAGAGCTTGACGAGTCCCGAATTCATCTCATATGCCCCCCACATACGTGTGGGCTTGTCACAATATATTTCGAGTGACATCGGTGAATCAGTTCCCTCATGGTTTGACAGTATCAGCGCACCGTTAACAAACTGCTCGCCGAGGTAGACGAATTTCGGCTCTTTATATCTTATCTTCATTATTTTCTTTAATACTCTGAAATAAAGCTTACGCTTAGCCTTTTTCTTGATTTCCGCCACGCTTGTACCTCCTAAAAACATTACGTAGGAAGCATATTACTATTTATTGCGACAAAAATCAAGAATAAATAATGAACAAATCGACTTTTTCCGTTTTGTTTACAAATAGGCAATAAAATGAATTGAATTCCTTTACATAACAGAAGCAATTTGTCCAATTTATGAGATATTTGTATAAAAAGAGGTACTGACATAGGCAGTACCTTTGATAAAAGATTGTTATTTAATTCATTTAGCACTCTTTCTGTATGCAAGAGGGCTGGTGAGCATATACTGTTTGAATATCTTGTGGAAATAGTTGGGATTGCAGAAACCGATGGCATCAGCGATCTCGGTCATAGACATTTCGCTTGTGCAAAGCAACTCCATCGCGGAATTAACACGCATACCGTTTATGTAGTCTATCGGTGTCTTACCTATAGACTCCTTGAACATCTTGGTAAAGTAGTCAGGAGAGACGTTTATCATCGCTGAGAGCTCCTCAATATATATCTTCTCTCTGAAATGCTCGTCTATGTAAGTTATAACGGGACGCAATCTTAATACGTTATGATAGATCATTCTGTCAAGCTCATTCTTCGATCCGCAATAATAGCGCAAAAGAGAGGTCATCATATGATAAATGTTGGCTCTTATCGGAAGCTTATAGCATATCTCTTTCTCGGTATACTCATCGTAGGATTCCTTCATAAATCTCTTAAGAGTAGGATTTACAGGATGATCCGTACCGAATACGGTAACTCTGTTCTTGGACTGCACGTAGAACATATAGAAAACCTCGCTGTCGAAATTCTCGAGATTCTCTTCTATAATCGAGATATCAAATATCATGCCTCTTACAGAGGCAAAATCAGTCGCAGCATCTACTCTGAAGGTCATTGACGGAGGAATATAAAGAAAATCACCCTCGCCTGCCGCGACGAGCTCTGTGCCTATCTGTACCATTACAGTACCTGAGGTGACCTCAACGATCTCCATAGAATTTGCATGTGATCTGCTGTTAACTATGCGCCCTTCGCCTGCTTCCTTATACATTGAAAAGGGGAATTTGGTATCTTCGTTATGCATATACTGATTCTCCTAAAAGTTAAATATTAATAGAAAGTTGCTACCTCTTGTACAGGTTTCTCTGCCGGCTCGATGCTCTTGACGTAGAGAACGGGACCTACACCGCGATAAAGCTTTGAATACTCCTCGATGAGTCTCCCCTCGACTGTTACCCAATCGCGTGTAGTGAGCTTGAGATTGCCCATCCCCTTTGCAACCACTCCGCGATACGCAATATCGTCTGCACAGCACGTCATAATATGTCTGCCGATAGCATAGCTATCCTTTGGTAAAGAGCTGTCAAGAGCTACTATTCCCTTAAAGCGAACGGTCTTTCCCTTGTACTTTGCAAACTCATCCGTCATATCGCGATAGAAGATAGCAAAGTCATCATCCTTGATATCTACGACGTCCGCATTGATATCGTAAGGAAGCGGATCCTCGATATCGTCGAACTCTATCTCGCCATCAAGATCCTCATAGCAAATATTTGCTCTCTTGGATACGCCTCTGACGATTTTATGCAGAGTCATCTTATCATACTCCGGCTTAAAGCGGTTAAAAACTACCATCTCACAGCTTGTGAGCTTATCAACAACAAGCTGTCGCATATTTGCATTATAGCTGATTATAGTTGAGGAATCGGCTATCATTATCTCCTGATAGACCATCCAATTCTGGGGAAGCGCATTGTAGAACGTATCGATCGTCCACATACCGTTGTACTCAACGACAACGATGTCCGCACCTGCTCTTTTCACTACAGCATTGAGCCTGTCCGAGGTCAAGCGCTGAGGGTCGTCAAAGGATGCGAAGTGAACGTTGTCCGGGAAGTCGGCAGCCTCAAACTCAACCTCACCCTCCTCACAGGTGATAATAAGATATTGCTTTTTTCCGTCGTTAAAATTAGGGTCTGACATGGTTTCCTTGATAAAGCTGGTTTTACCCGCCTCAAGGAAACCTGTGAATAAATATACCGGGATTTCCATATTCTGCTCGGAATTAAAGTCCGAAAATCTCCTTTATTTTGTCATTATCAACACCTGATCCGATTACGCAAAGACGACCGATAACACCGGGTGCGCCATGACGAACATTGGGCTCTGCGGGAACGTAATCAAAGTGTATCCACTCACCGTTCTCCCCCTCAACGATGCCCTTCGCACGAAGTATCATGCCGTAAGTGTCATCCTCGGAGAAGGTCTCAAGGATAGTCTGTATAGCTTCTACAGTAAACTTCTTTGTGGTCTCACAACCGAAGCTCGAGAACACCTCATCTGCGTGATGATGGTGACCGTGATCATGGCATCCGCACGAACACTGCTCTTCGCCGTGGTGGTGATGATGCTCGTGATCGTGACAGTGGCACTCCTCACCGTCGTGGTGATGATGCTCATGATCGTGGCAGTGGCACTCCTCACCGTCGTGGTGGTGATGCTCGTGATCGTGACAGTGGCACTCCTCACCGTCGTGGTGGTGATGCTCGTGATCGTGGCAGTGGCACTCCTCACCGTCGTGGTGATGATGATCATGATCGTGGCAGTGGCACTCCTCACCGTCGTGGTGGTGATGCTCGTGATCGTGGCAGTGGCACTCCTCACCGTCGTGGTGGTGATGCTCGTGATCGTGGCAGTGGCACTCCTCACCGTCGTGGTGGTGATGATGCTTATGCTCTTCCTCAAGCTCATGCATAGCGGACTCAAGAGTGTCCACCTTTTCCATAGCAGCAAGTATATCCGATCCGTCAAGCTTGTCCCAAGGAGTAGTAACGATAGTAGCCGAGCTATTGTGCTGCCTGATGAGCTCAACTGATGCCTCAACCTTATCGGATTTCGCAACATCGGTGTGAGAAAGAACTATGCATGATGCGTTAGCTATCTGATCATTGTAGAACTCGCCAAAGTTCTTCATGTACATCTTGCACTTATTTACGTCGGCAACGGTAGTAAAGCAGTTGAGCGAAGCATCTTCAGTTTCTATAGACCGTACCGCCTTGATAACGTCAGAAAGCTTTCCTACACCGCTGGGCTCAATGATAACTCTGTCGGGGTGGAACTCGTCAAGCACCTTGATGAGCGCCTTGGAAAAATCGCCTACAAGCGAGCAACAGATACAACCGGAATTCATCTCGGTTATCTCTATGCCTGCATCCTGAAGAAAGCCTCCGTCAATGCCTATCTCTCCGAACTCGTTTTCTATCAGCACCAGTTTCTCACCGCTGTATGCTTCCTTAATCAGCTTTTTAATAAGAGTAGTCTTACCTGCTCCGAGAAAGCCTGAAAAAATATCTATTTTCGTCATTTCTTTAAAATTGCCCGTAGGCAAACCTCCTAAAATACTCATATATCTAATTATACATTTTTGACCTGAAAAAGTCAAGTAATACACCGCATTTTCAGGTCAAAAATATATTTTTCCGTTCAAGTAAGATCGGCAAAGCCTTTCTGTCTGAGCACCTCATACACCGCTATCGCAACCGAGTTTGACAAATTAAGGCATCTGAGTGTAGGGAGCATAGGAATACGAATCGCTCTGTCGGAATTTTCTTCTACAAGTTCACGCGGCAATCCGACAGATTCGCGGCCGAAGATAAGAAAAACACCGTCCGGATATTCTACATCAGCATAGGAATGATCGGCGTGCGCCGAGAAGAAATACATAGGAGATCCTCCGTGTATATCCATAAATTCTTCAAAACTGTCATAATAGGTAACATCAAGCTTATCCCAATAGTCAAGCCCTGCTCTTTTCAGCGTACGGTCTGATATCTCAAAGCCTGTAGGTCTTATGATGTGCAACGCTGCGCCTGTCACCGCGCAGGTGCGCGAAATATTTCCTGTATTCTGCGGTATTTCGGGGTTATACAAAACTATATTAATTCTCTTCACAATATCAACCTCACGAGTATTTACTGATACATTTTATCACAGAATCCCATATTTTACAAGCTTTAAAGTAAATATTTTATTAATTTACAAATATTACTTTATTTTTTGCGATGAGTGTGCTATACTATAATAGTTAAACTATGCTTTACAAGTTTTTTTGAGAAAGGTCAAGTAAAATGGGATTAATTAAAAAGCTTTTTGCTTCATACAGCGAGAAACAAATAAAGAGAATCCTGCCCTTAGTGGATGAGATAGAGTCTTTAGCTGACAAATTCGGAGCTATGAGCGACGATGAGCTCAGATCGTATACGGACAAGCTAAAAACAGACCTAGCTGAAGGAAAGACTCTCGAAGATATTCTCCCCGAGGCTTTTGCTCTTGTGAGAGAGGCGGACGACCGAGTCCTCGGAAAGCGTCCGTACAGAGTGCAGCTTATCGGCGGTATTCTTCTCCACCAAGGAAGAATTGCCGAGATGAAGACCGGTGAAGGTAAAACCCTTGTTGAAACTCTGCCGGCTTACTTGAACGCGCTTACCGGTAAAGGCGTGCACATTGTTACGGTAAACGATTACCTAGCATCACGTGACAGCGAAGAGATGGGACGAGTATACTCCTTCCTCGGACTTACTACAGGTCTCGTTGTGCACGGTCAGGACAGAATAGAAAAGCAGAAGGCTTACAATTCCGATATAACCTACGGTACTAACAATGAGCTCGGATTCGACTATCTCCGTGACAATATGGTTCCCTACAAGGAGATGATGGTACAGAGAGGACACAACTTTGCTATCCTCGACGAGGTTGACTCTATCCTCATAGATGAGGCTAGAACTCCTCTTATCATTTCAGGACAGGGAGAAAAGTCCACCGACCTCTACGATCAGGCAGAAAAGCTCGTATCCGGATTCTCACGCTTTGTTATCAAGGAAATGGATACCAAGCAGGACCTCGATACGTATGCAGAAGACTATATCGTAGACGAAAAGGCGCGTACGGCAGTCCTCACCAAGCACGGTATTGAAAAGGCCGAGAAGTTCTTCGGAGTAGACAACCTCTCTGACAGAGAGAACAGCACGATACATCATCACGTTATTATAGCTATCAAGGCTCACGGTGTAATGAAGAGAGATATCGACTACATTGTCAAAGACAATGCTATAGTCATAGTAGACTCCTTCACCGGCCGTCTTATGCCCGGAAGAAGATACAGCGACGGTCTGCACCAGGCTATAGAAGCCAAAGAGCACGTAGACGTTCAGAGCGAAAACCAGACTATTGCAACCATAACCTTCCAGAACTACTTCAGAATGTACAAAAAACTCTCCGGTATGACAGGTACTGCCATGACCGAGGAGGACGAATTCAAGCAGATATATGCGCTTGACGTCGTTGAAGTTCCCACGAATAAGCCTATGATAAGAGTGGATCACAACGATGCGGTATACAGCACGGTCGCAAGTAAAACAAAGGCTATCGTCAACCAGATAAAGGAGTGCCATGCAAAGGGACAGCCCGTACTGGTAGGTACTGTATCTATTGAAAAATCCGAGGAGCTCTCCAAGGTGCTGAAGCGCGAAGGAATACAGCACAACGTGCTCAATGCAAAGCAGCACGAGCGCGAGGCGGAAATAGTAGCTCAGGCAGGAAGCTTCGGCGCTGTTACTATATCTACAAACATGGCCGGCAGAGGTACTGATATTATGCTCGGCGGTAACCCCGAATTCCTCGCAAAGCGTGAGCTCAGGAAGCTTGGATATGACGAGGAGCTCATAAATGAGGCTACCGGAACGGCAGATACCGACGTGCCCGAAATTCTTGACATACGCGCTAAATTCAGCGAGCTGTACGCAAAGCATAAGGAAGCACTTATGCCCGAAGCTGAAAAGGTAAGAGCGGCAGGCGGTCTCTTCATTCTCGGTACTGAGCGCCACGAGAGCAGACGAATTGACAACCAGCTCAGAGGACGAAGCGGACGTCAGGGAGACCCGGGTGAATCCAAATTCTACATTTCCCTTGATGACGAGCTCATCAGACTCTTCGGCGCTACCGACAGAGTAAAAGCCATTCTTCAAAGAATGGGCTTTAAGGACGATATGGTGATAGATGCCAGAATTCTCTCCGGTACAATCGAAAATGCGCAAAGACGCATAGAGACGAGCCACTTTGAGAGAAGAAAGAGCGTACTTTCATACGATGACGTTATGAACCAGCAAAGAAACGTTATCTACTCTCAGCGCGGTACTGTACTCTTTAATGACTCTATCGAGCAGATCATAACAGATATGATCACAAGCTCTGTCGAGGCAAACTTTGACTTCTGCTTCGGTATGGATGATATACACGAATTCAAGTTTGATCAGTTCAGAGAAACATACTACGGTATGGTAACAGATAGTCACAACCTTGAATATACCGATGAGGAACTCGAGAATATCGACAAGGAAGCATGGAAATCCGAGCTTGTAGAGGAAGCACTCAAGATCTATCACTCAAAGGATGCACTCTTCGCCGCTATCCCCGGAGCACCCGAGGATGCTATGCGCAGAGTCGAAAAGAAGATACTCCTCGAGGAAGTTGACCGCCACTGGATGGAGCATCTTGAGGCTATGGACGAGCTCAAGGAATACGTTGGTCTCAACTCCTACGCTCAGAGAGACCCCGTAGCTATGTACCGTCTTGAAAGCGCGGATATGTTTGACGATATGACAGAGGATATCAAGGACTGCACCGTCAAGAAAATACTCTCCGTTGTTCCCCGCCTCTCATCCACTGAGAGACGCCAGACTATCAAGGTAGTACGCGGAAACAATATAGCTCCAACTCAGAAGCCCTCGCCCGTGAGAGCGCAGAAAAAGGTGGGAAGAAATGACCCCTGTCCCTGCGGAAGCGGAAAAAAATATAAGAAATGCTGCGGAGCTAACAACTCTGAAGCTTAAATAAGTTAATTTTAATTGGCACGGTGGGGATCATCCCCCTCCGTGCGAAAAGGAATAAAATGGGATTTGGTACTCTTTTTATAGGATATTTCTTTCTTTTAAATCTTGTAAAACCCGATTTAACCGACGTCATCGCGGCATCGGTAATGCTACTCGGACTTTATAAGCTTTCCTTTGTAAACAAGTACTTCAAGGCAGCTATGACGTCCGCGGCTGTATTTCTTGCTTTCGCGCTCGGCGAACTCGGAATCAGCGCTTACGAGATGTTTTTCAGAGAAATCGGTTCTCAAACTCTTGTATCGGTCATGAGCTCGGCCAGATATCTTATCGTCGGAGCTCTCACGATCCTTGTGCTCAAGGGATGTGAGACCGTAGCAAGAGAGGTCGACATCAAATATCTTGCTGAAAAATCGCTCCGCATGATAACCTTCACAGTTATTACATACGTGCTTTGGATATTCCTCAGCCTCCCCATCCCAAATAACAGCTTCCTCCCTATTCTGGCAGGAATAGCTCTTATCGCAAGACTTCTGCTTATTTTTATTAACCTGACCGTTTTATACACCTGTTATATGAAGATATGTATGCCGGGGGAAGAGGTACCGAAGGACAAGCCGTCTCGCTTTAAATTTGTAAATGAATACCGCGCGAGACGGGCTGAAAGAGACCGCGAGATAGCGGAAAAAAGAGCCGAGCTTCTCCGTGAACGCGCAGCAAAGAAGAAAGGAAGGAAAAAGTGATGAAAATTAAGCATCCTTATCCGCTCATCCTTCTCTCTCTTATTTTTCTTGCTAATCCGAATATGAACCTAATAGATGTTCTGCCCGACTGCATAGCATACATTATCCTCGCCCTCATTATCGGTGATAGATCTAAATACGTACCGTATCTCGCGGAATGTAAGGCCACTGTTATAAAGCTTGCTTTGATCACAGCAATAAAGATACCCGCATTTACGGTGATGTATTCAAACATGAAGTTCGGCTCGGACATCATACCGCTCTTCACCCTCTCATTTGCAGTGCTTGAGATAATTCTCATATGCTCTGCCGTAAGAAATGCGTCTATGTGCTTCTCATATATAGGAGAACGAACAGACTGCAAGGCGGCAAGAGGTCCGTACAATATTACAAGACGCAGACTTGAGTCCGTAGCTATGCTCGAGAAGATAACAATAGTGTATTTCGCACTAAAGACAGCACTCAACGTTCTACCGGAATTTATGCTTCTCTCAAGCGAGGATTTCCAATTCAGAAGACAAATGAGAGATGCCTACCCCGGTGTGTTGGTGACTGCTATTCTCGCGTCACTGCTCATAGGAATTTTCTGGTTCAGACACGCAAGAAAATATGCAAAACACGTTAAAATTTGCGGTGATCTTGAAGCATCCATCAAGGAGATAGAAGCCGGAGCGCAGATGACCACAACAAGCTCCGATAAGACTATCAAAAAGCTGTTTGGAACACTAAATCTCTTTGCTGTGTCCGGGCTTTTCATTTTTGACATAAGCTTCCGAGATCTTGGCGGATATAATATTCTGCCGCATTTTATATACGGATTATTACTGTTTTGTGCTGTTAGTAGTCTTTCAAGCAATAAAGTACAAAAGGCACTTCTTACATTATCTGCCGGTGCATTTGCAATCGCGTCAATGATAAATCAATCCCTCGCATCAGCCTTCTTCAAGAGCTATCAGTACGTTGATCTCAACTATCTGAAATCCGCTAAAGAGGATTATGCAAAGATAAAGACGGGTGCGGTCTTCGAGCTTGTATTCATCATCGCATTACTCGCTATATCGGCAATAATTCTTGTAGGCTTCATCAAGGAGCACACAGAAATTTCACCGACCGATCCGTCATACACCGCGACTAACAAAAAGGAGCATGCAAGGCTCATAAAAACCACTCTGCCCCTTATGATTCTGTCAGGTATAATCAACGCGTTAAAATGTATAAACGTGTTTCTCCAAGCTAACGTCAAAATCATATATTCGGCGGCAAATCCCGAAGGAATTGCGGCAGGCGGAGCACCCGGTCTGAGCACTGTAATCTTCCTTCTCTCCTTAGCTTTTGCAGTATACTCATTTGTGGCTGTATCGAACCTTAAGGATGCGGTAAAATTCAAATACGGCAAGGAACGCTACTGATATGTCAAAGCTATATTTTCTCGGCAATTCGACAAACGTGCAAATGTTCGGCGCCATCATCACGAGCGAAGGAAAGACGGTAGTTATCGACGGCGGAGTTTTCGGCGACAGAAAGCAGCTCGAAGCCCTGCTCACGGAAGCATCCGACGGACACGTTGACGCCTGGTTCTTCACTCACCCTCACCACGATCATATAGGTGCATTCTACAAGATAATCAAACACTCTAAGGTGATTACGGTAGATAAAATATATCATCACTTCCCTGCACTTGATTCACTCCGTGAGTACGGATCAAGATATGAAAGCGAGATCAATCTGTGGGAAAAGCTATATGCAAGGCTTGAAGGTGAGCTCTCCGACAAGGTCGAGACCGTAAACGAAGGTGACGTATACATATTCGGCAGCGTGAAGATCACTGTACTGCGAGTATACAACGAGAATATACTTAACAATTTTGTAAACAACAGCTCTACGGTGCTTCGCATTGACGGCGAGGCGGCGTCTGTACTTATACTCGGAGACCTAGGCAAAGAGGGTGGCGATGACACTCTCGCAAAATGCGAGCGTGAGCTGTTGACTTGTGACTATACTCAGATGGCGCATCACGGCCAAGGCGGTGTAAAGCGCGAATTCTATGAGTATATAAGACCTAAGTGCTGTCTGTGGCCGTCTCCCGACTGGCTCTTCAACAATGACAACGGTGATGGATTTGATACCGGACCGTGGCAAACTGTCAGAACCAGAGAATGGATGGACGAGCTCGGAGTTACCGAGCACTATGCCGAGAAGGACGGAACGAAGATCATAGAAATATAAAGAAAAAAAGCTTGTGATACCGCTAGCGGATATCACAAGCTTTTTCTTTATTCATTTCTGTTTATAGAATCTGTGTATTTAAACCCCTCGGGGTATCTTGCCCTGAGCTTATCGATATTGCGCTGTAGAACGTCCTCGAGCGTCACCCCGAGCACAGTGGCTATCTCGGCAATATACCACGCGACGTCACCTATCTCCTTTATGAGCTTGTCCTCGTCGAGCTCGTGCCCCTGAGCAAGCCACTTTTTCACAAGATCGATGGCCTCGCCGGATTCACCGCAAAGCCCCATAACTCCGTTTATCAGAACCTCTTTCTTGGAGAGATCCTTGTTGAGAGTCGTCATAGCAAGCTGTTGATATTCGTTTATCGTCATATCAGCCTCTCTCGTCTGCCGCCTCGGCAAGACCGTTGATTATCGCATGGTTGGACCATTCATCCTTCTCTTCACCGTTTATATAAGCGGAGAAGGTGGAGAGAACGGCGTTACAGCACTCTTCTACCGTGCGGTTATTCTCTATGAACTTGTGGATATAATTCTCGTAATCGGAAAGTCCGCGCCAATCATTAAGATTCTGTGCCATCCTGGAGTTGAAGTTCTTCTCGCTGTCCGGCTTCTCATTCTCTCCAAAATAACGTGCGCTAAGTCTTGACTCAAGCTCATCAAGATTGGTATAGATGTAAACGCTGCAAGCGGAATATTTCGGATGAAGCGCAAGGCTCTTAACTCCGTTAAGATCGATGACAAGCAAGGGTGTCTTGCCCTCGCTGAAGGCTCTGTCGAGCTCAGCATTCGGAGTACCGTACATATTGCCTCCGTACACCGCGTGCTCTGCCATCTCACCATTTGCGATAGCTGCCTTAAACTCTTCCTCCGTATAATAAATGTACTCGTCATCGTGAGCATCGCCTCTCTTAGGTCTGGTAGTGCCGGATCTAAGGAAGGTGAACTCGGGGTGGGAATTAACTATCGAGGTAGCGACTACGGTTTTACCCGCGCCGGACGGACCGGCTATAACCAATACACAATTCTCTCTCTTCATATCTCTATCACTTATTGGGGACGAGCTTCTCCTTGCCGCCCATGTAAGGACGGAGAGCAAGCGGGATGTTTACAGAGCCGTCTTCGTTAAGATTATTCTCAAGGAATGCTATAAGCATTCTGGGAGGAGCTACAACGGTGTTGTTGAGTGTGTGTGCAAGATATGTCTTGCCATCATCACCCTTTACTCTGATCTTAAGACGTCTTGCCTGAGCATCGCCAAGGTTAGAGCAAGAGCCTACCTCAAAGTACTTCTGCTGTCTCGGTGACCATGCCTCAACGTCGATAGACTTAACCTTGAGATCAGCGAGGTCGCCCGAGCAACACTCAAGTGTTCTTACGGGGATATCAAGAGTACGGAACATATCTACCGTGTTCTGCCAGAGCTTGTTGAACCATACGGGCGAATCCTCGGGCTTACAAACAACGATCATCTCCTGCTTCTCAAACTGGTGAATACGGTAAACGCCTCTCTCCTCTATACCGTGTGCGCCCTTCTCCTTACGGAAGCAGGGAGAGTAGGACGTAAGGGTGTAAGGAAGAGATGACTCGGGATTAATGGTGTCGATAAACTTACCTATCATAGAGTGCTCGGAAGTACCGATGAGGAAGAGATCCTCGCCCTCGATCTTGTACATCATAGCATCCATCTCGGCAAAGGACATAACGCCGGTAACAACGCCGGAGCGGATCATATAAGGAGGAATGCAGTAAGTGAAACCTCTGTCGATCATAAAGTCTCTCGCGTAAGAGATAACAGCGGAATGAAGTCTTGCAATATCACCCATGAGGTAGTAGAATCCGTTACCGGCAACCTTTCTCGCACTGTCAAGGTCAATTCCGGAGAATCTCTCCATAATATCTGTATGATAAGGAATCTCGAAATCGGGAGTAAGGGGCTCACCGTATCTCTCCACCTCTACGTTCTCGGAATCATCCTTACCGATCGGAACGGTGGGATCGATGATATTGGGGATTATCATCATTATGTTCTTAACCTTTTCTTCAAGCTCTGCTTCAAGAGCCTCGCAAGCCTTGAGCTCCTCTGCCTGAGCGGAAACGAGCTTCTTTGCCTCCTCGGCCTCCTCAAACTTCTTCTGTCCCATAAGCATACCTATGGACTTGGAAACCTTATTTCTGTTCGCACGAAGGTCATCTGCCTTTTTCTTGTTCTGACGGAGCTGCTCGTCAAGAGCAATAACCTCATCTACGAGAGGAAGCTTGCTATCCTGGAACTTGTTGCGGATATTTTCCTTCACAACCTCGGGATTCTCTCTCAAAAACTTAATGTCAATCATTGTATATCTCCTTAAAATTAATTACAAAAAACAAAAAAAGAGTCCTCACCCATACACATGGGACGAAGAGACTCCGCGTTACCACCCAAATTGAGATTTTCGAAAAATCTCCACTCGATAGCCTATAAGGCGGCAACCCTCGGCTCGTCACCGAATCTCGGAAAGCGGAAAGCAACGCTAACTGCCTGTTTGCACCGACCACAGACTCTCTGAAAGTTAGCTTTTTGCATATTCTTTCGTCACAGATACTTTATTATATAACAATATTTTAAATTTTTCAATAGATTTTCGGAAAAAAACAAAATTTTACTTTGCAATCTGAAAACATAGATGAAAATACACCTGCAACACGCATTTGGGATATTTTTACCGCTTATAGACATTTTATCAAATAATACACAGTATATTTTTATTTTTAGTCATTTTCGCTATTGATTTTTCACTCATGATGAAGTATAATATTAACGGAATAAAATTTAGTAAGGAGATATACTATGTTAGTTTCTGCAAAGGAAATGCTTACCAAAGCAAAGGCAGGCCACTACGCAGTAGGCCAGTTCAATATCAACAACCTCGAGTGGGCAAAGGCGATCCTTCTCACCGCTGAGGAAATGAAGTCCCCTGTTATTCTCGGTGTTTCCGAGGGCGCGGGCAAGTACATGTGCGGCTACAAGACCATCGTAGGTATGGTTGAGGGTATGATCGAGTATCTCGGCATTACCGTTCCCGTAGCTATCCACCTCGACCACGGCTCTTATGAGGGCGCGTACAAGTGCATCGAGGCAGGTTTCTCTTCCGTAATGTTCGACGGATCTCACTACCCCATCGAAGAAAACATTGCAAAGACCAAGGAGCTTGTTGAGGTTTGCAACGCTAAGGGTCTCTCCCTTGAGGCAGAGGTCGGCTCTATCGGCGGCGAAGAGGACGGCGTTATCGGCGGAGGTGAGGTTGCTTCTCCCGACGAGTGCAAGATGATCGCAGATCTCGGTGTAACAATGCTCGCTGCAGGTATCGGTAACATCCACGGCAAGTATCCCGCAAATTGGACCGGTCTTAATTTCGACGTTCTCGCAAAGATCAGCGAGAAGGTTGGCGATATGCCCCTCGTTCTCCACGGCGGTACAGGTATTCCCGAGGATATGATCAAGAAGGCCATCTCTCTCGGTGTTTCCAAGATCAACGTTAACACAGAGTGCCAGCTCGCATTCGCGGCTGCTACCCGTAAGTACGTTGAGGCAGGCAAGGACCTTGAGGGCAAGGGCTTTGACCCGAGAAAGCTTCTCGCTCCCGGCGTTGAGGCTATCAAGGCTACCGTAAGAGAAAAGATCGAGCTCTTCGGATCGGCTAATAAGGCATAATTTAGTTTAACTTAATGAAAAGGTGCACGAATTTGTGCACCTTTTTTATTTTCGGGTTTCTTCGAATTCGACACTCTTGCATAATTCCCTGCGCTTTCGCATAGGCTCTTATGAAAACAAATACGTGTTTGTCGCTTTGCGACGGAAAGGATCTATATGCAGGATAACTCGATCTACAAAGATATAGCTAAAAGGACGGGAGGCGACATATATATCGGTGTCGTAGGACCTGTCAGAACCGGAAAATCCACGTTTATACACAAATTCCTCGACAACATCGTCCTACCTAACATTGAGGACGAATACGACAGAGAGAGGACTATCGACGAGATACCGCAGAGTGCTACAGGCAGGACAGTTATGACCACAGAGCCTAAGTTTGTACCCGACGAATCCGTAAAGATAAACGTCGGTGAAACCGAGCTGAACGTGAAAATGATAGACTGTGTCGGTTATTTAGTAGACGGTGCTCTCGGCTCTGAAGAGGACGGAGTGGAACGAATGATCATGACTCCGTGGAGTGAGTCCGCCATGCCATTCAAGGAAGCGGCGGAGCTTGGCACGAGCAAGGTCATAGGCGAACACTCCACAATAGGTATGCTCGTCACGACGGACGGAAGTATCACGGATATTCCACGTGAAAATTATATTGAGGCTGAAGAAAGGGTCGCAGACGAGTTGAAAAAGCTCGGAAAACCATTTGCCATAGTCTTAAATTCAGCGCGCCCCGGCAGTGACGAGGCAAAAGCTCTCGCACTTGAGCTCGAGGAAAAGTACGGTGTGCCCGTAGCTCTCGTGAGCTGCCCCGATCTTGATGCTGAGGACATACGCGAGATTCTCGCGCTTGTGCTTGGCCAATTTCCTATCAAAGAGCTGAGGTTCAAGCTACCCGAGTGGACTATGGTGCTTCCCGAGGATCACCCGATACGCGAAGAAATGATCGCACAGATCAGCGCATTCACGGACGATACGTATAAAATCGGAGACGTTCAGAGTTCACTTGAAAAGCATAACGGAATAGTTATGGATAGGATAGATGCAGGTGACGGAACGGGCGAGATGTCAATTCCGCTCACGGACGATGTATACTATGAAACTATGAGAGAGATGACAGGTCTCGAGGTCGGTGACAAGAAAAGCCTGTTTGCCACCGTGACAAATCTTGCAAATATTAAGCAAAAATACGAGAAAATATCCGATGCTTTAGCCGAGGTGGAAAGCAAGGGATACGGAATCGTTATGCCGAGCGCAAATGATATGCGTCTCGATGAGCCGAGGCTTGTAAAACAGTCGGGAGGATACGGTGTAAAGGTAAGCGCAAGGGCGGAGTCTATACATATGATAAAAACGGGAATCCGCGCAGATCTGTGCCCTGTCGTAGGCACAGCCGAGCAATCCGAGGAGGTGCTCAAGCACCTTATCGCAGAGTATGAGGATGACCCCGAGAGAGTATGGCAGTCCAACATGTTCGGAAAGTCCTTATATGATCTTGTAAGTGACGGTATGCGCTCTAAGCTTGAGCATATGTCTGACGAGTCAAGAGTAAAGCTCGGAGAAACTCTTGAGAGAATAATCAACGAGGGCGCGGGCGGACTTCTTTGTATTCTGCTTTAATATATTTAGCAAAAAAATAAAAAAGTACCGCAATCATCATTTACGGGATTGCGGTACTTTTTTATTTTTATACCTTTACGGTAACATTCACCTGAGTGGTAAATTCCATATCCTCAAGCAATTCTCCGACCTGCTTATGCGCCTTTTTAACAAGAGCATTATTGAGTCTGGACTCGCTCAGCTGTCTGTCTATACCCTTAGCAAGAATCTGCGCGGTCGAACCGATAAGCTCTGTATTGACATCAAGCTTATATTCAATATCTCCGAGCTTGTCCATAATCATATTATGGCTCGAGGTGAGATTGTTGTTCAGCTTGATGAAGCCTCTCTGTATGTAACCGCATACAGCCTCGGCAGATGATACTACAACGTTTGCCAACTGCTCGAACTGTAGCTTGGAATCGATTATATTAAGCGCTTCCTTGATACTGTCAGCTCTATGAGTTTCGATGTAATACATAATTACGTCTATATGCTGCCAATCTGCAGGATTTAACAAATCCTTATAGGTTTCTATCAACGCCTGCTTGATATCTACGGAGTTTTTCTGCACCTTTTTTATATCGTTGTTGATCACGCTGATATCATATTTTGCCTTGTCTATGAAAGCGTCAACACGTTTTTCTTGTTCTTTTTCAGATGCATATCTTTTCTCTATCTTACTCAAATTTTGCTTGTACTGTGCTGTTGCTCTAGCAAGAGTTTCTTGCCATCCTTCCAACTCATTTTTATATGATTCCAAATCAGCGCGTAATATTTGTGGAGCATCACAAACATATCCCAATTGACGTTGATAACTATGATAGCGCTCGTCTGAATATTCATGATAGCAACGAACAAGGAAAACCAGTACGCATCCTACCGGATACGCCAAATTGCATGCTATCAAAATACAGATCAACGTTTCCTCTTCTAAAGAAATTAAATCGGCTGTTATGATATCGCTAAGAACAAAATACGCATAAGCAGATATAGCTGCAACTACTACCATAATTATAGCAGTTAATTTAATCGGTGAATCTCCGGGAAATAGCGGTATTTTCGCTTGTCTTACACTTTTCCTGCCCGCTCTGCGAGCATTCTTTTTCATAGTTTTATTACTCTTGAGAAGATTTTCCGGTTCTATATTACATTCCGCCTCTTTAATTTCCTGTTCTTTCTCCGCTATTCTTTCTTCGCAAAGCTGTATATGATATTCGGCTTCATTGATCTCGCGCTTCAAAAGTTCCGTTTCATCGGAAACAGTTTCAAAATTATCAAGGAATCTATAATGTTCGTCTTTTCTATCTTTAATTTTGCTTTTTATTTCCTCGCCTTTTGCAACAAGCTCGTTTATCGTATCACGGTTTTCGGAAATAACCGACAATCCGCTTCGAATACCGGCAAGGCCGGACATTATTTCAGAAACATTCTCTGCCATTTTTATATTCTCCTAAACATTATTTTATTATAAACGTCAGTTCAAATTGCTTCTTTGGCGCTTTCACGCTAAGATCAACGTAATAAACAGTTTCCTTTTCAGCTCTCTTACGAGCCACTACCTCGGAGCCGTAAGAGATATCAAAGGCGTCTCTGTCAAATACGAGAACGCTATCTCCGCAAAGAAGAGCGCCGTCCTTCTCCTCAATAGGAAGAAGTGATACGAATCGTTCCGTAACCGAGGTGGGAGTCTCGGAGAACTCGTAGGTGTCCGTGAGTCTGACTGAGTCCTCAAGACACTCAAAATCTCTGACGAGCGAGGTCAAGGTATCGATATCATAACCACCCTTCATACTAAATCTGAAGCGATCCTCGTCAAATATCTCAACGCATCCCTCTCGCTTTCCAAATGCCTGATACTCACCGTTGATGATCGGTACGGAATGTGCTCTGCCCGAGGTAACAAAGATGGAATATCTGTGCTTGGGATCAAAGTAATCCTTTGTGTATTCTCCTCCACCCGGATCACAGAACGTTACTCTGCCCCCCTTGGAGATAAGGAATGAACCGACGTCGTTGTGGTTGTGGAACTCATCGTTATGGCCCGCTTTTGCACCCAATGAATAATTCTTACTGTGATACAAGAACCACTCAGCATTTTTAAATCTATGGCTTTTAGGTACAAGGATATCTCCAACATAATCGGGATTAGTCCAGAATATGTATCTTATCGGAGTTCCATTAGGCAGCGGAGCTGTAGAATAATCGGTAATGCACTCATCGGGAAGTGCGGGAAGCTGCATATCGGGATATATGCCCTTAAGGAAATGGGAAAGCCATGAATAAGGCTCAAAGCTAAGTCCTCCGTCGGAAAAGCTGAGACATTCGTTCTCATTAAGGAGAATGTTCTGCTGGAACATAGCTATATTATGCACCTTTTCGCTCTTGAAGTAGTTTATCTCACCGTCAGTATAGTCAGAGAGCATTTTTGCAAACAAGCAGAAGAATGAGAAGCCGTAGTTCCAATAAGCATAGCCCTCGGTACAGCATCCGTCTTCCTCAAAGCCGGCGAGGTAGTTATCCGCGATCTCGATCATTCGCGGAAGCTCGGCTTCGATTTCTTCATCAGTAGCCAAATAGAGATACGAGCAAAGGACACCTGCGATACATACAGCCGCCCAGTTGTTATTAGTAGTAAGCCAGAAATATCTTTCGTCCTTGTGATTGGCAAATGAATCGATTATGCGGTATTGAACCTCAGCCTTAGCGCGTCGGTACACTAGTTCCGGAAGCTTGTCGCCTATTAAGTAAAGGATCTCAGATAAACGGTAACCAAATATACAGGAGCAAAGATCAAGGTTACGTCTGCGATCCGCGATTGATAGATCCTCGGCTACGTGAGCAGGAATAGACCACGATTCAAAGTTGCATATTCCCCATATAATATCCGAAAGCGGTGAAAGATACTTATCGTCCTCGGTGATAATATAAGCAAGGAAGAGAGCGTGCAGACGGGTCTCGTACTCTATGCGATCCTTTTCAAATATCTCTCTGTTTCCGCACTCTACATACAGATGTATTTTGGAAAACTTCATAACAGGCGGATCGGTAAGAGTATAGTTATCGGCTCTTGCTATTATGGTTTCTCTTGCATTCTTATAATACGGATGAGTTCTGACCTGCTCGAGCTTCTCGGGAGTGAACTCCGTAAACAATTTTCTCATAATACTCCGTCCTAAAATCAGTTGCAAATATTGAGGAGAAAGTCGCAGAATGCCTTCTCGACCTCGTCAAAGCTCTTGTCATTGACGAAATAGTAGTCGTACTCATAGTTCTCTACCTCATCGTCGGATACGTTGCCGTAATGTGCTTTGCTCATTCTATCACCGCCGCGGATAAGAAGAGTCTTTGCGACTCCTCCCGTAGCCTCAACGTATTTTCTGATCTGATCAGCCTCACGGATGTGGAAAAACATTATCTCATTATCCGACTGCATAAACTCATCAAAACGAGCCTTGCCCCATCTTGTAGGATAGTCATTATATTCAACCGTAAGACGCTTGAGATCCGAGAGGAACTTTCTCGCCTTGTCGGTCTTTTCCCCCGCCCATCCGGTCATAGCAGCAATCTCCTTGATAGGATCGATGCTTGATACGTTATATACTTTGAAGTGCTTGGCGGCAAGATTGCAAAGTGTATCCTTACCTACTCCGCCGGCACCGTTGATTACGAAAACAGTTTTCTTCATAAAACAAACCTACAATTCATTTTAATACATAAATTCTATCATATGTTGGAGCAAATGTCAATGAATTTCGGATTTAATATTTACTTTTACATGCGTATGTGTTAAAATATTTATACAAACCTATTAGGAGTTTTTATGACTAAGAAATTCTTTGGAAAAACAGAACGCGGAGAGGATGCTTATATCTACACTCTGCGTAACAGTGAGTGCGAAGCAAAAATTACAGACTACGGTGCGACTGTAGTAGCATTTAACGTATTCGGAAAGGACGTTATCGGCGGATTCGACCGACTCGAAGACTATCTGACCGACGATTCGCATCAAGGCGCAACCATAGGACGCGTAGCGAATAGAATAGGCGGAGCTGCTTTTAAAATGGACGGTGTGGAATACCGAGTTACCGCAAACGATAACGGCAACTGTCTGCACGGAGGCTGCGGATTTGACTTTAAGCTATGGGACGTAAAGGAATACTCCGACAATCGCATATGCTTGGAATATATCTCTGCTGACGGAGAGGAAGGCTTCCCATCAAGGCTTGACACACAGGTAACGTATATTCTATCCGGGACAGAGCTTATCATAGACTACAGTGCTACCCCTCACGGCAAGACACCTATAGCCCTGACAAACCACTCCTATTTTAACCTCGACGGCTTTGGCAAAGATATTCTCGGGCACACACTGAGAATATATGCCGACAGATATACCGCGGTGGGCCCGGATCTTATACCCACGGGTGATCGACCTGCAGTAGCTAATACACCCTTTGATTTTACAGTAGCGCATAAGATAGGCGACCGCATTGCCGAAACCGACGGCGGCTACGATCACAACTATATTCTCTCCCCTAAAGTATACCGCGAATATATCGGTAAGTCTCTTGGACTCGCGGCAGAGCTATCCGGAGACGAAATACGTATGAGTGTCTACACCGATCAAGACGGCATACAGTTCTACACCGGTAATTTTCTCGGCAACGGTGCGAATTTCAAGGGTGGAATCAAGCAGATAAAGCACGGTGCGCTCTGCCTTGAAACACAAACAGAGCCCAATGCCGTCAACTCCGGCATAGGTTTCTACCGCGCAGGTGACGTTTATACTCAAACCACCGTATATTCCTTCGAGAAAATATAAAAACATATTGACTTTTGGCAACACGTGTGCTAAAATATTTCCAAAGCTATGACGAGAACAAGTAGTTATATATGGACGCACAGAAAGTAGCCGGCTGATGAGAGGCGCGCGTGAAGGTATATAACGAATACATCTCTGAGCGCGTACCGAAAAAGCATTTGAGTAGGCTACGCCGGTTATGCCCGTTACAGCATCAATGAGGTAAATTGCATTCTGCATTTTACAAATCAAGGTGGTACCACGTTTATTACGTCCTTGAGCTTAGGCTCAAGGACTTTTTGTTTTGATTATAAATTTTTGTTTAAATATTGGAGGTTAAAATGCAAATTTACGAAGAACTCGTCGCGCGCGGTTTGATAGCGCAGGTGACGGATGAGGCCGAGATCAAGGATCTTATCAACAACGGTAAGGCTACCTTCTACATCGGCTTTGACCCCACGGCAGACTCTCTGCACGTAGGTCACTTTATGGCGCTCTGCCTTATGAAGCGCTTACAGATGGCGGGCAATAAGCCCGTAGTACTTATCGGCGGCGGTACAGCTATGGTAGGAGACCCCTCCGGCAGAACCGATATGCGTTCTATGATGACAAGAGAGACTATACAGCATAACTGTGATTGCTTCAAGGTACAGATGGAGAGATTCATCGACTTTGGTGAAGGCAAGGCTACCATGGTTAACAACGCGGACTGGCTTCTCGGTCTTAACTACATCGACGTGCTCCGTGACGTTGGAGCATGCTTCTCTGTAAACAGAATGCTCACAGCTGAATGCTACAAGCAGAGAATGGAAAAGGGTCTTTCCTTCCTCGAATTCAACTACATGATAATGCAGTCCTACGACTTCTACCATCTCTTTAAGGAATACGGCTGTAACATGCAGTTCGGCGGTGACGACCAGTGGTCTAACATGCTCGGCGGTACTGAGCTTATCAGAAGAAAGCTCGGCAAGGACGCTTATGCTATGACTATCAACCTTCTCCTCAATTCCGAGGGTAAGAAAATGGGTAAGACCGCAAGCGGTGCAGTATGGCTTGACCCCAAGAAGACTGCTCCCTACGATTTCTACCAGTACTGGAGAAACGTAGACGACAAGGACGTTCTCAAGTGTATCAGAATGCTCACCTTCCTTCCTCTCGATGAAATCGACAAGATGGATTCATGGGAGGGTGCTCAGCTTAACACCGCAAAGGATATACTCGCATACGAGCTCACCAAACTCATCCACGGTGAAGAAGAGGCAGAAAAAGCGAGAGGAGCATCAAAGGCGCTCTTCGGCAGCGGTGACAGCTCTCTCACTCCCTCTGTTACAGTTCCCGCGGATATGCTCATCGACGGACAGATCGACCTCAACAGTCTTCTCGTGCTCGGCAAGATGGTTCCCTCCAAGTCCGAGGGCAGACGTGCTATTGAGCAGGGCGGCGTAACCATTGACGGTGAAAAGGTGACAGACGTAAGAGCAACAGTAACTAAAGAACAGCTTGAAGCGGGTATTCTTGTCAAGAGAGGTAAGAAGAGCTTCAATAAGTTCGTTTTATAAGCAAAAAAAGGCTACCGTGCGTAGCCTTTTTTGTTTTCATAATACCGCTTGATTTGAATTTTAAAACTAATTATGAATTTTTATTTTTCTCTATATTTACGCCTTGACTTAAAATGCTGTAAATGTTAAAATTAATGTAGAGAAATAAAGGAGGCAGAAAAATGAAAAAGCTATACCGAAACTTTACTTTTGACCTTACCATTGCTCTGACCGCGCTTGTACTCGGCATAGTAATGCTACCGCCGTTTGGCATAGGAATCTATATGTTGAATATATTGCTTGCCGCAAGTATTGTAGTATATTTTCTTGTCTACCTTTGGGATAAGTTAAGAGTAACAAGAGGATCTATCTTCCTGCTCACTGCTCTCGAATGTGTGATTTACTTCTTCGTTATAATTGACTTGATCTTAGAGCAGTTCAGACTCTACGATGCATTGAACGTATGCCGTGCGCTCGGTATCATACTGTGGACAAGAGGTACTGTATCGGCTATCGGAATGTACATAAATGCGATATCGCAAAACCGCAGAAAGAATAATCTGCCCGGATTTTTGTTTAGAATTTTTCTCATTTGCGTAGGCATGTACCTACTTGCCAATCCGCTCATAAATGATAGATTTCTCAACTGGGCAATATGCATACTCTTCTATCTGAGCGCACTTGCCTTTGGCGGTCTCGCTTTGCTATTCTCCCCCACCAAGAAAAAATAAGCTCTCACAAAAAAGGAACAACAAAGTGTTTGACTATACCAGATCGATATTAAGCAAGACTAAAAGAGATATTGACATACTAGTAACCACGTTTACATTCAGTACTCAAGTCCTCTATATCGCATATCTTTTGTACATGCTAATCAGCGGAAGCAATATATGGTATCTGCATCTTTCTCTGCTGATAATATCCTGCGCGTTTCTCGTGTTTGACGTTTGCACCGCAAAGGCTGTCAGTGTAATAAGCAAAGGAAGACTTTTCCCAAAGAATGAACACAGGCGGAGCTTATCGGACATCAAAAAAAGGCGCCGCATTATAAGGAGAATAAAATTTTGCATCACCCACTCTTTAAAGTTATTGGTAATTGCGGCATCGGTCTATACTATTATCGCAGATCCCTACTCTGTACATCCTATTTCAATTATTTTCACTACAGTCATGGTACTGATGTGGATGATACAAATTTTGCTTGAGGCGGTAAGACTTATACTGAACAGCAGATTGGATCTGTTTGCTGAGGCTCTGCGTGCGGACTTTGAATTTGTGACAAAGCCGGTAGATTCGGTTAAAAACACGTTCAGAAAATTTATGGGCAAGGATGTAAAAGATGAGCGTGAACCGACGAAGGAACGTACATATCTTGATTCCGTAGTAGAAAAATTCCGAGCCAAGAAGGCCGAAGAAAAGAATGAAAAGAAGGCTGAGCATGGTGAACGGCTCTCTGATTGGCTCGACTCATATGTAAAAGGATTTAAACGTAAGTCCTCCCCTGTCAGAAAAGGAGATGACACGATAGTTTTATCCGCTGATGAGGTTGAGGACAAATCTGAGGTCTGATACGGATCAATAAATCACAACAGGAGGTCTGCACAATGAAGAAAACAAAAATGCTGCTTGTAGCCATAAGCTTGCTCCTTTTATGCTCTATCGTATTTAATCTAACCGGCTGTATGAGAATAAAGGCCGAAAACCTGATGGACGGAATCACACCAAGGCAGATTTCCGTCAAAGATGATCTTAGCGATCAGAACGTTAATGCTACCGATTTTGCTATCCGCCTTTTCAAAGCTACTAATGACGGAAGCAGCAACACGCTCATCTCTCCTCTCTCAATTATGTGCGCCCTCGCGATGACAGCAAACGGCGCCGAAGGTAATACCCGTGCGCAAATAGAGGCGGTATTAGGTATGACAGTCGAGGAGCTCAATCTCTATCTGTACACATATATCAGCACCCTACCAGAGGGAGAAAAATACAAGCTGAAGCTCGCAAACTCAATATGGTTCACTGACGATCAAAGCTTCACAGTTAACAGAGAGTTTCTACAGACAAATGCAGACTACTATAGTGCCGATATATACCAAGCACCGTTTAACAGTCGCACGTTAAGGGATATAAATAATTGGGTCAAAAGCGAAACTGATAAAATGATACCTAAAATCCTTGAGGAAATCCCCAAGGATGCCATAATGTATCTTATAAACGCTCTTGCATTTGATGCTGAATGGACAAAAACCTACAAGAGTAGCCAAGTCCACACCGGGACTTTCACTAAAGAGAACGGAATCGAACAGAGCGTCGAGATGATGTACTGCGAAGAAAGACGGTACCTTGAAGACGATAACGCAACCGGATTCATCAAGTATTACAACGGATACAAGTATGCTTTTGTAGCGCTTCTGCCCAATGAAGGAGTTTCCGTGGATGAGTACGTCAAATCTCTCGACGGAGAGTCGCTGAGCAATCTGCTAAGCAACGTTAGTAGTGCAACCGTAAAAACTGCTATCCCAAAATTTGAAACCGAGTACGATGCAGATATGGCAAATATCCTGAAGTCTATGGGTATGACGGATGCATTTGATGAATATAATGCAGACTTCTCTTCCCTAGGCACCTACGATAATTATAATATCTTTATCAATAGAGTCTTGCATAAAACTCATATCCAAGTAGGTGAAAAAGGAACTAAAGCAGGTGCAGTCACAGCCGTGGAAATGAATAAAGCTACCGCTACTGCCCCCGGCGAAGAAGAGATCAAAAAGGTTTATCTTGACAGACCTTTCGTATATATGCTGATCGATTGCGAAAATAACATCCCCTTCTTCATCGGTACTATGATGGACGTAAACGGATAATTACAGACGCAAAGGCGACCAATTACTGTACTAAAACATCGACTCTTGTCATTTGTAAATTGCAAGAGTCGATGTTTTGCTTTTATGAAAAACTTTTATGAAAAACAAGTTTGAAACTTTTCGTGCATAGTGAGGAAAAGTTATCGAAAAAGTATTGACAAAGCAATAATAATGTGCTATTATATTTAAGCGTGAAAACGGAACGCCCCTGTAGCTCAGCTGGTAGAGCACTTGACTTTTAATCAAGGTGTCCGGAGTTCGATTCTCCGCAGGAGCACCAAGGGACTGAGCAATCAGTCCCTTTAACTTTCGATTTTCCATTTTCAACTTTCAATTTGGATATCGGGATGTAGCGCAGTTGGTAGTAGTGAGGAAAAACAACTAAGTGTTGTTTTGACGAAATGAAACCGCCCAAAGCAAGGAGCGGAGCGAGCCGCAGACTTGCGAAGGCGAAACTACGCGACTATGCGACGGTGGCGTTCAGCCCGGTAGGGCGCGCGGATGTAATAAAAAAGGCAGGAAAACACTATATTGAAAATACAAATCGGGATGTAGCGCAGTTGGTAGCGCGCGTGCTTTGGGAGCAGGACACCGACTACGCTTACCGTGAAAAGCAAAACCGCTGAAAGCCTTTGAAAACACTGACTTTTTCGGCACTCTATCTCTTCACAAAAGTGTGATAATTCGCGGTTTAACCACAGATTTGACCACTTACAGAAAACCACTAAAAATTTAATAATCGGGATGTAGCGCAGTTGGTAGC
>JAFVYL010000016.1 GCA_017508665.1 Clostridia bacterium | reverse complement strand
AGTTTATATGCCCAAGTAGCTTAAGGGAGAGCGTTGTTTACAAAGGCGTCGGTTGGAATCCGTCTAGGGCAAAATATTATATCCATTAAGTGAGGAAAAAACATGTATCAGGACGAGACATTGAAGTGCAGAGACTGCGGCAATGAGTTCGTGTTCACCGCTGGTGAGCAGGAGTTCTATGCATCCAGAGGTTTTGAGAACAAGCCCTCTAGATGTAAGGAGTGCCGCGCCGCAAAGAAGAACGCGCAGAGAGGCGAGAGAGAAATGTTCGCTGCTGTTTGCGTAGAGTGCGGTAAGGAGTGTCAGGTGCCCTTCAAGCCTACCGAGGGAAAGCCTGTTTACTGCAGCGAGTGCTTTGCAGCAAAGAGAGAAAACAACTAAGACTTACCCAAGTAAAAAACCTGTCTTTCGACAGGTTTTTTATTTTTTTGTGATTTTATCTGTACAAACCTGTTTTTTTATGTTATAATATATTATCTAAAAGTATGTGTGCGCGTGTAATATGCGCGTTGAGGTATAAAAATGGACTACAGAAAGAACAAGAGCAATCATAAAAACGTTAATCATAGAGAGCGTGATTTTAAGAAAAATCCCGGTGGATATGATAGGCAGAATTCCCAGGTTTCCGAGGAGCTTGACGAGACCGTTGTTATAGGCAGAAATGCTGTGAAGGAGTTGCTTCTCGGCGGCCGTGACGTTGATAAGCTTTATATTACCTCGGGTGAGCGTGAGGGGTCTATAAATCAGCTCCTCGGTATTGCCGCAGAGCGTGGCATTCCGATCACCGAATGTGACCGTTCAAAGCTTGATGCTATTGCAAAGGGTGGCAGACACCAGGGTATCATAGCGATGGCGGCAGAACGTAATTATTCTTCCATAGATGATATAATCGCATATGCCGAGGAAAGAGGAGAAGCGCCGTTCGTTGTAGTATGCGACGGGGTTGAGGATCCGCATAATCTCGGAGCTATCATTAGAAGTGCGGAGTGTGTAGGTGCTCACGGTATAGTCATTCCGAAAAGACGTGCAGTTGGTCTTACCGCCACGGTAGCTAAATCCTCAGCGGGTGCTCTTGAACATATGAGAGTAGCAAAGGTTACTAATCTTCCTTCCGCAATAGACAGCCTCAAGGAACGTGGACTTTGGGTGTATGCGGCGGATATGGATGGCGGTACTTATTACAAAACCGATATGAAAGGACCGATGGCATTGGTGCTTGGCAGCGAGGGCTTCGGCATATCCAGATTGGTTAAAGAAAAATGCGATTTCACTGTATCTATTCCGCTTTACGGACAAGTGAATTCTATGAATGTATCCTGCGCTGCGGCTATACTTCTTGCCGAGGTTGCAAGGCAGAGAAATGATAAGGAGGTGTGATTTTTGGATAACTTAGACCTTTTGAAGTTGGACGGAAATGATGAAGGTGTGGAGAATAAGACTTTTCTTGAATTTGAAATATCCGAGCAGTCTCCCGAGGCGAATGTAATATCGCACTCTCCGGATGTAAGCGAAGATAATATTGTCTCTACCGTTGTTCCCGAGCCTTTGATTACAGAGAACGATATACAGATAAATGAAGAATTCTCAATGCCCGACGTCTTTGACGTTGCTGCCGAGAGCAATACCGAAAGTGTTATTGAGACACCGGCTGCGATAAGACCTACTTATCTTCCAAAGTTTACAGAGGTAAGCGACACTTACCGCATGCAGAATGATCCACGCCCCCGTCCCAAGACTGATTCTCAACCCGATGTAATGGAAAAAGACGACGAGCTTAAAACAGTTGAGCTTGACGCTACCACGGAAAAGCTCGAGGAGAGGGAAGTAGAAAAAATAGTTGTTATCTCCGGATCCGTGCGTAATTCTGAGCCTGTAGACGAGACACTCACGGTTCTCAAGTTCTCCACGCCTATTGACACCGAAACTCAGGATGCCGCCGAGCTTTTGTTTGAAGCGGCTTCGGTAGATAATGAGGATGTTGCAGACGAGGAAGATGGAGATGTAGAACCGACACTTGAAGAGCAAACCCCCGATACTCCAAAGGAGTTGACCATTCCGGATCCCGATTCCGATGTGCGCGTTGTTGACTTCACGTCGGGCAATTTGTCTGATCTTATAGAGCCTCTCGGCGCATCGGATAGCGATAAGCGAGACAGAAATGCATTCCACACGGAGTTTGTATCTCCGATACAGAGAGATACCATAAAGGATAGATTCCTTGATACGCTGATGTCTATAAAGGTCAGACTCGTCGGAGCATTTGTGCTTCTTCTCGTAATGATAACTATGGACGTGCTTCACTATTCCGGCCAAAACGTATTTGAGTCGATCGGACTCGGTGGTGTTTCTGCGGCGCGTGCCATCATAGATATGCAGTTCTCGGTGTGTATATTCTTATTCACGCTTCCTGAGGTCGTAGGGGCATTCAAGCTGCTTCTTAAGAGAAGATTTGCGCCCGAGCTTATAAACCTGTTTTCACTTGCAGTGATAGTTATGAATGACCTTGCGATTGCTACAAACAAGGCGGAGAACTATATTACCTTTGGCGTTCTTTTCGGCCTGCAGTGCCTTGCTACCGTATTAGCCGCATATAACAGAACAGAAAGTAATTTTATATCATTTAAGCTCGTTTCAAGAAACGTAACCAAAAACATTCTTGACAAAAGACTTACTCGCGAGCTTCCGAGAGAAAATCTTGCGCTCGACGGTGTGGTTGACGAGTATAATTCCAAGACCGCGAGAATGTTCAGTACCGTATTTGTATCGAATTTCTTTAAGCGCTCCGCTGAGGTGTGCGAGAATTTTGCGAATGCGGCTATGATGATAGGCATCGGAGCAGGTTTGGCGCTTGTGACAGGTCTTGTGTCCTTCTTTATTGACGGCTATTCGGTCGTTTCGGGTGCGCAGTCCTTCACGATGGTGTTTATGTTTTCATACCCCGTATTCTCCATCCTTGCGCACAAGCTTCCTATGAAGCACGTGGCTCGCAGAGCTGCTATTGAGGAAAGCGCATTCGTGGGCGAAGCATCGGTTTATGATGGAGCTGATATCGATGTATTTACATATGAGGATACAGAGATATTCGGCATAGAGGACGTAAGTATAAGAAAGGTTCACCTTTACGGAAAAGCATACAATACTCCTAAGGCGATGAAGCAGATGTATGCTCTCTTCTCGGTTGTGGGAGGTCCTCTTGACTTCGTATTTTCATCCGCACTTGACAGAAAATGTGCTCCCGCTAAGGATATCGTTATCGAAGATAACGGTGTGAGCGGTATGATGGACGGACACAGAATATGCGCAGGTACTGAGGAATATATGATCAGCCACGGTGTAACTATTCCTGCCGATGATTACAGAACCAACACCTCAACCTCAGACTCCACCAAGGTTATGTATGGAGCAGAGGACGGAGAGGTTTATGTCAAATTCTTTATAAGATACTCATTCTCAGAGGAATTTACGATGCTTCTTCCGGAACTCAAGGACAAGAAGATCGTTCCTCTTATTTATACCAGAGATCCTAACATAACTACCGATCTTCTCAAGGTGCTTACTCTCGGCGAGGATATCATACGAGTTATGAAGAAATACGTACCGCGCTTTGATGAGGAAAAGACCTACAGACGTGTTGATTCTGGCATAGTGACTCACGGCGATAAGGACAGCGCTATCAATATGGTGCTTCTTGCGAAGAAGTATTCCGCGTTCCAGTCATCCATCGCCGCAAATGAGCTCATATCTATGATTGTCGGAGTTACTTTAGCAGTGCTTCTCGCACTCGGCAATATGTTTCTCCCGGCAACAATTCTTTCGCTTTGGCAGATAGTTTGGTGCGCTGTGCTTTACGTAAGAAGCAAGCTCACATTCCAAAATCGTGCAGAGCTGGAGGAATTATCAGACGAGCAGTAATACTAAAAGGAAACCGAAATGTCTAACAATACTGAAAATAAAAATATTTCATCTGTTTTAAAATCCGTCAATAAGCCCGGTAGGTATATTGGAGGAGAGTACAACAGAGTTATGAAAAACAAGGATGAGGTGAAATGCCGTTTTGCGTTTTGCTTCCCCGACACGTATGAGATAGGAATGTCCAATCTCGGCGTAAGAATACTTTACGATGTGCTAAATAGAGACAAGGATATTTGGTGTGAGCGTGTTTATGCTCCGTGGGAGGATATGAAGGCTAAAATGGAGGAATATGATATTCCTCTTTCTGCAGTTGAGAGCGGAGATCCTCTTTCCTCCTTTGATATAGTTGCCTTTTCACTTCAGTACGAGCTTTGTTACACCACCGCTCTGCAGATGCTCAAGCTTGCGGGATTTCCGCTTCGCTCAAAGGATAGGGGAGAGGATGTGCCGATTATTATCGGCGGCGGCCCCTGCGTATTCAACTCAGAGCCTGTAGCTGATTTCTTCGATCTTATGAATATAGGCGAAGGAGAAGAGGTGTTGGTCGAGATATGCCATCTTTACAATGAGATGAAGGATAACGGAACTTATACAAGAGCAGATTTTTTGCGTGCAGCTTCTCATATTGAAGGTGTATATATTCCGTCTCTTTATGAAGTCAGCTATAATGAAGATGGCACTATTAAGGAATACCGTCCTCTTTACGATGATGTCCCCACAAAGATCAGAAAACGCATAATTGAGGATCTTGATAAAGCTCCTTATCCCGATAAGCTGATAATGCCTTACGTTGAGACCGTTCATGACCGAATAGTTCTCGAGGTTTACCGAGGATGTATCAGAGGCTGCCGTTTCTGTCAGGCAGGTATGGTTTACCGTCCTATCAGAGAAAAATCTCCCGAGACTCTTTGTAAAAATGCGCAGTGTCTCTATGAGAACACGGGATATGACGAGATATCACTTATATCACTTTCTATCAGCGATTATTCACAGATTCGCGAGCTTACAGACGGACTTCTTTCGTGGACAGACAATGCTCATGTAAGTCTTTCTCTTCCGTCACTCCGTATTGACAGCTTTTCCGAGGAGCTTATGAAAAAGGTTTCCTCTGTAAGAACGGGAGGCTTGACCTTTGCTCCCGAGGCGGGAACACAGAGACTCCGTGACGTTATAAATAAAAACGTAAACGAAGAAGATCTTATGAGAGCCGTGGGGATTGCTTTCCGTGGCGGTAAGAGTAATGTCAAGCTATACTTTATGAACGGACTTCCCACCGAGACTCTCGAGGATATAGAGGGTATTGCTGATCTTGCCGGTAAGGTCGTTAAAGAGTATTATACCTTGCCCAAACAGGACAGACCGAGAGGCGTCAGCGTTACGATAAGCGTTGCTTGCTTTGTTCCTAAGCCGTTTACTCCGTTCCAATGGGAAAAGCAGGATTCGTTTGAGCAGCTTATAGAGAAGCAGGAGCATCTCAAAAACTGTATAACAGACAAAAAAATCAGATATACCTATCACGATGCTAAGGTTTCCTTTGTCGAGGCTGTTCTTGCTCGAGGTGACCGCAGACTCTCTGATGCGATAGAGCTTCTTGTTGAAGAGGGGGCTATGTTTGATGCGTGGGATGAGTACTTTGACTATGATAAGTGGATGTCCGCATTTGAACGCGCGGGAGTAGATACTGCATTCTATACCACCCGTGGATTTGGGCTTGACGAGGTTCTTCCGTGGGATATGATCGATTGCGGCGTTACCAAGGAATATCTTCTCCGCGAGAGAAAGAAAGCTTATGAAGGAAAGACTACGCCTTCCTGCGCAGAACACTGCAACGGATGCGGAGCAAATAAACTGGGAGGTAAGAACAGATGGTGCAATTAACTCCTCAGCATCCCTATGTTACTCTCAGATTGAAGTTTAAAAAGGTTGGTAGTCTTCAGTATATCAGCCATCTTGATCTTGTTCGTACTATGAGTAAGATAATCACGAGAGCAAAGCTTCCTCTTTGGTATACCGAGGGATTTAACCCTAAGCCCAAGATGATTTTTGCAGCTCCTCTTTCTATCGGTACAGAGAGTGTCTGTGAGTTTATGGATATCAGACTTATAGATGATATTTCTCCGGATGAGGTCAAGAATAGGCTCAATGCTAATATGACCGATGAGATGCAGGTTATAGAGGCTTATTACACCGAGGCTAAGCTCACCGACCTTAAGTGGCTGGCGTATTCTATTGATATCAAGACTGACGGCGCATCCACAGAACTCGCGGAGTTATGTGAACGAGTTCTGCTTGGCGAAAAGGTTATTGTTACCAAGAAGGCCAAGCCGAGAGAGGAAGCGCCTACCGTGGATATCCGTCCTTTGATAAAAGAGATAACTGCGGAATACAGAGACGGTCGCGTACATATAGATGCCGTTCTTTCGGCAGATGCATCATCCTTCCTCAATCCCGAGTATGTGATAAAGGCACTCAGGGCAGAGTGCGGAATTTTGTCAAATCCCGATTTGACTAAGGAATACTATTCTATTATGCGCACAGCGGCATATAAAGCCGATATGAGCGAATTCTTATAATCAGAATATTGCCCCAATGCTAAATACGGATTGCCGCCTGAGCTGTTCTATGTGCAGCTGCAGGCGGCTTTTTGCTGATATAAGCTCGTTTATATCATTTGATCTTGCCGCGTTTATGGCATCCTCCATATACATTTCCAGCTGCTCCACATCCTTATCACACATGAATAAAATTAAAAATGGCTTTAATCGGTTGCATTTTGTTTTTACCTCGTCGATGTTTGAGCTTTCTTCTCTCAGGTTTATCTCTATGGAATCGTTGAAATCGGATAGCAGCTTATCCGAGCAGATAGCTACGAATACTGTGGAAAGAGTGACCGAGCATAGGACAATAATGGCGCAGATCAGTGTTTTCATTTTTTATTTCTCCTTTTTTATAATGCTTACCTCACCCGCTTCATTAACTGTCATTAAGAATACGTCGGAGAGCTTTACCTTGTGCTCCGTAAGCTTTTTGTTAAGCCATTCCATGTTAAGACCGGACTCCTTTAAGTTTTCAAGATCCGGTTTAGTGTCTATAACCAAAGTTTTAGAAATGTTTGGACTGTCGCTTTCTAAAAGGAATGACAGCTTTCCGTTTTGCTCAAGTATTGCATATCTTATATCTTCGAGATTTCCGATCCCCTGTGTTCTCATTTCGGTTAATAATTCGTTGATTGATATGCGGTTTTCCGCAAGTGTATGTTGCCGTAATCTTCCTTTATATATAATATACGTGGGCTCGCCCTCCACCGCGCGCTTGATTATCGGTGATTTGTTTTTTATTACGGAGATTATAACTTCGGCGGAGGCGATAAAAAGTATAGGGATCACAGAAGGTAGGAGAGGGATATCCGTATCGCTTATTGGAAGAGCGCCGATCTCCGATATGAGAAGGGTAGAAACCAACTCGTTTACTTCAAGCTCACCTATCTGTCTTTTTCCCATAATCTTCAGCATAATATTCAGAACAACGTAAATTATTATGGTTCTTATAAATATTGAAGTCATATATATTCTCCTCATTTTTAGTTATTTTGCCGAATATAAAAAATAATTCAAAAAAATCAAAAAAAGTTTAAAAAAGGTATTGACAAGGGAAAATAATTGTAGTATAATAGACAAGCTACATGCGTGAAGCAGTGGCAAAAATTGCTCATTGAAAATTGAACAACATGAAATTTCGAGCACTGAAAAGTGCAGAGATCTCGTTAATACACTTTGAAAAAAAGAAACTCATAAGTAAAAAGATAGCTAGTAAAAAAGCTCTAAGAAGATGTTGAGTGTCCTGCGGGACATTTAATATACAATTTTTTAGAGAGTTTGATCCTGGCTCAGGATTAACGCT
>JAFVYL010000015.1 GCA_017508665.1 Clostridia bacterium | reverse complement strand
TTCTCGTTCTTCTTAGCCTTATACTTGATTACGTCGATCTTCTTGGACTTGCCATTCTTAACAACGTTTGCAACTACGGTTGCACCAGCTACATAGGGAGTACCAACAGTAAGAGACTCACCGGAGAGGCAAAGAACCTTATCAAAGGTAACCTTTTCGCCTTCCTCAACACCAAGCTTCTCAACGAAGACAACGTCTCCCTCGGAAACCTTATACTGCTTTCCACCTGTTACAAAAATAGCGAACATGTAAAAGCACCTCACTTTCGTGTTTAATCGCTACATTAGGCGTATGAAGCCATACTTTTCGAGCCTAAACATAAGCGTCAAGATATTTTATCATTATAAATCGTTTTTGTCAATAGCTTTTTTATAAAAAAACTGTTTTCTAAGTAAATATTTTTTTAATTGTTCTGGCAGCCGTCACAGGACTCTCTGTTTTCGCAGTCAGCGGTACATCCCTCGCAACCTTCACAACCGTCAACGAGCTCTATATCATCAATCTTGTTTCCGCATGCAGGACAAAGGAAGTTATCAAGATCGAAGTCCTCTGTGAAGCAGATCTTCTCACCGCAAGCAGGACATTCTATCTCATAATACTCCTCGTCAACGTACTCTCCGTCCTCATAGTCTTCATTGAGGTCGCTGTAGTCCTCATCAGACTCCTCTTCCTCATAGAAATCGTTTTCAAGATTCACGAGGTCCTCTGCCATACCTTCCATATAGGTATAAAGCTCGTCATTTGCGCTCTCAAGAATCTCTATCTTCTCTGCCATTTCCTCGATGAGGTCAAGCATCTTAACGATAAGCTTTCCTTCGTTTGTGCTCTCGTCAACCTTAAGTCCCTCAGCAAGTCCTTTTAAATATGCTGCATTCTCTGTGATACCCATAATTTTCTCCTTTTTAAAAACTTGACTCTCCCGAAAGAACGAGAGAGTCAATAAATAATTTCAATTAAGCGCGCTCGAGATACTCACCGGTTCTGGTGTCAATTCTGAGAACGTCACCCTCGTTGATGAAGATCGGAACCTTAATAACAGCGCCGGTCTCAAGGGTAGCGGGCTTGGTTACGTTGGTAGCTGTATCGCCACGAACGCCGGGCTCGGTCTCGGTAACTGCAAGCTCAACGAATGTGGGGGGCTCAACGGAAAATACGTTGCCCTTCCAAGAGCAGATACGGCAAGTGGTGTTCTCCTTAACGAACTTGAAGTTGTCGCCAAGCTTATCTGCATTGAGAGGAACCTGATCGTAGGTCTCGGGATCCATGAAGTAGTAGAGCTCTCCGTCATTATAGAGATACTCAAGATCGCGACGCTCGATAACAGCGTTCTCAAACTTAGCAGTGGGGTTGAAAGAAGCCTCACGTGTAGCACCGGTTACAACGTCTCTGTACTTGGTTCTAACAAAGGCTGCGCCCTTACCGGGCTTAACGTGCTGGAATTCAATTACCTGATAAACTTTGCCTTCCATCTCGAAGGTAAGACCGTTTTTGAAATCGCCTGCTGTAATCATTTTGATTCATCCTTTACTGACTTTTATATTTGACCTGAGCCCGTCACGGCAAGGTCGTACCCGAGCAAAAAATCTGAATACTGATTTCCGCCCATAATATACACTAGTATTTTACCAAAAAAGTTTCCGTTTTGCAATAGGTAAATTAAAGTTTTTCGCATTTGGGAAAAGTTTTTTGCTGCTTTATAGACCATAAATGGTATTTTTTGCCAATTATTCTATTTCAATCAGCTCTTTTGTGGAATGTGTGAAGTTATGAATTCCCTGCTCTGTAATTGCAACCATATCTTCTATTCTGCATCCGTACTTGCCAAAAAGATAGATTCCGGGCTCAACGGTCAATATTTCACCCGTTCTGAGCTTTCGGCCGAATCCCTTGGAATAAAGTCTCGGACTCTCATGAATGAAAAGACCTACAGAGTGGCCTAGCGAATGACCAAACGCGCCTTTATACTCAGGAATCGCATTAATAATATCACGAGCTATTTTGTCAGCCTCACCGCAATCAGCTCCCTCTTTCAGATAATCGAGAGCTGCAAGCTGTGCGGAAAGCACTGTGTTGTAAAGCCTCTTAATTTCGGCATCAGCCTTACCTATGACGATAGTTCTGGTCATATCCGAACAATATCCGTCGAACTTGGCACCGAAATCCATAGTAAGAAATCCGTCACGAAGCTTCACGTTTCTCGGAGTGCCGTGAGGAAGAGCCGATGCATCACCGGAAACAGAGATAGTATCAAATGCGAATGCACTCGCGCCGTTCTTTCTCATAGCATATTCAAGCTCCACAGCTACGTCAAGCTCGGTCATATCCCTATTTATAACGCTCAAAATATGAGAAAAGGCCTTATCGGTAATATCCTGTGCCTTCTGCATTTTATCGATCTCATCAGGTGTTTTTATCTGTCTGATAAGCTCTATCGTGTCACCGATGTTCTCAAAGGTAAGGTGAGGATGCTTATCACAGTAGCTGCGGTAAACGTCATAGGATACCGAGCCGCCCTCAAATCCTACCCTCTTGCAATTCTCGTCGGCGAGTGCTTTGTCAAGAAACTCAGCTCGGTTATCGGGAGTGAGGACCTCGAAGCCTTTATTCGCTGATATAAGTGCCATTTCGTAATATCTGAAATCGGTTATGATATATGCCTTGGCGGGAGTAATGAGAAGATATCCGTCAGTGAATGCAAATTCACACAGATAGTGCTGATTCAACTCGTCAAGCACGATAACGGCATCGACTCCAATATCTTTCATTTTGATTCTCAGTTTTGTAAGCTTATCCATAATAGTTTACCTCTTATAACATCGATTCATAAAGTGTTTTCATAGTCAAGGCATCAGCTGACTGTGTTCCTGCAGACTCACATATTACGGTCGGAGAAAGTCTTCCCTTTACTATTGCCTCTACAAACGGCTCATAGTCCGGGCCGTAAAGCGTGTCCTCAAAGGTAAGGTGCTTCTTCTCTCCGGCACTCGTATACTCGATCTTTGAGAAGTGGCAGTGGAGATTTTCAGCAACATAGCTGTCCATCCTTGTTGCTATTTTGTCAAAAACTCTCAAATAATCGTCAGAGCACTTGAAAACTCCTCCGAGATCTCGAGCATTAAGATGTCCGAAGTCAACTACGGGAACAAAACAGGAATCTATCCTGCAAAGCTCAAGGACCTCATCGAGAGTGCCGAGCTGATTTATCTTGCCCATGGTTTCAATACCTATCTTTATGCCGTAAGTATCTACGGATGCCGCTGTCCTAACAAGCGTATCAGCCGCAAGGCGCATTGCTTCGTCACGCGATATTTTGGCACAAGAGCCACAGTGTACGACAATTGTATCTGCTCCGAGTAATCTCGCAGCCTCTAAGCTCTGTCTTATGTAGTCTATACTCTTTAATCTCTTCTCTTCTATAATTCCCGAAAGAGAGATAAAGTACGGTGTATGATACGACATTTTGATGCCACTCTGAAATGCTCTTCTGCCAATTTCAGCAAGCGTAGAAGCACCTGCTGAAAGGCCGTTTCCTGCCTCGTATTCATATGCATCAAGTCCTATTTTCGAGAGCCACTCCGGAGCATCTACAGTAGATGAATATCCCGCGAGTCTAAAAGTGTCGCTGTTGCCTCCGGGACCGAATTTTGCTTTCAATATTTCGTCCTCTTTATTCTTTCTGCTTAAAATTATTTTAGTGGATTGAGTTTTTTGTACTTTTTAAGTATTGGTTTTTCAAGCAATCTTTTAAACCGTGTAAAAACGTCTGTCTTGTCCTTTATAGGTGGAACAAGTATTGCTCTGATGCCCGTATTATGTGCCGCCCAAACATCGGTAAACACCTGGTCTCCCATAAGCACAGTGTTGCTCTTATCCGTGCCCATCTCACGCATGGCATTCAAAACGTTTTTCTTGAATGGCTTTTTCGCCTTATAATATACAGGAAGTCCGAGCTCGGAATTGAAGAGATTAATTCGCTCCCCCCCGTTATTGGAAACGATAGCGGCAGATATTCCCCGCTCTTTAAGCTCAGACAGCCATGTTTTTACATGCTCTCCGGGAAGCGGATTTTCGTAAGGCTCAAGAGTGTTGTCAACATCAAGAACTATTCCCTTCACTCCTATCTTGCAAAGGAAGTCCGCGCTTGCCTCGTTAAAGGTTCTAAAATAATACTCGGGTACGAATGTAAATCCCATATCCTCACCTCTGTTATCTTATAATACAATTCTATCAAATAAATATTTAAAAGTCAAGAGATTTAACAGTCTCCTTCATCTATTTTTATTCTGTAGTTTTTGATATTTGACTATTGACAAAGATATAACGATGTGATACAATATCCAATAGAAATTTTACGAAAGGAGGAGAATACAATGACTAACCGCAATTACAACTATAATTCTATCAATATTCACGTACTCACCTCCGAGGATAGTAAGACATAAACAGGTCAAATAATAGTTATCTGTTTTCCCGGTGCGTAGAGTTACGCCTCGGGCATTTTTATTTATAAGCACCCGTGGCGGCTCGTTGCGGGTGCTTTATATTTTCTTTCGGAGATAAACAACTCAACTGAAACCAAATACAAAAATGAAAAAACTACTTGAATTACTAAAACCTTATCGAAAAAAACTTGTAGGAGTCGCCTTGATTGACGGTATCGGTATGATATGCTCGCTTTTAATGCCTTTGTTATGAGTGAGATAGTTGAAAAAGGCATTTCGGAGCAGAATATCCCTTTTGTGTGGCAATACGCAGTAATAATGATGTTGTTGGCAATCGTATCGCTTGTCGCAAATGTTATTTCCGCTAAGCTCAACACCGCTATTTCGGCGGGGTATTCATCCGATCTTTGCCGTGTAACCTTTGAGAAAATCAATTCGCTTTCCTACACAAATTACACAAAAATAGGTCCTTCGGGACTTTTAACAAGAGCTACCGATGATATATGGAATGTTGAGGGAACGATAACAAGTTTACCTTACACCCTTTTTACAGTTCCCATTATGTTTATTGGCTCTGCTGTTCTTGCGTTTTTGGCAGATCCGGTTTTGTCGGCTGTATTTATGCTGTCTATCCCGCCAATTCTCATTTTAGTACTGATTCTGATGCGTCCTTTGTACGATATGTGGGATAAATCTGATAAATACGTGGATATGCAAAACAAGATTGTGAGAGAACGTCTTTCGGGACTTCGCGTTGTCAGAGCCTTCAATAATGAAAAACGTGAACACGGGAGAGCAAAATTTGCAACCGAGGAAATGGCAAAGTATATGATACGCGCCAACACTCGCGGAGGAATGGTCGATCCTTTTGCTATGCTGCTTCTTAATCTTGCTACCGTTGCCGTAATTTACTTTGGCGGTATCAGAGCCCAGGCGGGCTCAGGCATCAGCACGGGTGGTATTATTGCCGTGCTTCAGTACATCGGAATGATCACCAATGCTGTTATCAGCACATCTTGGACGCTTGCTTGGCTCCCCAAGGTGAAGGTATCCATACGGCGTCTGAATGAAATTCATTCAAGCCCGGATGAAGAAACGATTCCCTATGGCTCGGGTAAAACACCAAACGGTTTTGATATAGAAATCAAAAACCTTTACTTTACATATCCCGACTCTACAAAAAACGTTCTTGAAAATTTATCTCTTACGGTAAAACAAGGTGAGCATATCGCCTTGATTGGGGGTACAGGC
Source organism: Clostridia bacterium (assembly GCA_017508665.1). Lineage (GTDB taxonomy): Bacteria > Bacillota > Clostridia > Oscillospirales > CAG-272 > UBA1740. Next base: position 66,610 of record JAFVYL010000015.1, on the reverse strand, counting down.
AGTGGAAAAAGTACACTTATAAAGTTGCTTTCGGGACTGTTTGAACCGAGTGAGGGTGAAATAATTATTGGCGGTGCTTCATACGAAGATATGCGAAAAGCAGACGTACGCTCGCACTTTTCTGTAGCTTTGCAAAAAGCACAGATATTCGAAGGAACTGTGCGCGATAATATCAAAATGGGAAAGCCCGATGCGACGGACGAAGAAATATACAATGTTATAAAGCTTTCCAAAATGGCAGAGTTCGTTGACTCGCACAAAGAAGGACTCGACTATATTTTGGTGGGCAACGGTCAGAATGTCAGCGGCGGTCAGCGTCAAAGATTGAATATGGCGAGAACTGTCATAAAAAAAGCCGATGTGTATATTTTCGACGACAGCTTCAGCGCGTTGGATTTCCTTACAGAAAGCGAGATCAAAGAAAACTACGCGACTCTCCTTCAAGGAAAAAGCAGAATCGTTGCTACTCAACGTATAAGTACAGCGATGAGCGCTGACCGCATTTATGTATTAGATAAAGGACACATAATCGGTGTCGGAACACACAGCGAACTTCTTTCTTCTTGCCCAATATACCGTGAAATTGCCGACTCGCAACTTGGTGGCAGAAAGGAGGGCAAGTATGAAGAATAATGCAAAGACAAACGGACTCAGCTCGGCAAAGGTAATTATGCGCATAATGAAGGATTCGCTCGGAATCATTCATTGGCTTCTCCTTGCTACTGTATTAAGCATTGCATCTGCATACCTCGCCATGACAGCTCCCGAAATACTTGGTAATCTTACCAATCAGATCTACGGTTTGTTGGATATTGGTGTTTCGATTGACACCTCGCTTTTCAATAACCGCATCATTACCCTTGCTACTGTTTATCTCTTGTCCGCGCTTCTCGGAGCACTCACAAAAGCCGTTATGAATTATTCTGTAAGCAGCTTCTTTACTTGCAAGATAAGAATCAAAATGAGCGAAAAAATTGCAAGGATTCCAATTAAAGTAGTTGATAGTACACCTAACGGCGAATTTATATCAAGAATGACTAACGACGTTTCCATTATGGGCGGATCGATCCACGATATTTTCGGCGTTATTATCAACGGCATTATTCAGCTTGTAATGATTTCAATAATCATCTTTACAGAAGAACCCATCATGGCACTTGCGGTGATCGTGTTCGTACCGATGTCACTTGTTCTCTCAGCAATCCTTGCATCGAAAAGCGAAAACCATTTTAACGATTCTCGCACACAATCGGGAAAGCTTTACAGTATTTGCGAAGAGAATTTGGCTTGCTTTGATGCTGTTAAGATTTTCTCCATTGAAAATTCGCAAAATAAAAAATACAGAGAAGTTACTAAAAAATATGCCGACTATTCTGCAAAGGGATACTTTATTTCCGGACTTGTAAGCCCCATAGTCGGACTCATCAACAACCTTTCCTATGTCGCCATTTGCGTTATCGGAGCATATCTCGTAATAAACGGACGAGTAAACGTCGGTGCACTTGTTGCATTTATTATGTATACTAAGCTTTTCTCCGGACCTCTCGAGTCTATCGCAAACGGAATGTCAATGATTCAATCCACTATCGCTTCCGCAAGAAGGGTTTATGAATATCTTGACGGTGAGGAAATGGACGAGATTGAACCCGAAGGAAAGTTGACGGTTCACGGCGAAGTTGATTTTGTGGACGTTTATTTCTCCTATACCGAAGATAAACCGCTTATTGAAAATCTAAATCTTCACGTTCGTCACGGTGAAAAGGTGGCAATAGTCGGTCCTACGGGCGGCGGAAAGACAACTATTGTCAACATATTGATGCGTTTTTACGATGCTAAATCCGGAAAAGTGCTTGTTGACGGTAAGGATATTACTACTATGAGCCGTACCGATGTGAGAGAAATGTTCGGTATGGTATTACAGGATACTATGTTATTTTCGGGTACAGTATATGAGAATATTGCCTACGGAAAAGAGGGCGCAACCCGAGATGAAGTAATGGAGGCGGCAAGGAAGGCACACATAGATAGCTTCATTGATACTCTCCCCCACGGCTATGAAACCGAGATTAACGAGGATAGCACAAATATCAGCGCAGGACAAAAGCAACTGCTGACTATCGCAAGAGCATATCTTTCCGATAGACCTATTCTTATCCTAGACGAAGCAACGAGCAATGTTGATACCCGCACCGAGCTTCTCATACAGCGTACCATGGATGAGCTTATGAAGGGGCGCACCGCATTTGTCATTGCACATAGACTTTCCACTATCGAAAATGCAGATGTGATTTTGGTCATCGATAACGGTCATATCGTTGAACAAGGAAAACACGCCGATCTCTTAAAGCAGAACGGATTGTATTCAAGAATTTATAATAGTCAATATCCGAAATCGCATGTATGACGGTGTTGAGAAAAAGATATGTGTGTAAGCTGTGTTAGTGGTAAATTTAATGTCCGTACGAAAGCGATAATTATAACAAAACGAAAGAATTATAAAGGAGCATTTATATGAAAGTATTGTTTCTGTTTGGAAACGCCGCCGTTGGAAAAATGACGGTAGGACAAGAATTAATGAAAATAACTCATTTAAGGCTCTGCCATAATCATATGACCATCGAACCCGTTATTGAAATATTTGGAAAATACGATAGCCGTATTATTACGAGGTTACGAGAGATTATTTTCGAGGAATACGCAAAGACGGATAATTACGGCATAATATTCACTTTCATGTGGGCTTTCGACATACAGGAGGATTGGGATTATCTTGCGCACGTAAGAGAAATTTTCGAGCCATACAATGCAGACTTCTACTATGTGGAACTTGTCGCTGAAAAAAATGAGCGACTCAGACGCAATACCACAGAAAACAGACTTGCAAACAAGGCTTCTAAGCGTGATATTGAAGCCTCAAATAAGCGTTTGCTTGCTGACGATGAGAAGCACCGTTTTGAGAGCTATGACGGTGAGATCACATTTGAAAATTATATAAAGATCGACAACACATATCTGGAAGCTTTCGAGGTTGCAAAAATGATAAAAGAGAGGTTTAACTTTGATGGATAAATCTAATATTAATAAGAACTGCAACCAAGATTTTTGGGAAGCGATAGATACACTCGTTTCGTCCGGTAAAATCGTGATTGACAGACCGAAAGGCAGCAAACATCCAAGATTCCCTAACATCACATACGCACTTGATTACGGCTATATTGAAAATACCGCTTCTATGGATGGCGGAGGTATTGACGTTTGGCGAGGTTCTTTACAAAGTAACGAAGCCAACGCGATTATATGCACTGTTGACATAATGAAGAAGGACTCTGAAGTTAAACTCCTTATCGGTTGCACACAGGAAGAAATAAGAATTGTGTATGACTTTCATAATGACACAGAGTTTATGAAAGGGATACTTATTACACGATAAAAATTATCCAATCAAGTTTATTGGAGGTGTAAAATGAATTATATAAAATCCTGTGGATTCGTTGCCTACAAGCGAATCGAAAACCAAAATTATTATTTGATAATCAAAGGTCTAAACGGTGACATCGGGTTTCCTAAAGGTCACATGGAGATCGGTGAAAGCGAATTGCAGACAGCCATCCGCGAACTAAAAGAAGAAACCGGAATCGAAGTAAATACCGTAAGCGGATTCAGAAGGCAGGTAGAATATCCCCTTTCACGAATCCCAAATACCGTAAAGCAATCGGTCTATTTTCTCGGAAAATGCATCTCATACAGCATTATTCCTCAAGAAACCGAGATTGCTGAAGCGCAATTTGTTTCTTACGAGGATGCATTGAACGTCTTAGCTTTCAAAGAAACAAAGGACATCCTCAGGGATGCCGAAAGTTTTATAAATGGCAACGAAATATAAATAGGTCTAAAAGAAAAGCCGATTCGGTATCCTTCCGAATCGGCTTTAAAATTTACTTGTTGAACTTGTTTTCTATGAAGTCTGCCGCACGCTCCATATACTCTCCCTCGAAGAGCTCTATAACACCTTTATCGCAAAGGGATGCAAGCTCGGGGTCTATAGGAAGCTGAGCAAGTACGGAAGTACCGTAATTTTCAGCAAGCTTTTCTATATGACTCTCTCCGTAAGGACGGATAACCTTACCGCAATCAGGACATACGATGTAGCTATAGTTCTCTACAAGTCCAAGAACATTTACATCCATAAGAGATGCCATATTAACAGCTTTTTCTACTATCATAGATACAAGCTCCTGAGGGCTGGTAACAATTACTATGCCATCAAGAGGAAGACTCTGAAATACGGTAAGAGGTACGTCGCCTGTTCCGGGAGGCATATCTACGAACATATAGTCTACCTCATTCCATACAACGTCTGTCCAGAACTGCTTTACAGTTCCCGCAATAACAGGTCCTCGCCATACTACAGGCTTGGTCTCATCGTCAACGAGAAGATTTAAGCTCATAACCTCAATTCCGGTTTTAGACATAACCGGGAACATCCCGAGGTCGTTACCTTCTACCGTTCCGGTTTTAAGTCCAAATGCTTTTGGAATAGAGGGGCCGGTTATATCTGCATCAAGGATAGCGGTCTTGTAGCCTCTTCTCTGCATAGTTACAGCAAGCATAGAGGTGACGAGAGATTTTCCGACACCGCCTTTTCCGCTGACTACACCAATTACGCGCTTAACGTTACTCGCCTGATTCTGGGGTGCAAGAAGCGACTCTTTAGAGCACTTGGACGAGCAGTTAGCACAATCATGTGAACATTCTGCCATTTTTTATTATCTCCTTTTAAAGAATTTATTAAATTGAGTCAATTTTAAGCGCGCCGTCGGATACTGTGATTGCTATAGCATATATCTTGTTTGGCATGCTATCGATAATAAGATTTGCAATATTATCCTCAACGTTTCTTTCAATGTATCTGCGCATATTTCTGGCGCCGTATTTTTCCGAGTAAGATTCCTCGGCGATAAGCCTGAGCGCATCGTCATTGTAGGTGAGTTTTATTCCCTTCTCGATCAAGTGATCGCGAAGCTGTCCGAGCATAATATCAGCTATCTTAGCAAAATCATCCTTATTGAGATGACGGAAAGTTATAATCTCGTCAATTCTGTTAATGAACTCGGGGCGAAGGAATTTCGCAAGTGCTTTTTCCACTCTGTCCTCAGTCTGAGTTTTTCTGTCTGTAGAAAATCCGGAAACTGCATTATTCTTCTCACTGCCGGCATTTGTAGTAAGAACTATGATGGTGTTTGAGAAGTTTATTTCTCTACCCTGTGCATCGGTTATCTTGCCGTCATCAAGTATCTGCAGCAACACATTAAGGACATCCGGATGTGCCTTTTCGATCTCATCAAACAAAACCACAGAATACGGTCTGCGTCTTATCTTCTCGGTAAGCTGTCCCGCTTCGTCATAGCCAACGTATCCGGGAGGAGAGCCTATAATTCTCGATACCGAGTGCTTTTCCATGAACTCAGACATATCTAGGCGTATGAGTGACTCGGGCTGCTTGAATAAATCTTTAGCGAGTACCTTTACAAGTTCGGTTTTACCAACGCCCGTAGGTCCTGCAAATATCATGGAAACAGGATTATTTCTATAAGATACGCCTGCTCTCTTTCTTCTTACCGCCCTTACAACCGCACTTACAGCCTCTTCCTGGCCGATAATGTGTGAGGAAATTCTCTCGTGAAGTCCTGTGAGATTCTCGAGATCGCCTACGCTGAGATCGGTAGCGGGGATACCCGTCCATATCTCAACGACCTTAAGAAGATCGGAGATATCGACCTGCAAATGCTTCAAAATTTCATTGAGCTCAGCTTCCCTAGTCTCGAGCCTTAGCTTTTCAACCTTTAAATCCGCTATAGCCTTGTAATTTTCCTCAGTCTGACCATCGGGATTCTCAACCTTGCTTTCAAGCTCTGACAAAGCATGCTCAAGCTCTTCAAGGCGTTTCATCGCTTGTCTGTGCTCGTTAAGCTCAGGAGAGGAGAGCGCTACCTTAGCCGATGCCTCGTCGATCAGATCTATTGCCTTATCGGGAAGGAAACGATCGGTTATATACTTTTCGGAAAGTATCGCTGCCGCACGTGCCACATCGTCTGAAATATTGAGTCCGTGGAATCCTTCGTAATACTTTTTAATACCCTTAATGATATCAACGGTCTCATCTACGGATGGCTCGTCCACCTTTACAGGTTGGAATCTGCGCTCCAATGCGGAATCCTTCTCTATATGCTTTCTATATTCTTTTAGCGTAGTCGCACCTATAACTCTGATCTCGCCTCGCGAAAGAGCGGGTTTAAGAAGATTTGCAGCACTCATGCTACCGTCGGATGTCTCACCTGCACCGGCAATATTGTGCACTTCATCTATCATAAGTATTATATTGCCAGCCGCCTTGATTTCCTTAAGCAAGCCGAGAATACGCGACTCAAACTGTCCTCTAAACTGTGTACCTGCAACGAGTGAGGTAAGATCAAGGAGCCATATCTCCATACCGAGAAGCGGTGCGGGAACTCTGCCCTCCACAATTCTCTTGGCGAGTTCCTCTGCTATTGCGGTCTTACCGACACCGGGCTCACCTATAAGACAAGGGTTATTCTTCTGACGGCGCGAAAGTATCTGTATGATTCGGTCGATTTCTCTGTCTCTGCCGATCAGATTATCTATCTTTCCTTCCTTTGCCTTTGCATTAAGATTGTGACAGAAGGTATTGAGATTCTTTCTCTCGGGTGCAGCTTCTCCACCTTTTCCCTGCTGCTTCTTTCCTCCCTGTCCCTTGCCGTCGCGCGGACCGAAGTTAAATATTTCCGACAAATTAAGAGTCGGAACCTTCCCCTCGGGAGTGTCAGAATCTTCTCCCATAAACTCGGGAAGGTTTGAATCGAGTCCGTCTATCATATTGGCTATCTCATTTTCATCAATACCCATTCTTGATAGCATATCGTTCACGGGCTTTATGCCAAGCTCCTGAGCGCATACAAGGCACAAGCCTTCATTTATAGATTTATCTTTTTCCAGACGGGTTATAAAGACCATTGCCGGTCTCTTTTTGCATCTGGCACATACCTGTAATTTCATTTTAAATACCTACTTAAAAACTTAATAAGAGATCCAAGGGTGTGATCGTTCTAAAGAGCTTATATATCGGCCCTCCGTTAAATCTCTGAATTCCCTTTGTCGCAGCTATTGCGGGAATATTGAATATAAACTCAAAGAATGATGTAAATGCCCATCCCGCAACGAATGCAAGGAATACCATAAATATACAACCGAGTGTCTTGTTTACGCTTCCCGCAACACCTTTATCAAGAAGATTGTCAATAAGCTTCATTAAGAAGCCTGCGAGGAACTTTGAGAAGAAATAAGCTATAACAAAGCCAAGGATACGTCCCATAATACTGACAACCGGTGCTGTTACAGAAGCGGCGATAGCCTCAACTACATGGACACCGTCAGCCTGAGTCGCTACATCCTTAACATTAACTCCGCACATACTTGCAGCGAATTTAATAAGAGTCGGAAGCTTTTCATTTGCTGTATCGGCTGTAATGTCAGAATACTTTTCTACAAGAATATCGGTCATCTTGTGCGAAATGGCAGGACCAATAATAGGTTCAACAATAAGATTACTTACAACACCGGCAAGTGAAAAAGCAAGGATGAAAGTAAGAATTATTTTTACAGGCTTTGCCATTGCACCTATAAATCCTTTCTTTACGCCCAAAAAGCCTCCTCCAATTAAGAGACCGGCAAGAATGATATCAAAAAGAATGCTTATAAACATTTTTATACCTCAAACATGTAAATATTAATTTATCTTAGAATGACGTCGTTTTGTCCGAAGATATCCCTCAGTTTAGCTATAACCTTATCGGAAGGATCTATCATTATGTTTTTCATAGCCAAAGATTTACGTGTACTATCATCAAACAGAACAATCTGAGTTTGCCCGCGATTCAAAGCAGACATACGGTAAATCAAGGGAATTCTTTCGTCCTTTTGATCTTTAACTCTGATATACAGAATATTTTTTCTCCCATTACTGTCCGATTTTTCTTCAACGTAACTTGTGTTTGGAATCAACTTCTCTACACTCGACAAAAGAAGCTTTGGTTCTTCCCCTTCCTCAGCAGAAATGTTTCCGCTTATACATACCGCATTGTCCACATACAGTTCCGAATAGTAAGCGGAATACTGCTTGGCAAACGCAACTATTTCTATCTCAGCAAATCTATCCTCCAAGGTGATGTAGGCCATAGTTGATCCGTTTTTGGTGACCTTAGTCTTTCTTGCGGTTATGATACCTGCAACCTTTACCGATGACTTATCCTTGTATCTCGGGTTTGTCATCATAGCCTCTTCCGAAAAATCGTCGAGGATCTCGGATATTTTGTCTACACCAAGTACTGCGATATGACGGGAATAATTATCCGCCATATGTCCCGAGAAATACATTCCCGAGCTCTCCTTCTCAAGTATCAGCAGCTCACGTAATGAGAACTCCGGCAGATCGGGATAATCGTAAGAGGGAGCTTCTATCGAATCCGCGCCAAAGCCGACCGAGAAAAGATCAAACTGCCCGGCAACATTGGAATGCTTACTGTCGAGCTCGGAATCTACTATCCCCTCGTAACAGCTGAGGAGTGAGCTTCTGGTAACTCCGAGAGAATCAAATGCACCGCATTTGATGAGTGATTCGAGAGTGCGCTTGTTCAGATCAGAATCCGCCATCGCACTGACAAATTTATCGAATGATGTAAAATATCCATTCTGCCGCTTTTTAATTACAGCATTTGCAAAAACTCGCCCGACATTCTTGATAGCAAGCAAGCCAAAACGTATATTTCCGTCACTTACGGTGAAGTCTGTATCGCTCATATTTATATCAGGCGGCAATACTTTAACACCGAACTTGTGAGCATCAGCGATATATTCTTTTAGCTTCTTGGAATTGTCGAGAACACTTGATAACAACGCTGCAAAATACTCGGCAGGATAATGCGCTTTCAAGTATGCTGTTCTGTATGAAGTAACACCGTAAACGGTAGCATGGCTCTTGTTAAAGGCATACTTAGCAAATCCTACCATCTCGTCGAATATATCGGCAGCGTCATTTTTTTCTATGCCGTTTGCCACACATCCGTCGAGAAATGCATCGCGTTCAGCCTGCATTGCAGACGTCTTTTTCTTGGACATAGCTCGTCTGACTATATCTGCTCTCGCATATGAGTATCCCGCAAGCTTTCTGCATATCTGCATTACTTGCTCTTGATACACTATACAGCCATAAGTTACCTCAAGTATTTCTTTTAGCTCGGGAATCTTATATTCTGTCTTTTCTTCTCCGTGCTTTCTTGCTATGAACTTGTCTATCGAATCCATAGGACCCGGTCTGAATAATGCTATGCACGCAATTATATCCTCAAAGCAAGAGGGGGCAAGTCGTGAAAGTACCGCTTTCATTCCTCCGGATTCAAGCTGGAATACACCGTCAGTTCTTGCATCACAAAGCAGTTTGAACGTCTTTTTGTCATCAAACGGAACTCGCGATATATCGAAATCGGGAATTCTCTTTCTGATGAGCTGCTCCGCCTCATGTATTACCGTGATGTATCTCAGTCCAAGAAAATCGAATTTTACAAGTCCAAGTGATGCGGCGGTATTCATATCAAACTGTGTCACCACACCAGTACCGCTATATGAAAGCGGAACGTATTCCCAAGTGGGCTTTTTTGTAATGACTACGCCTGCTGCGTGTGTGGATGCATGCCTTGGCATTCCTTCGACACCGCGGCTCATTTCAATAAGGTTTCTTACCTCACTGTCCTCTATATACTCTTTTCGAAGATCCTTATTGTTTAAGGCATCGTCGATGCTTGCGGCATCAAACGGTATCATTTTTGCTATAGCATCAACCTTGCCATAAGGAAGGCCGAGAGCACGTCCAACGTCTCTGACCGCCATACGGGGCGCTAAAGTTCCAAAGGTGACTATCTGCGCAACCTTGTCCTCCCCATACTTTCTCTTAACGTATTCTATAACCTCTTCGCGTCGGTTGTAACAGAAATCTATGTCAAAATCGGGCATAGATACTCTTTCCGGATTCAAAAATCTCTCGAAGAGTAAATCAAATGCTATCGGGTCAACGTCCGTAATACCTATACAAAAAGCCACAAGGCTTCCCGCACCCGAGCCTCTACCCGGACCAACAGGGATATCGCTGTTTTTGGCAAAGGCGACAAAATCGCTTACTATCAAGAAGTAAGCATTGAATCCCATTTTATCAATAACGGAGAGCTCGTATTCCATTCTCTCCATATAAAGCTCTCTCGGATACCTCGAAAAATCAAATCTTCCCTTTTCTGCTCTCTCAACGAAGCCGTGATAAGCATCAAGACGCAATTTTTCCTTATGGGTAAGGCCGTCCTCGGGCTCAAAATCAGGTAAATGCAACTCATTGAAGGTGAAATCAAAATTACACTTTTCAGCAATTTTAACCGTATTCTCTACAGCACCCGGGAAGTTTGCGAACAAGGACTTCATTTCATCGGCGGTCTTAAAATAATACTCATCTGTCTCGAAGCCAAAGGGTCTGCCCTCTGTTATAACATTATTCGTCTGTACGCACATAAGCGTAGCCTGAATATCGGCATCACTCTTCTCAAGATAATGCACGTCATTTGTGGCAACAAGAGGTATACCGCACTTCTCGGAAATCATCTTGAGCGCGTAAGCAACCCTGCGCTCGTCATCCATTCCATGATTCTGTATCTCAAGATAAAAATCATCTCCAAAAAGCTCCTTCATCTCAAGAGCATACTTTTCAGCATCACTCATTGTGCCTGCAAGTATTAACTGAGGTATATATCCTCCAACGCATCCTGAGAGTGCGACAAGTCCTTCGTGATGCTCTCTCAAAAGATCCATATCGATTCTCGGACGCGAGTAAAATCCGTTTATAAAGCTCTCCGAAACCATATAGGAGAGATTCTTATATCCTATCTCGTTTTTACAAAGTAAAACGAGGTGATGTCCTGAATTATCAAGTTTTCCTTCTTTAAGGAATCTGCCTCTCGGTGCTACGTAGACCTCACATCCGATAATAGGCTTTATTCCCTTGGATTTCATAGCATTATAAAACTCAACGGCACCGTACATAACACCGTGATCTGTAATTGCTACAGCCGTCTGACCGTCGGAAAGCGCTTTATCGGCTATAGTGGAAATTCTGGTCGCTCCGTCAAGTAAGCTATATTCTGTATGGAGATGAAGATGAACAAACTCACCCATAAAACACTTCCTTTCTCAGATATCGTCGAGTCTGCCGTGTAATATATTCTCGGCCATTTCTGTAATTTTTTTCAGTCTGTGCGAAAGTCCCGACTTTGAAATCGGGGGAGTTATTGCTCCTGCGAGCTGAGATAATGACATATCCTTGTTTTCCATGCGGAACCTCGCAGTTCGCTCAAGCTCATCCGGAAGAAGTGAAATCAGACCCCTTTCGACGAGCTCCTCAATCAGAGCTATCTGCGACATTGAAGCGGATACAGCTCTGTCTATATTATTTGTCTCGCAATTTGCAATTCGGTTAGCCGTATTTCTAAGCTCTCCCTCAATCTTTGCATTCATAACGTCAAAGGCGGTTTGGTTCATATTTGAGAGAGCAAAAAAATCTTCAATCGCTGTTGAATTTCTAAAATATACGAGTGTTTCATTCTTTTTACGAGATATTCTAGGTGCAAGTCCTATTGATACGAAAAAATCCGAAATGATCTCAGCTCGGTCGCCAACAGAAAATTCAAGGGAATACTGTTTGGCCGGATCTGAGACTCTACCGGAAGCGAGAAACAGTCCTCTCAAAAAATACGATTGACAAAGTGCGCATTTTTCATGATAGGAAACACCTGTTTCTTCGAGATCACTTAAGTATTTGGCAACCGATTTTGTATTGAATAGCAATAATTTCCGTCTGCCGCCGACGCTTGAGGTGACCTCCTCTGTATCTTTAGCATAAACGTCATATATAAGTTCTTTGACGAAGCTTGCCGTTTCTGTACTATCTACAGACAGTCTGATACCGTCTTCAGCTACCTGAGCGCGCGCTGTAAGTATTCCTTGCAGCAAAGCTCTTTACAACAGCTTGTTTTTATCGTATGAGATATTATACTCGCTTTTTGTTCCTGCGCAAATGACACGGCAACCTCCTCCTTATATGACTTCTATTTCTTCCTCGAGCTCTATTCCGAACTCAGAATAAACTCTCCGCTTTGCATAGTCTGCAAGTCTTATGTAATCGTCAGCAGTAGCACCACCGCGGTTGATGATAAATCCCGCATGCTTCTCCGAGATCTGAGCTCCGCCTATTGAAAAGCCCTTCAATCCCGCTCTGTCTATGTAATAACCTGCACCGATACCGTTATGTCTTTTAAACACACTTCCTAATGACGGATATTTTATAGGCTGAGACTCAGCTCTGCAGGAACGAAAATATCGTATTTGCGATATGATGTCATCCGAGCATCCGTGCAAAAGCTCAAATGTAGCTGTCAGCAAAACTATACTGCTATCTGAAAGTATACTGTGTCGATAGGAAAAATCCATCTCATCCTTTGATAAGTTCACTGTATGTCCCTTATCCGTAAGGTAGCATTTCGCTTCTGTGAATCTATCGCTGATCTCGTATCCGTACGCCCCGGCATTCTGCTTCAGCATGCCTCCGACAGTACCCGGAATACCTGCAAGCCCTTCCATTCCGCCAAGTCCTATAGCTGACATTCGGTGTATCACGTTACTCGTTCTGATACCACATCCAAGTGTAATTCTGTTTTCTGCCAAATAATTTGTCGCGATTTTATCAGTTTTTATCAAAACTCCATTGTATATGCCATTCTTTATAAGCACGTTAGACATACCGCCAATAAGCCTATGCGGTATATCGTACACGTTAAGCAACGAAATAAGGCAGATAAGTTTGTTTTCATTATCGGGATATGCAACGGCGCGAGCATATGCGGGCAACTTAGCGCTCGAGCATGCCTTTACGTCGCACATTTCCCTATATTGGCATTCCGATCTTTTTAAAACGTCCGAAAAAAATCGGTCACCTTAATTTGTCTCCTGTTCGTTAAGCATATCAATAGCTGCAGCACGCTGTGAATCGGTTATATTGATTCCGCCAAGTATGCGCGACAGCTCCTTAACTCTGCCATCGTAATCAAGCGATTTTACCGAAGTTTCGGTTTTTCCGCAGACCTCACTCTTACTGATAAGAAAATGTATATCTGCAAGAGATGCTATCTGCGCACTGTGTGTAACGCAGAATATCTGCAAACCGGATGACATAGATCGCATCTTCAAGCCTATTTTGCGCGCAGTCTTACCGGATACACCGGTATCTATTTCATCGAAAATAACGCTCGACACACCGTCCTTATCGACAACGATGCTCTTAATCGCAAGCATAACTCGGGCTATTTCACCGCCTGATGCTATCTTGGCTAACGACTGCGCTTCTGCCCCTTTGTTCGCACTGAGATAGAACTCAACATTATCGTATCCATCCTTGTTGAGCACTTTCTTGCCATTATCCTCAAATCCGGATATGTTTACGAAGAAAACAACGCCGGGCATATCCAGAAATTCAAGTATGTCGCACACCTTATCTTTAAGCTCTTCTGCAGCTTTAGCTCTGTTTTCGTGTAACGCGTCCGCAACAGAGAGAGCTTTTTTATAAAGCTTTTCCTCTTGCTCACGAAGCGAAGTGAGCGTATCCTCGTAATTCTCAAGCATCTCAAGCTCCGCTTTTGCTTTATCGGCGAATTCGAGAATATCTTTTACTGTATAACCGTACTTGCGCTTAAGCTTACTTATTTTATCAAGTCTGGACTCTATGTCATTAAGAGTAGATGTGGGGTCTGTATCAAAATCCTCAACAACAGCGAATACTTCCTCAGCAACATCCTCTACGTCGGAAAGGGCGTCCCTGAGCTTTTCAGCATATTCCTCATACTCGGGAATAACACCAGAGAGCTGATTGAGTGCGGTTATACATCTGTCTATAAGATATGCTGCGCTTCCCTTTTCACTACCCTTCAAAGCCTTATATGCAAATTCGGAGTTTTTAATGATCTTTTCGCTGTTTTTGATCTTTACTTTTTTGTCTACCAGCTCCTCTTCCTCACCTTCGTGAAGCTTTGCGGAATCAATATCCTTGATTTGGTAAGAGAGGATTTCCTTCATTCTCTCTCTTTCAGCTTCCTTTGCTATCAGATCATCTATATTTCTTCGAATCTTTTCAAGATCGTAGTAAATTGTGCGATAACCGGATAAAAGGCTCGAGGATGACGCGTAAATATCCAGCAAATCAATATGTTTTTCAACATCTGAGAGTACACCTGTATCGGTCTGTCCGTGAATACTCACGAGCCCCGGAGCTATCTGCTTCAAGACGGCAAGATTTACCGCTCTGCCATTGATTTTGACTCCGGAGCGCCCGTCTTGACTGATGCTTCTTTGTATGAGTAGGCTTCCTTCATCATCAAGTACGATCCCGTGCTCGGCACATTGAAGGACAGTAAGTTCGGAAAGATCTGTAAACAGAGCGCTGACCATCGCAGTACTCTCACCGTGTCTTATAAGATCCTTATCCGACTTAGCGCCAAGAATAAGATTGATGCTGTCTATGATTATGGACTTGCCGGCACCGGTCTCACCGCTAATTACCATAAAGCCATTAGAGAATTCAAGATCCACCTGCTTTATGACTGCTATATTTTCGATATGCAACGAATGAAGCATTATCGTCTATCCTTTCTGATTAATGTCCAAATACGCCCTTCAACTCTTCTTCTACAGTTTCTGCCTTTTCGGTAGTCTTAAGTACGATCAAAATGGTATCATCGCCCGCTACCGATCCTACAATATCCTTTATCTGAAGAGAATCTATGCAAACAGCTATAGCATTTGCCATACCGGACATCGTCTTAACTACAACGATGTTCTGAGCAGATTCGATTTTTATCACCGCATCTGTAAGAGCGGAATTGTGTCCCGGAGCGTCGTTTCCGCGTCTAACTTCAGGAGCAACGTATTTGTAGGTTCCCCTGCCTGTAGGTCCCTTTATAAGACGAAGTTGTCTGATATCTCTTGAGATAGTAGTTTGTGTGGAATCAAATCCATGCTCTGCAAGTCTCTGTATCAGAGCTTCCTGAGTGCTGATCTCATATTCTTCAATAAGCTCAAGAATTTTGTTCTGCCTTGCGTTTTTCATTATTTTATTTCTCCTAAAACTCTCATTTTCTTAAACAAGCTTGAGAACATACTGTTCTTTGTAAAGGTCAAAACCTTAAAGCTTCTTTCCGCTTTGTATATTTTACAGAATAGGCTCGCCTCAATCTTTCCAATGCACCTTCCGTCAACAAATACGTTTAGCGCATTCTCGCCGTAATTAGTGATTTTTATCACTTCGGAGGAATTAAATATAACAGATCTGTTAAAGAAGGAGTGAGGGCTTACAGGTGTCAGCAAAATACTCTCAACATCGTGCGCTAAAATAGGTCCTCCGGAAGAGAAGGAATATGCGGTAGAGCCCTGAGGGGTTGCAAGAATCAATCCGTCGGATCTGATCTTAACCACATTTCCTATCGAATCCTCCACGCCTATATCAGCTATATGAACAAAGCTGTCGCGTGATATGGTTATATCGTTAACGGCATATCTGTCACACAAGCTACCATCGTCAAGTTCAATACACAGAAGCATTTTTTCCGCTACGGAAAAATCTCCTGTGTTAAGCCTGTCGAGAACCGATAAATTGTCAACCTCTACCTCGGTCAGATATCCTACTTTCCCAAGATTTACACCGAGAAGCGGTATATCGTTATCTATAGCATATGCCGATGCATCTATCACAGATCCGTCTCCTCCGACTACTATGATGAGGTCGATATTATCCGGAAACTCGTTATATACAATTACCTTTTCGTTACTGTACCCTGCGTCACTGTGTACGTAAACCTCTAATCCGAGTGATATCAGCTTACTTGTTACCTTATCCGTAACTGAAAAAGCGGGATCTTTATTTAAATTCGGTACAATTACAACTTTTTTCATCCACACACCCTCATTTTACGAAATGCGCTAAAAATTCTATATTACCGTCGCCGCCCTTTATAGATGACTGCACGGTTCTCTTGACATCAAAGCCAACTTCTTTTGCGAAATCAATCACTTTTTTGACAGCAGCATCTCTGACCTTGGAGTCTTTTACAATTCCACCCTTGCCAAGGCCCGAGCGTCCTACCTCAAACTGCGGTTTAATCAGGCAAACAAATTCTCCACCCTCCGACAAAATGTCGAATACCGCAGGAATGATATATGTTGCCGAAATGAATGAAACGTCCATAACAGCCAAATCGGGAGCATATTCAAGGTCATCCGACTTCATATACCTTGCATTGTAGTTCTCAATGGAGGTCACTCGGCTGTCGAGCCTGATCGATTCCATGAGCTGACCGCTTCCCGAATCCACCGCTATGACGTGCTTTGCTCCAAACTGCAATAAGCAATCTGTAAATCCTCCGCTGGATGCACCTATGTCAATGCATAATCTATCCTTAACATTGACACCGAATTCTAAAAGTGCGCCTTTCAGCTTTATTCCGCCGCGGCTAACAAATTCCTTGACAGTCTTATCAACCGATATTTCTTCGCTTCCATCAACGTCATACGAAGCCTTCTTGACCAATTTACCATTAACTGTGACTGCGCCCTCGTCAATAAAACTTTTTGCCTCTGTACGGCTGGATACAAGACCGTTATTGCAAAGATATACGTCAATTCTCATTTTGAATAAAAGGTTTATCGCTGATACAGCCGTCTGCGTTTTCAGTAAGGATTCTCACTTTCTGCTCAGCATTTTCCAGCATTTCACTGCATATCTTAACATATTTCAAAGCATCTTCATACTTTTCTATACTATCATCGAGAGTAAGATTTCCGCTTTCCAGAAGCCTTACTGCCTCCTCGAGTTTGGTCATTGCTTCTTCAAACTTTATCATTTTGCTCATTTTAATTCTCCATTAGATGACGATTTATCCTTAACCTCAGCTTTAATACTGCCGTCACTAAGCCGAACCGTTATAATATCTCCTGTGTCCACCTCGAAAATAGAGGAAATGGTCTTATTATTCTTTTGAGCTACCGAATATCCGCGTGATATTACGGATAGCGGACTCAAAGCCTCAATCTTTGCGACATTCGAAACAAAAGAAAGTTTCCTGTCGGATATTTCTTTCTGATATGCCGAGGTGGCTGCTTTGAATAGCTCAAACAGTCTATCCGATTTAGAACCTAATACAGTTGTAAAATCTCTAAGTGCCCTGCTATCACGCAATCTGTCGAGACGCTCTCTGGCTCGTTCCGAAGCCCTTATCAATGCTCGGTCGGAACGCTCTGACAAAATATCAACGGCAACGGCAAGCTCTCTAATATCCGGAACGGCAAGTTCTGCGGCTGCCGAAGGAGTAGGCGCTCTCATATCGGAAACAAAATCGCATATGGTAAAGTCAGTCTCATGTCCAACAGCTGATATTACGGGAACAGAGCATGCAAATATACGTCTTGCGAGCTCTTCATTATTGAATTCCCATAAATCCTCAATAGAACCTCCACCTCTACCTATGATTACGGTATCGACAAGATTGCTTTTATCAAAATAATCAATAGCGTCAATCAAGCTTTTTGCAGCCCCATCACCTTGCACAAGCGCAGGATATACGTACACGGTTGCTAACGGATATCTCCTGCCTATGACATTGATTATATCTCTTACCGCCGCCCCTGTCGGTGAGGTGATCACTCCTATCTTATGCGGAAACCGCGGCAATGGCTTCTTGAATTCATCACTAAATAACCCCTCGGAATCGAGTTTGGCTTTAAGCTGCTCGTATGCGAGATATAAAGCTCCTATTCCGTCGGGCTGAATGGACGTAACGTACATTTGATATACACCGTCACGAGGAAATACAGATATCGAACCGAACACGGTAACCTTCATTCCGTTTTCCGGAACGAACTTAACCTTCATAGCGGACGAACGAAACATTACAGCCTTGATCTGCCCTTCGGGATCTTTAAGTGAAAAGTAAAAATGTCCGCTTCTATGGCTTACAAAGTTGGATATCTCTCCTTTAACGTACACAGAACTAAGCAGGCGATTATTGTCAAACATGCTCTTTATAAAATTGTTAAGTTCCGATACCGTCATTATGGCATCGTTTCTTTCTCTAAGCATAGAGATATCCATATCGCCTCCTTGTAAAAGTTATTTTGTATGTATAAGTCGTGTAAGCTCAGCAATGCCTACGGCATTATCGGCAGATAACATCGGATCGGCAAATCTTGCATCAAATTTTTCTTCAATCTTCGCCTTAATTATCGAATTACACATTACTCCGCCGGCAAATACAATAGGCATACTTCCCTGTTCATCCATCAGGTTTTCGCACATCCGAGCTATAGAATTGCCTATGTACTCAAAAACAAACGCTGCGGTCTTATTCTTATCGCCGCTTTCTTCGTAAATTTTATATGCAATATTCTCAAGTCCCGAGAGATTGGCATACGTACCGCTGACTGATACCTTTTTAGAAGGTATTTTACCTTCGTAGGCAAGCGCTGCGCGTTCAAGATGTGGACCTGCGGGAAAAGGCATACCAAGGAATACTCCTATGCGGTCAATAATCTGGCCCGCGTTAAGATCCTTAGTACCTCCAACCTTTTCTGCGCGGAAGCCGTGCAAGTCCCCGTCGACAATCAGCAACTCCGTTGTGCCTCCCGAGACGTGAAATGCAGCAAATCTGCCGTTCATAAGGCTCTCCGACTTCGAGGAATACAATGCAGCCATAATATGTCCGCATTGATGTGAAAACTTATAGAGCGGTATGCCGAGTGAAGCCGATATACTCTCCGCAACCGCAACTCCGGATAAAAAGCACGGCATATAAGATCCGTCAACGTTACGCGGTTTTTCGCTAACGCCCACCGCGACAGGAACTCTGCCGTCAAGCAATACGCGTGCCTCCTGCATAGCGGACGGGATATTCTTCACATGCGCGAATACAGCCTCGGATTGTCTAAGGCCGCGCTCACCCGAATTTACCGGCAAAGGTCTTTTTATATTTGCTATCAATTCACCGTCATCGTACAGTAAAGCTACCGAGGTAGTATAGTTACTTGTATCGATGCCGAGTATTATTCTTCTATCATTCATTTTCTGCCAAGGCTTTCAGCAATCTTATTAAGAACACCGTTTACAAAAACGTACGCCTTATCATCGTCATATTTTTTAGAAAGCTCAACCGCCTCATTGATGGAAACCTTGGTAGGAATATCCTCCATAAACATAAGCTCATACGTAGCAAGCTTTAAAACAGCTTTAGCGACGTAAGAAACTCTTTCCTTCTTCCATCCTACGAGACACTCATCTATCTTCATATCTACGATGCGCTCGTTTTCCGCATTTCCAAAGAACACCTTTTTAACATACTCATCAGTCTCAAGTGCTCTTTCACAGGTAGCCTTGAGAAATATTTCTTCAAAGGTCTCATCTTCCTTGATAGTCTTTTCAAACAAAAGTATGAATGCGTTTTCTCTTGCTGTCTTTCTGTTCATAAAAAATCCTCGTAAATAAAATTTCTCGTATTTTATATTATACATTTTATATATTTTTTTGTCAACCGTTTTTTGAGTTTCAGAATGCTTTTTTTGAATTTTTATTCATATTATTCACTTTTTCTCGGTGCAAATGGACAAACCTGAACAAAAGTACAATTCTTTGAAAGTTTTTTCTACAAAATGCACTTTTAATCTTGAAAAAAGCAAGAGTCTGTGATAAAATATTTGTGTATATTATGCCCAATTAGGAGATTGCACGATGAGAAGGATACATAAAATATTTCTCTCCGGCTGCGGATATGCCATACTTATACTTACACTATTCTACGCTTTTGCAGCAATGTTCAAATTCATACCGCCCGAAGTTGCTCCAAAGCAGTTCTTACTGATACTTTTGTTTGGACTGGTAATTTCACTTGCGGAATTTATGTACGAACAGTTCAAGATCAAAACTTTATTCAAATGCCTTATACATTACGGTGTTCTCTTTATCGCATTCTGCGTTATTTTTGTCATTCTCGGCAAAATTTCAACACAAAAATCATCCGTAATATTTATCGCACTCATAATCTACACTTTCCTGTATTTCTTAATTTGGACAATCGTTCATTTTACAAGAAAGCTCATAGATCATTTTGACAATCAGCTTATAAAAAAGACAAAAGCAGCAAAAAAGCCTGTCAAGAAAGGTTATAAATCGCTTTATAGCGACGGTGACTGAAATGGTAAACAATTTCTATGGTATCAAGCCCTTCGGTGCAACACCAAACGATCGCCAACTGAAAATGTATGAAATCGGTAAAAAAGCATTTTTCCACTTTGGCGTTAACACCTTCACAAATGTCGAATGGGGCGACGGTAAAGAATGCACTTCTATTTTTAATCCTACGGATACAGACGTCAGAAGTTGGATCCGCGATGTTAAATCAGCGGGATTTAAAATGGCTATCCTTACAGCCAAACATCACGACGGATTTTGCCTCTGGCCTTCAAAATATACCGAACATTCAATTAAAAACAGTCCTTATAAGAACGGCGAAGGAGATATTGTAAAAGAGTTTACAGATGCCTGCCGCGAATACGGACTCAAGATCGGAATTTACGTATCACCTTGGGATAGAAACGCTCCCAACTGGGGAACTCCCGAATACACAAATTACTATGTAAATCAACTTACAGAAATACTTACCCAATATGGTGAAATTGATGAGATATGGTGGGACGGAGCCGGCAGCAGCAACGCCGCGTATGACTACGGTCTCTGGGCCTACACCGTAAGAAAGTATCAGCCCAATGCTGTTATTTTTGCTTCTATGGGAGCGGCTGCTTATGCAGAACAGAGATGGGTTGGTAATGAAGCGGGATATGCCGGAACAACTCATTATGCATCTATCAATTACGATATGATACGAAACGAGATTGTTGAGGATATAAACCGCGGTATCATCGGCGGAAATATGTACGTCCCTGCGGAAGTAGACGTATCTATCCGTCCGGGCTGGTTCTACCACGAGGAGCAGGACAGCAAAGTAAAAAGCTCTTACGCACTCGACGATATCTGGTTCAAATCGATAGGAAGAAATGCGATGTTGCTTCTTAACTTCCCGCCCGACAGGCGCGGCAGGATAGTAGATAAGGATATACGCAACGCTGTAGAATCGAACAGAAGAATCAACAAAATGCTTTCTGTTAACTTCGTTGATAACGCTCAGCTTTCCGCTGACAGCACCTATTGTAAAGATACCGAAATATACAACACCGTTTTCTCAGATAGCAACTTGTTTTTCGCTACAAACAAAGAAAAAAACGAGGCAGTAATAGATATTTCTCTTGATGATGAATGTGTATACAATGTTCTGATGTTAGGTGAAAAGGTAGAGCTTGGTGAAAGAATTACATCATTCAAGCTGGAAGCTATAGACGGTGAAAACCTTGTTCTAATATCCGAAGGAACTTCCGTCGGTTATCTTAAAGCGACGCGCTTCAAGGAGTGCTCATATAAGCATCTGAGACTCACTCTTGAGGGAATATGCGCTCCGCTCACTCTAAGACATCTTGCCCTTCACTACTACGAAGAAAACAAGTCAGATCCTACAGCGTCCATGACAAGAGAGAATCTTGCGACTAATACTAGTGCTAATATCACTATCTCAGATGATAGGAAAGAAGCTATTATCAATTTTGGAGGAATCTTCCCGTTTGATACAGTATCCTTCCTCAGTTCACTTTGGGGAAAATACGATTTCTTAGCATTCGACGGTTCTAAGTTTTACTCGATCGGCTCGGGATATTCACAAGATTACAGAGTTACTTTAAAGCTTGATAGTCCTATTGAAACCTCATACCAAATAAAAATAGTATGCGAATCCGGATTTGCGACAGAACCGGACTTTATGGTATACTGATAATGAGGAAATGATATGTCGGATATTATTCGCTTTGAGGTAAAGGATAAGATTTGCATGAAGAAAAAGCATCCTTGCGGCACAGATATCTTTACAGTTGCAAGATGCGGATCGGATGTAAGAATTATTTGTGACGGATGCGGACGTGACTTGACCCTATCCAGAGAATCTCTCGAGAAAATGATCAAAAAGGTCATTGTAACATCAAAATAAACTACTACGAGGCAACTATGTTTTATTATCTTAACGGAGAGCTCGCTCTCCGCGACATCAATACATGCGTAATTGACTGTGGAGGAGTCGGATATAAACTCACCGTCAGTATGATTACATCGGAGTCACTTGCTTCCAAGCTCGGACAGAAGGTTAAGCTTTATACTTACCTTGCTGTTCGTGAGGACGGTGTAGAAATGTTCGGCTTTGGTTCTAACGAAGAAAGACACGCGTTTAACCTGCTCACAGGCGTCAGCGGTGTTGGTCCTAAGGCTGCTATGAGTATTCTCTCTGTTATGACTCCCGACAGACTTGCTATGGCTGTATGCACCGAAGATATCAAGGGTATCTCAAAAGCTCCCAATATAGGTGCAAAAACAGCCGCAAGAATAGTCCTTGAGCTCAAGGATAAGATTGCGAAGGAAATGCCACTTTCATCCGCATCTACCAAGGATATCGGAAGTGTCGGCAGTGCACCGCATATCGCTACCGGAAATCTTGCTGAGGCTACTGAGGCACTCGTTGTACTTGGATATGATAAGAGCTCGGTTCTCAAAGCCCTTAGCGGAATAGATCCAACGCTCGATGTGGGCATGATTATCAAAGCCGCTCTTAAAAAGCTCGCGAGATAATATGAAAGGATAGAAAAATGCTTGAAGAAATCAATGAATTCGACTTTGAAAACCGAATAGTTTCCAACGAGTATGACTCCGTCCAGGATGCTGAGGTTGAGAACAACCTTCGCCCGAAAACTCTCGACGATTACGTGGGACAGGAAAAGGCAAAATCCAACTTAAGAGTATATATACAGAGCGCGAAAATCCGCGGTGAAGCACTTGATCACGTTCTTCTCTACGGTCCTCCCGGTCTCGGTAAAACAACACTATCCTCCATTATTGCCAATGAAATGGGCGTTAATATAAGAACCACCTCAGGCCCTGCAATAGAAAAGCAAGGAGATCTTGCTGCTATACTCACCAACCTATCCGAAGGAGACGTGCTATTCATCGACGAGATACACAGACTTTCGCGTGCAGTAGAGGAAATCCTGTACCCCGCAATGGAAGATTACGCGCTCGACATAATTATCGGAAAAGGCCCGAGCGCCAGATCGATCAGACTGCCTATACCTAAGTTTACTCTTATAGGAGCAACTACCCGTGCGGGACAGTTAACCTCGCCGCTTCGTGACAGATTTGGCGTACTCCTTAAGCTCGAGCTGTATACCACAGAAGAGCTGGCGGCTATAGTAAAACGTTCAGCGGGAATACTTGAGATAAACATTACCGACGATGGAGCTAAGGCTATCGCATCACGTTCGCGCGGTACTCCACGTATAGCAAACCGACTTCTCAAGCGTGTGCGCGACTTTGCACTCGTCATCGGCAACGGAACTATAACCTCAGAAATAGCTACTACTGCCCTCACATCTCTTGAAATAGACGATCTCGGGCTAGACAACACCGACAGAAAGATGCTTGAAGCTATTATCAAGTATTATGCCGGCGGTCCTGTAGGACTTGATACTCTCGCGGCAACCATCGGAGAAGAACCCATAACAATAGAAGACGTATATGAGCCTTATCTTATGCAGATTGGTTTTCTCGCAAGAACACCTCGCGGAAGATGCGCGACAAAGCTCGCATACGATCATCTCGGAATACCTTTTTCGACCTCACCGCAGACCAAACAGGTACCCGGTCAAGAAGGATTTGAAATCGATAATTAAAGTAAAAAAACGGACTGTTATTCAGTCCGTTTTTTGTTTCGAATTATATATTCTGCTATATATTTTCTTAGTAATTTTTATTTTTTAATCAAGTCTATCGCATTCTTTCGATCCGACGATTTAAAAATATAGCTACCCGCAACCAAGTTATTCGCTCCGACATTTTTAACCATTTCTGCGGTTTCTGCATTTATACCGCCATCTACTTGAATATCAACTGCCAGACCTCTTTTGTCTATCTCCTGTCTGAGGCTTTCTATCTTTTTGAGAGACTCGGGGATAAAGGCTTGACCACCGTATCCGGGTTCTACCGTCATGACAAGTACAAGGTCGCATTTGTTAAGAAAAGGATATATATCCTCTACAGGTGTACCCGGCTTAACCGAAATACCGGCTTTCTTTCCTCGAGTATGAATAATGTCCAGCACTGATTCGGGGTCATCGGTAGCTTCATAATGGAAAGTAACAAGATCCGCTCCCGCTTCAATAAATCTATCAACGTATCTTTCGGGTCTGTCGATCATAAGATGAACATCAAAAAACATATCGGTATTTTTTCTCAGTGATGCAATAACAGGAAGTCCAAATGAAATATTGGTTACAAACATTCCGTCCATAACATCAAGATGAACCATATCCGCACCTGCAGCTTCTATGCTTTTCACCTCATCTAAAAGTCTTGAAAGATCACATGCAAGAACAGACGGAGACACTTTAATCATAAACACCTCAGTAAATTAGTATTGTAATAACTAAAATATGTATTCTACATATTATATAATAGAAGACTAAGTGAACAACAGCACTCGCCGACATTAAAAAGAAAGACGTGAACATACGCTCGGTGTTGTTATCACTATTGTGGGCTGCCGTATAATGCACGACAGCCTTTTTTATTAGTGAGTGGCTGTAAGCATAGCAACGGAGTGTGCTGCTACGCCCTCCTCTCTGCCTGTAAAACCAAGATGCTCCTCGGTAGTAGCTTTAACATTAACACGATCCTCAGATATACCGAGAGCAAACGCAATATTTGACAACATTTTAGGAATATACTGTGCAACCTTCGGCTTTTGCAAAACGAGAGTAGCATCGATATTAGTGACAGTAAATCCCTTTTGACGTATCAGATCCGACACACGGGTTAAAAGATACATGCTCGAAATTCCAAGATATTCGTCGGAAGTATCGGGGAAATGTCTTCCGATGTCGCCAAGTGCCGCTGCCCCGAGAAGCGAATCCATAATAGCGTGTAACAAAACATCGGCGTCGGAATGACCGAACAACCCCTTACTGTGCGGTACTTCTACTCCGCCAAGTATTAACTTACGGCCCTCTACAAGCTTGTGTACATCATAGCCGTGTCCAATTCTAAATTCTCCCAATCCGGCTTCCCCTCTTTCAATAAGGATACTTCTTGCAAGTATCAAATCATCCTGTGTAGTAATCTTAATATTAGTGTGTCCCAAATCAACCGCATAGATATTAGTGCCGATATTCTCTAAAAGCATATTATCATCTGTAATATCTTCGAGAGCCTTACACTCTGTAAGAGCTTTTTTGTACAGTTCAGCAGAAAAGACCTGCGGTGTCTGAGCTCTGTATACAGTATCTCTCGCTACGGTGGATGTGATCCTGCCATCTGCACCAACTATTTTAACGGTATCTGATACACCGCATACTGCAGTAGCTGCCCCGTTTTTATGTGCATTTTCGACAACTTTATCTATCATTTCTGAAGTTATGAGACATCTTGCCGCATCATGAATTGCTACAAATCGAGACTCTGAGTCTACCGCGATAAAGCCATTCTTGGCCGATTCTGCACGACAAGCTCCACCGATTGAAAATTTGATCGGCTTAAGATACTTTCCTGCTGTGATAAGCGCTTCGATCGCATCCTTTTCATCACGCTTCGCAACAACGATTATTTCATCAATAAGATCACTTCCGTCAAAGGCGGCAACGGATCTTTCAATAACCGTTTTGCCAAGGATATTCATAAACTGCTTAGTTTTATCACTCTTCATTCTACTTCCGGAGCCTCCGGCGAGAATTATAGCTGACGTCTTAAATTGATTCATACAATGCCCCGATTAAAGTTTATTTTCGATGATAAACAAAATGAACGGTAACAGTTTTCATCTTCCCGTCCTCGAGCAAATTTGGTCCGCTGATAACCGCGCCGTTTCCGCTCATCAACCAGCTTGCCTCAAGGTCCTTGATGTAGCATACGAAAATGCGATCTCCGGAGGAATCAACGATAAACTTATCCTCGTGTATGGCAAGAGCACCGCCACGCCCGATTATATCATCATTACCGTCATTTCTCTCAGTAACATACTTTACCGCCTGTCCATGTAATTCCTTTGCACGCTCAAGCCTATATGCATAGCTATCCGGATTCTTACCTATTCCGAATATTTTTTTAAATATTGACATGATACTCACCTCTTGCTACATCCGTGTTGAAAACCGTGAATATGGTAACTTTCTGCATATATTTTACCATAAAATCTCCGATAATGGAATAGCTTTTCGGAAATTTACGGTACTTTTTTAAAAATGTAATTTTTTTCAACTTTTTTTCAAAAAACTATTGCATTTTTAGAATAAAAGTATTATAATAGTATCAAGGTGGGGCAAAGTGGTGGAAAGTGATGTATTTTCCCATGTTATTCCCACATTTGATTGCAATTTTAATGAAAGGAGAGATAAGATGTCGTTCGTCGGTTCATTCAAGCATTCACTCGACGCGAAAAAGCGCGTATTCATACCTGCAAAGTTCCGAGAAGAGCTCGGTGAAGAGTTTTATATAACGAGAAAGTTTGACACTTACCTCTCTATATATACAGCTGAGGATTGGGAAATTTACGTTGATAAGATCCAACAGCTGCCCGAAACCGTTGCTCTTGAGGTGCAAGAGTTCCTTCTTGGTATCGCGCAAAAATGTGTTCCCGATTCTAACGGAAGAATAATTCTTGATGACAGACTCGCAGAGCATGCACAGATAAACAAAAACATCGTGTTCGTTGGCGGTGGCCGTCAAATCAGAATATGGTCCGAAGAAATTTGGAATGAGCGCGAGAAGAACAGAGATCTCGAGAGAATACGCGAGACTATGTATCAATACGGTCTGTAATTACATTGGGAAGGACAAAGGACTATGTCTGACATTAAATTTTCACACACATCCGTTCTCCTTTTTGAATGTATAGAGGCCTTGAACATAAGAGACGGCTTCACCTACGTTGACTGTACAGCAGGCGGCGGCGGACACTCCCTTGAAATAGCAAAGCGAATGGGGCCTAATTCCAGACTCATTTGCTTCGACAGAGATAAAAATGCGATCGCCGCGGCAAGCGAAAGATTAAAGGACTATCTTGACAGGGTCACCTTTGTAAACGATAACTTTTCTTCCCTTGGCAGCGTGCTTCGCGAAATGAATATAGATAATCTCGGCGGAGTACTTGCAGATCTTGGATGCAGTTCTCATCAATTTGATGTACCCGAGCGTGGATTCAGCTATATGCACGATGCTCCTCTTGATATGCGTATGGACACCGATGCACCGCTATCCGCTTACAATATCGTTAACCAATATTCGGAAAACGATCTCAAAAGAATTATTTACGATTACGGTGAGGAAAGATTCGCTCCGAGAATCGCTTCCGCTATATGCAAAGCAAGAGCGGACAAGCCTATAGAGACCACAAAAGAGCTCTCTGATATAATTAAGGGTGCGATACCCGCAGCCTCAAGAATCGACGGACCTCACCCTGCAAAAAGAACATTCCAGGCGATAAGAATAGAAGTTAATGCCGAGCTGGATGCCATAACACCGGTAATAAAGGCTGCGTCGGCAAATCTGGTTTCCGGCGGAAGGATCGCCATCATATCATTCCACTCTCTTGAAGACAGATTGGTTAAACAAACATATAAGGAATTATCAAGAGGATGTACCTGTCCTAGCGATTTTCCTATCTGCGTTTGCGGAAACAAACCTTCCATTAAAGAAATAACGAAAAAGCCAATTCTTCCCTCCGAGGAAGAACTTACAGTAAATCCGCGTTCAAGAAGCGCAAAGCTTAGAGTAGCGGAAAAATATTAAACAAGGAGATTTAAAAAAATGACTTCAACCATAAATCAGTACGATGCTTTGTACACTAATCTTAAAAACCAGTTCACAGTTATATATAATAGCACAGAATGCACCGTTGGTGATTTTATGCGTATGAAGGCTAACAAGAAGTCCGACTCTTCCCTTCCTATAGCTGCAGGTGCAAGAAATACATCGATTGCAACAATTGTAGAGTATGTAAATGATAAGCTTACCGTAAAGAACGCACCCGCAAAGGATAAGACTATCAAAAGATTCCCTTTACGCACCTCTGCATCTGCACTCTTATCAGCTACTGCGGCTTGCGCTCTTCTTCTCTCCTGCGGTATTTTCTCGCTTACAGGCGCAAAAAATTTAAGCAACTCCTCATTTACCGCTGAAAACACGTCTTACTCCGAAAACTTCACAAACGAAGATACTGAAACGGTAGAATACAGCACTCTTACAGAAGATAATTAATTTTCAACATTAACTTAATATCACGTGCATATTATATAGCGATAGCCAATGCGGTTATCGCTATATTTTTATTTTAAGGTAATGCGATGGTAAAAAGTGATCTTACATTAAACAAACACAAAACTCAGCGCAGGGCGTGGGTAATAATGTTATCCTTTGCCCTATCGGCAGTATTTCTCCTCTTTAACGTATTCAAGCTAGACTACATACTGTATGAGCACTATAAAGCCAAGGCATTTGATCAGATAACAACCACTTCCTTACTTAAGGCTGAGCGAGGAAACATTTATGACGCCAATATGAATCTTATGGCAACGACGAAGACCTCTTGGCGAATTTTTGTATCCACGAGAGAAATTAAAAAAAGGAGCAAGGCTGATCGGATAGATTATGCTGATATTATCGCTACCGGATTATCAAAGGTGATCCCGATCAACAGGGATAATACTTACAATAAAATCAAAAACAGCAACCTGCTCGATGAAACTATACTGAAATCGGCAAATGAAGATGAATATAACGCAGTAATAACTTTTATTAAGGAAAATAATCTTGAAAATCTTGTTTTAACCGAAGCGCAGAGTTCAAGATATTATCCGCAAGAAACCTTAGCCGCTCACGTACTTGGATTTACAGGTAGTGACAATCAGGGACTCTACGGCCTTGAATACTCATACAATACTACTCTTGCAGGAAAAGACGGATATTACACTTATGCTAAGGATGCGGCGGGTAATTCAATGCCGGGCGACTACAGTGGCGTGTGTCCTGCCGAAGACGGATACAGCATTATTACCACAATTGATTCATTCGTGCAAAAGGAACTCGAAAGTCAGTTGGAACTAATCAGAGTCAATCATTCCGTACAAAACCGAGTAACAGGTATAGTTATGGACACCGCTACCGGAGCAATATTGGCTATGGCTACATCATCTCCTTTTAACCCAAATGACCCCTTCACATTAGATGAAGAATCTATGACAAAGCTAAAAAACAGCGGGTTAAAAGAAGGCAGTCCTGAATACAAGGCCTATAAAAACGAGCTTATGCAAATAATGTGGTCCAACAAAGCGATAAGTGAAACCTACGAACCCGGTTCAACATTCAAAATAGTAACAGTATCCACAGCACTTGACCTTGGAGTGGCAAAAATGACAGACACCTTCTCGTGCAACGGATATCATACCGTTGGAGGATGGAGGATAAAATGTCATAAAACAACAGGACACGGACATGGCTTCCCTCTTTCATACGGACTGCAAATGTCCTGCAATCCTACTATGATGATGCTTGCAGAACGAATCGGTGCATCCAACTTTTATTCTTACGTTGAGAAGTTCGGATATTTTGAAAAAACCGGGATAGATCTTCCGAGTGAAGCGGGTACAATTTTCCACAAGCCTGAAAACATTGGCTCAACAGAGCTCGCGACCGCATCATTCGGACAGCGATTCAAGGTTTCAATAATCAATCAGCTGACCGCAATAGCCGCTGTAGCAAACAATGGATATCTCGTCCAGCCATACGTTGTGGATAAGATAGTTGATAAAAACGGAAACGTTATATCAAAGCATCAGCCAATCGTCAAAAGGCAGGTAATATCATCAGAGGTAGCCAAAACCGTTTCTGACGTTCTTGAAAAAGGTGTAAGCGGTGACGGAGGAGCTAAGAACGCATACGTGGACGGATATATGGTTGCGGCAAAAACAGGAACTTCCCAAAAATTCGATGTACTTGATGAAAACGGCAACTCATATCTCAGAATAGGATCTACCGTAGCATATGCACCGTCGGACGGACGCGGTATTGCCGTAATAATAGTGGTTGATGAACCTCAAAGCCAGGTAAAATACGGTTCTGTCGTTGCTGCTCCGTACATTTCAAACCTTTTGAAGGTAACGCTACCCTATCTCGAATTCAACTCTACTCTCGAAAGCAACGAACATACACTTGGAAACTACGTAGGCGCAGATATCAAGTCCGTAATTGAAAATCTGAAGGACAATTCTATTAGTTACGTTCTGATAGGAAACGGAGAAAGAGTGATAAGCCAAATCCCGACCGCAGGAGTTACTGTTACAAAATCAGCGTCGACGGTATATCTTTATACCGAGCGCCGTGATGAGGAGTATGTCATAATGCCGTCGGTAGCGGGAATGAATATCAAGGATGCGAATATAATGTTAACCAACCTCGGACTGAATATAAGAATTGACGGTGGAATGTCAAATAAATGCACAACACTAACAGTTATCTCTCAAAGTATTCCACTTGGAGCTAAAATTAAAAAAGGCGAGATCGTCACACTAACAGTGTTAGGCACAGATTTCGAAGATTAGGAGGCGCTATGAATGAGTTGAGAGTTTGCGATTTATTTAGGGGATACGGTAACGTAACCATACCTCCTGAGATATCGCAAGAAAGGATTTTCAATATATGTGTTTCACCGGGTGAAGTGAATGAACACTCTCTTTTGTTCCTCACGGAAAAAGTGGGAGATGATATCACTGAATTCGACTGCAGAGTCCTTAAAACAGAGCCCGCCGCTATTGTAGCTTCAACGAATACTCAGGTGAACTTCTGTCAATGTAAGAAGATCTTGGTTGACAACGCCCGATCCGCTTTGTCATACGCGCTCTCCAATTACTACAATATCAACTACAGTAAAATGAAGATCATCGGAGTTACCGGTACAAACGGTAAAACTACAACTGCCACACTCATATATAGTATTTTAAAGGAATGCGGTTACAAGACCGGATTTATTGGTACAGGAAAAATAATTTCCGGCTCGAAATCCTTAAACGGCATTAATTACTCTATGACCACCCCAGATCCTACAACTCTCTATCCTGCCCTTGCGCAAATATCAAAAGACGGTTGCGAATATGCTGTAATGGAGGTATCAAGCCACAGCATTGCGCTCGGCAAAATAGCGCCTATTAAATTCGAGTATGGTATTTTCACAAATTTAGACAACGACCACTTGGATTTCCACGGCAACAAAGAGGACTACTTTAAAACCAAGCTACGTATGTTTGATAATTGCAAGCTTGGATTATTCAATTTGGATGACTGCTACTCGAGAAAGGCAGCCGAGCTTGTTCCTTGTAAAATATCCACGTTCGGTATCATATATCCCGGCGATGCCTATGCTACAGAAATAGACCTGGAATTATATAAAAGCACCTTTTACTATAGAGAAAAGAATCTGATCTTTAAAGTTAATTCGCATCTTACAGGGGCATTTAACGTATACAATTCCATAGCTGCGCTAAGATGTGTTATCGACCTTGGAATCAAGCCGTGTATTGCCAAAAAGGCTCTTGAGGCGATACATAGAATTGACGGCAGAATGGAAATAATCCCCGGCACAGTCAACGCAATTATTGACTATGCACATACTCCATCTGCATTTTATAACTGCTTAAAAACAATAAAATCAAGTATTAAACAGGGGCAGAAACTAAGTGTTGTGTTCGGATGCGGTGGCGAAAGGGATAAGCTCAAACGTCCGGAATTCGGTAAATATGCCGAAATATATGCAGATAATATAATCATTACCGAGGACAACTGCAGAGGCGAGGATTTTAATTCAATTGCCAAAGATATTGCCCGCGGCATGTCATCCTCAAGATATGTTGTTATCCAAGACCGAGAGAGCGCTATCCGATATGCTTTTAAGAATTCCCGAGCAGGGGATGTTGTGGCACTTATCGGCAAGGGGCATGAAAAATACAAAATAGTAGGTAAGGAATACATTCCTTTTGATGAGCGGAAAATTGTTCAAAACATATTAGACGAATTGGAAGATTCTTATGAAAATAATGCTTGATGTACCTTTGCGGATAAATGAAATATGCAGAGTTCTTAACTCAAAACTCCCGGATAACATAAGCACTACTGCCGAAATTTCCTCGATATGCACGGACACAAGAGAATGTGACAGAGGCGATCTGTTTATCGCCTTATCCGGTAAGTCCGACAGCGGTGAGAATTATACAAACTATGCATTATCGCAAGGATGCGCCGTAATATCCTCATCGGGCAGAAACGATTTTATTTATACCGAAGATACAGCCGCAGCACTTATGAAGATCGCTACGCTGTACAAGGAAACAATCGCTCCTCGATACACTGTAGCGGTGACAGGCAGCGTCGGAAAAAGCACAACGGTAAAATTTCTCTCGTCAATACTGAAAGAAAAATACCGTGTCCATTCAACAATCGGAAATTTTAACAACCATATAGGTCTCCCACTTACAGTATTGACAATGCCTCGTGATACCGAGGTGCTCGTGCTTGAAATGGGAATGAATCACATTCGAGAAATCTCAAAGTTATCGCGTTCAATGAATCCGGATATGGCAATAATAACCAATATAGGCACTGCGCATATCGGTAATTTGGGATCGCGCGAAAGAATAGCCGAAGCAAAACTTGAAATATGCGAGGGTATGAAGAACGGTAGAATCATTCTGCCGTACGGCGAACCTTTGCTCAGCGGAATAAAAAGCGGATTATACGTAGGGCGCAATACTTCCCTCTCGGATTTCTCTCTTGATGACAATATTGGCGGCAGTTATTCGTTTAATTCCATAGAAAGCAAAATCGAAGGCATCGAGTTTTTTGATAAACGCGAGCACCTACTATGCGATCTTGCCATAGCAATATCCGCGGCACATATGCTTATGCTATCACCGGAAGAAATAATAAGAGGCGTAGGTGCGATTACATCTTCCAATCTCCGTCAAAGATTTATTAAGATGGATGATTTCACCATCTTTGATGACTCGTATAATGCGTCTTTTGAATCCGTAGTAGCAGATCTTAAATACATTCACAGTTTCGGTAAACCCACAGGAGCATTTATTGGCGATATACTTGAACTTGGAGATAATGCTGCAGCCATACATGAAAATATCGGACATTTTGCCGCTGAATTAAAAACAGATCATCTTTATCTGTACGGTGAGTATGCGGAGCACACATCCCGAGGAGCTATATCAAACGGAATGAGCAGAAATCAGATATACATAAACAAAAGCCTAGAATCTCCTGAGGTGTCAATAAGTCATATAATTAATAATCACAGCAAAAACGAAATTGTTTTATTTAAAGCATCCCATAGGCTGAGACTAGATAAAATAGCAGATACGATAAAAAGTCAAGAAAGGAACAGTAATGAAAAGCAATAATTCACTATTATACGTCTTTGTTTTTCTTTTTACTCTTACAGCTACAGTACTGATTGCAAGACTTGTAATTCCGTTTTTGAAAAAACGTGCAGAACAACCGATATATGAGGACGGCCCTAAGTGGCATATGTCAAAAGCAGGAACTCCGACTATGGGAGGGATCTCATTTCTTATAGCGATCTCCATATCACTGTTTCTATCTTCTCTCTACCTACGATTAGCAAATGATGATCGGGCTTCAACATCTGTGCTTATATGTGCTGTATATGCTATACTTAACGCATCTGTGGGAATTATAGATGACATAACCAAGCTGAAGCATAAGAAAAACGCAGGTCTTACCCCGAGAGCAAAGCTGATACTTCAGTTTGTTATATCCAGTTCGTTTCTTATCTCAAGAAAGCTTTTTCTCGGCGAAGGCACTACTATTTCATCCCGATTTGGTGAAATAGATCTTGGAATCATATACTACTTCTTATCGCTGATAATACTTGTAGGTATAACAAACTGCGCAAATCTGACAGACGGTATCGATGGATTAGCGACCTCAGTGGCATTTGCTATCGGAGTATCTATGCTTTATTTTTCCTACATGCGCGTAGAATCCGTGAGTTTCATCAGCGCATCCCTTATAGGTGCTACCGTGGCATTCCTTATATTCAATATACACCCCGCGAAGATATTTATGGGTGATACCGGATCGTTATTCCTCGGTTCTCTTGCGGCTTCTCTCGCCTTTGAACTGAAAAATCCAATGATAGCCCTCATCAGCGGTGGCGTATACGTCATAGAAGGCGTATCCGTTATTCTCCAGGTTCTCTGCTTCAAGGCCTTTAAACGTCGACTTTTCAAAATGGCACCCATTCATCACCATCTTGAAAAATGCGGCTGGGATGAAAACAAAATATGTGTTCTGGCAATCGTATTAACTCTCCTATTTTCAATTCCCGTATTTCTGTGCCTATGAAAAGATCAGAAACAAAATACACGCCTCTCCGTTTTTTGAAATCTACGAATGCAAGATATGATATGTTCTTCGCATTAACCGTAATATTTCTGGCAATATACGGTACTGTATTGGTTTTTTCCGCAGGATACGCATATGCAGCTTTCAGATACGGTGACGGCCTTTACTTTGTAAAGCGACAGAGCATTTGGCTTGCCGTAGGAATTGCAGTCATGCTGATCGTTTCAAGAATAGACGTCGAAGTGTTGAAGCGACACACGATCAAGGCATATCTTATAACATTACTGTTGCTCATACTTACCCTGCTTATAGGATTTGTAGGCAACGGTGCGCAAAGATGGATATCAATTGGCCCTATAACAATACAGCCATCCGAAATAGCCAAGCTGACTATGACGATGGTCTTGGCAAAGTATTTTTCAACAAACAGCGATAATATAATCGGCAAAGATAAGAAAAGCATACTCATAAGAGGAACCTTGATCCCTTGCTCGATTATAGCGATCACTATTATTCCGGTTATGC
Source organism: Clostridia bacterium (assembly GCA_017508665.1). GTDB lineage: Bacteria > Bacillota > Clostridia > Oscillospirales > CAG-272 > UBA1740. The sequence goes on along the minus strand of JAFVYL010000015.1, from coordinate 31,326 downwards.
TACAACATCATTTGTCTTGCATAATAATTCTCGGTATGATCGGACTTCTTATGATCGTCGTCTCGGGAGCTGATCTCAGATACATCGGTGCATTTTGCCTTGCGGGAATTGCGGGAGTTTCGTACATCGCATTCTTTACGGATTATACCAAGGACAGAATCACGGTGTGGCTCGACCCCGAAAGCTACAAGCTTACAGGAGGATGGCAAACGTTACAAGGACTTATGGCTATAGGGTCTGGAGGAGTATTCGGAAAAGGCCTCGGACGCGGTGAATTGAAGTACTGTTACGTATCAGAACCTGCAAACGATATGATTTTTGCAATTTTGTGCGAGGAATTGGGATTGATCGGCGCGGCATCTGCATTACTTCTGTTTGGAGTATTAATATGGAGAGGCTGCATAATAGCGCTAAACAGCGAAGATACATATTCAAGACTCCTTGCGTTAGGCATATGCATAAAAATAGCGGTACAGGTTTTACTTAACGTTGCCGTAGTTACAAACACTATACCAAATACCGGTATTTCTCTGCCGTTCTTCAGCTACGGAGGATCATCACTCATAATGATCTTTGCAGAAATGGGAATAATACTGTCTATATCAAGGAAAAGCAAAATTAACAAGTGAGGTATAAATGAGAGTACTTTTATGCGGTGGCGGTACAGCAGGACATGTAATGCCTGCGATCGCGATCGGTGAAATAATAGAGAAAAACTTCCCCGGTGCAACGATAGCCTTTGCGGGACGGGAAGGCGGAGGAGAAAATGAAGCGTATTCTAAAACAAAGCACCGTTTATATACCATAGACATCAAGGGATTGAGCCGTTCCATAAGCTTAAACAATGCAAAAACGTTTTTTAAACTGATAAAATCAGGCAGAAATGCAAGAAGTATCATCTCAAATTTCAATCCCGACATTATTATAGGCACAGGCGGATACGTGTGTTACCCATTTATACGGCAGGGACAACGCATGAAAATCAAAACCGTAATACATGAGTCAAACGTATCTCCCGGTTTGGTTACGCGTTTATTAGGCGGCAGGTGTGACCAATTACTTTTAAATCTTGAGGGAACAAAATCCTATCTGCGAAAAACATCAAACATCTCTGTTGTAGGAAATCCCACGCGATCGGGGTTCTCGGCAATTACAAAAAGTGAAGCTAGGCAAAGGCTTCGTATTCCCGATGGCCAAAAGCTGATATTGTCCTTTGGGGGCAGTCTCGGTGCAGAGATGATCAACGAAGCTGTTATAGGGTTTATGTACAGATATGCCTCAAACAACAAAAGCATATATCACATACACGCTACAGGAAAGATATACTTTGAAAAAGTAAAAGATAAATATCCGGAATTGTTTGAGAAATGGCGAAATATCAAGGTCGTCCCTTATATAGACGATATGCCTTTGTTTTTGAGCGCAGCGGATTTAGCCATAACCAGAAGCGGTGCGATGACAGTATCCGAACTGTTGCGGTGCGGAACGCCCTCGATCCTTATACCCTCACCGAATGTAACCGCAAATCATCAATACGTTAATGCAGATTATATGCAAAAAATCGGCGCTTCAATACTCATTGAGGAGAAGGATATGAGTGTAGAAAGATTGCGTAATGAGATAATGAGTCTGATATCAGATCCGTCCAGAATAAAGCACATGTCGGAGTGTGCGAGAGCTGCATCTCCTACCGACACAGAACTTTTAACAGTAAACGCAATAAAAAAACTGACAATTCGATAAATAGCCCAAAATGTCTACATTAATTAACATTTCTGCCGCGAATTATACACCTAAAATAATTATAAATTGTAAATTTTAAAAAATTTATAAATTAAATATTGCATTCACGCGCGTATGTATGTATAATATTGTGTGTAAACACGAACATACGGCGAAAAAATCGCCTTTTCAATATAAAACTATGGAGGAATGATAAAATGTTTGACAGCAAAATGGAATTCGATTTTGAACAGGTATATGACAGTGGCGTTTCTATAAAGGTAATCGGCGTAGGCGGCGGCGGAAATAATGCGGTTAACCGTATGATTTCTACCAATATTCGCGGCGTTGAATTCGTAGCAATAAATACTGACAGCCAGGTGCTCGACAGCTCTTGCGCAGCAAAGAAGCTTATCATTGGTGATAAGGTAACCAGAGGTAAAGGTGCAGGCGCAAATCCCGAAGTCGGCAAGAAGAGTGCCGAGGAGTCCATCGAGGATATCCGTGCTCTGCTTGACGGCGCTCATATGGTATTCATTACCGCCGGTATGGGTGGCGGAACAGGTACAGGTGCTGCTCCCGTAGTTGCGAAGGCAGCAAAAGAGATGGGCATACTTACCGTTGGTATCGTTACCAAGCCCTTCAGATTTGAGGGTGCAAAAAGAATGCAGCAGGCAGAAGCAGGTATTGCTGAGCTCTCCAAGTACGTTGACTCTCTCATCGTAATTCCCAACGAAAGACTTAAGCAAGTTGAAGATACAAACATCACCCTCGCAAATGCTTTTGAGATTGCTGACGACGTTCTCCGCAGAGGTGTGCAGTCAGTTTCCGAGCTTATAAACGTTCCCGGATTCGTTAACCTCGACTTCGCTGACGTTACCACCATCATGAAGAATGCAGGCTACGCGCATATGGGCGTAGGTAAAGCAAAAGGATCTGATAAGGCTCAGCTTGCCGCTATGGCCGCTATCTCATCTCCCCTTCTTGAGACCAGCATCGCAGGTGCTACCGGTGTTCTTGTAAGTATCACTGCTTCCGAAGATATTCAGCTCGACGAAGTTGAGATCGCTTCTCAGATGATTCACGAGGAGGCTCATCCCGATGCAACTATTATCTGGGGCGCGGCATTCGATCCTACCCTTGTTGATGAAATTAAGGTGACCATTATCGCTACAGGCTTCATCGACAACAATGCAAAGACTAACGACGCTCCCATACAGAGAAAGCCTGTAGTAACCGAGCCTGTCGAGGTTAAGACACCCGTTCAGCCCGTAGTAGTTGAGGAGCAGCCTGAGGTTGTAGAACCCACTCCTGTAGTTGAGCACAAAGAACCCGCTCCCGCACCCGAAAAGTCTCTCAAGGACGGTCTTAAGAAGGGTGACGACATCCTCGCCTTCATGGGTCAGTACGACGATGATTTCGTATTTCTTAAGAAGAACAAGAGATAATTATTCCTCATAAAATCGCATAGATTTTTACTCTCAAAACAGAGTAACAAGAACGAAGTGAAAATACAATAAACGAGCAGAATTCAAGGTCGATTTTTCCTTGATTTCTGCTCGTTTTTTTATGATGTAAAAAGGAGTCGGAATTTGCATTTATCACACTGCTTCAGCCAATAAAAAACTAACGTTACTCACGGTCCAAATCGCATATTTTTTTGTCTTTATAAAAATCCGTATCGATACTTTTGCATGAGAAGCAAATGTTTATAAGTTTCGAGTTATCAACAGTGACTACATTTTTCCGTTGCCGTAAAAACGCTCTCAAAAAAGTCCTATATACATTTCCGTTCTGTGTTTTCAACATAAAAACGGCCAAAAAATGCGATAAAAACCCCCGAAAATGCGATTTTTGGCGCTCGATAACGGAATTGTGTAGTTTTTCTGCCGGGAGTTTTCAACATTTTAAAACGTTTCGGAAAAGGTTATCCACATCTTTAAACATTGTTTTTTGTGTATACGGAAAAGTGTATTTTTATAAAAAGGGGTTTAAGGGCGTAAAAAAACAACGGGTTATCGATCCTAAAATCGGATACCGATAACCCGTTATTTAAAATGTTTTTTTACTCTCAAAAAACAGTAAGTTCCCTGCTCTTAATTAATGAACGTGACCCTGCTGAATAAAGTAAATGAGTGTACCGGCAACAACACCGAATACCATAAGCGCAACCACGATTGCAGCCATTATTCTCATAGCAACTTTTTTATTCTTCATTACTCTTCCCTCACAATTATTTTTTACTACCTTCGTAATATTTAGAAATCTGATTTGTTATATTTTTATTGTTAAGCTTCAGGTTCGCAGGCAGGAATCCGTTGATTCTGGAAAGTCCCTTAGCTACACAGTCTATAGCGCCCTGAGGCTTAGTCACAGGAAGTCCGAGAACCTTAGAGAGAAGCACCTCTATTCCGTAAAGCTCCGCTCCGCCGCCGGTTAATACAATACCGTTTTCAACTATGTCAGCACACATATCAGCCGGTATCCTCTTAACTGCATCAACAATAGCATCTATGAGTTCCTTAAGCGGTGGCTCAAATACACCGACTATATCTTCTGTAGCAACGCTCATTCTAAGTCTGTTGCCCGTAAGAGAAAGAGTACCCTCAATGTCTATGCTGTCATTGGGCTTGCCTTTCCATACAGCGCCAAGTCTCTCCTTAATGGCTCTTGCTACCTGCAGTGATATATTTACGTCCCCCTGCTTCAGTATGTAATCCTTAACCGCCTTATCAAAGTCCTCACCGCCGATAGCACTCTTGGAAAGATAAATTATCTCACCCTTATGCATAACCGCCACCTCGGTGCTCTGAGCTCCGACATTGACGGAAATAACGCTGATAGACGGAGAATAACCCGCACCTATTATTGCGGCAACCGATCTTACTACAGAGAGTGAGGTATCAACACCTGCTTCAGAGAGCATCGAGAAGAGCTCCTTCTCCTGCTTAGGGAGAAAATCAGACGGAATACCTACGATACAACGGATATTCTCTGCAGGCTTTACCGCCTTTATCGCATTGTTTATAATCTCCTGAGTAAGCTGCTGATCAAACAGCAATCCGTTTTTGAACGGTCTTACTAATATACCGTCTGCTCCGCCTATAGCCTCTCCATCCGAATTGACTGCCTCTTCACCGACAGAAATGACACGGCGAGCATCGGGTCTTGCATTCTTATATATCAATGCAACTGAGGGCTCTCGGTAAATTTCAGCCATAACGTCGCTAAGTGTTATGTTGGCATATCCGAGGTCAAGTCCAATTTTAGTTACCATGCATTTCTCCTTTCCAAGTGTAGTCAAATAATGAGTTTAATTATAAGAGTCAACAGACATGTTTACGATCAAAAACACTATATCAAAATAATTGTATCATATCTTGCGATGAATTGCAAGTGAATTTTAAATAAAATAAAAATAAAATTAATGGTCTTTAAGTCTTGAGGCCAAAGTGGTATATCTCAGAACCTCTCTGTTATTTCTGACCATTTTATCGGGTATATCGCTCCTGCCAACAAGTATGACCATTTTCTTTGCCCTGGTCACCGCGGTATACAGAAGATTTCTCGTCATAAGCATCGGAGGACAGGAATACATCGGTATTATTACTACCGGATACTCGCTTCCCTGACTTTTATGCACCGTGATAGCATATGACAACTCAAGCTGATCAAGATTTTCGAAATCATATCTGACAAATCTATCGTCAAACCATATGTCGATAGTCTCTCGCTTTAGATCTATGCTTTCGATCACTCCGATATCTCCGTTAAATATACCGAATCCGGAAAGACCGTTCTTCTCCCACTCAATATCGTAGTTGTTCACAGTCTGCATTACGCGGTCTCCCTCTCGGAATATGACTCCGTGAGATGCCTTTTCCTTTTTGAAGGTAGCCTTTGGATTAATTCTCTCCTGCAGAGCGCTATTAAGCAGCTCCACGCCGCCCGCACCACGCTTTGAGGGGGATATGACCTGTATCTTATCCTTTATTGCAGTTCCGTAGGTTTTAGGTAATCGCTGCATTATTAGATCTGCAACCGTATCGGATATATCTCTTTCATTCTCTCGCCTTACAAAAAAGAAATCATTGTCCGTAACGTTCAGGATCGGTGATTCACCGTTATTTACCTTATGCGCATTGGTAACGATAAGGCTCTCCTTTGACTGACGGAATATTTCTGTCAGTCTGACGGTATCAATAGCTCCGGAAGCGATAAGATCGTCAAGAACATTTCCTGCACCTACGCTGGGAAGCTGATCTGCATCACCGATAAGAATAAGACGCGCGCCGCGTTTAAGTGCCTGTGTAAGCGCGTACATAAGCGAGAGATCGATCATAGAGGCCTCGTCTACTATGATAACCTTCTCATCGAGAGGATTTCGGGAATTCCTGTTGAATTTGATCTCGTCCCCCTCGCCGCGCTCCATCTCAAGAAGTCTGTGTATTGTCTTTGCCTCTTCACCCGTGGCCTCGCTCATACGCTTTGCCGCACGTCCTGTAGGTGCTGCCAATGCAGTCTTAAGGTCGAGATCGTTGAATATCGATATAATTCCCTTCACCACCGTGGTTTTACCCGTTCCGGGTCCTCCGGTTATGATAGTAACTCCGCCGTTCATACATCTGAAGATTGCCTCACGCTGCTTATCTGCATATCTGACGCCTATCCTCGTCTCAACCTTTTGTATAAGTGAGGATATGTCCATCGAGGAAAGCTGTATCACCTCGCGTGAGAGTGAGCGAAGCTTCTTGGCTATATATTCTTCACTGTAATTAACGTTCGGGGTCATTATAAGCTCGGATTCCGAGTCTTTATATGAGAATATCTCTCCAGCCTCAATAAAGCCGTCTATTTTAGCCGCTACGTCTTCTTCACTTATGGAGAGAAGTCCTGCCGCCGCAGATATAAGCTTATCCTTAGGGAGACAAGTATGTCCGTTTGTCGATGCATTATAGCCAAGCACGTATCTTATACCGCTTATTATTCTTACAGCAGAATCCGGAGCAAAACCGAATGATGCCGCCATAGTGTCAGCCTTCTCGAAAGATATACCGTAATCTCCGTTACAAAGAATATAAGGATTATCCTTTACCGTCCCTACAGCAGACGCACCGAGCTGTTTGTACACTCTGGTTATTTCACCGGTGCCCATATAATCCTTGAAGAACATCATAACACCGCGAAGCTCAGACTGCGCTCTGAAGGACTCAGATATAGCTATAGCCTTTTTTCTTGTTATACCCGAAATGTCGGTAAGCCACTCGGGATGATTTTCAATAACATCGAAGGTATCCATACCGAATCTGTTGGCTATCTTGACTGCGGTTATCGGGCCTACGCCCTTTATCATCTTGCCGGATAGGTACTGAATAATACCGTCTATCTCCTTTGGCAACGACTTCTCATAGCTTACAAAGGAAAACTGCTTTCCGAACTCCTTGTGGTACGTCCACTGTCCCTCAAGCTCCACGTTCTCTCCCTCGCTGACCATAGGAATAATACCCACAGCGGTAATAAGACGGTTATCCGCATCCACTATCTCAAAAACGGTATAGTCGTTGCTCTCGTTCTTATAAACGATGTTTTCCACGACGCCGCTGATCTTATCCATTAAGCTGAGTCCTTCCACGACTACCTCCGTAAATATTTTGTGTACGCGCAGTACCGATATATATTATAGCACCTGATTCGATCTTTTTCAAGTGGTTTTGAATAAAAAAGAAGATGACGTTCTTTTAAACGTCATCTCCATACATCTTCATATGAATCAGTTAAGGCAAAGCTCTCTGAGTTTGTCTGCGATATCACACTCTTCCCACTTCACACCAAGCTCCTCGCGGCCCATATGACCGTATGCGGCAAGGTTCTTGTAAATAGGCTTTCTGAGATCAAACTTATTGATGATAGCCGCAGGACGAAGATCAACAAGCTTGCTTACCGCAGCGGAGATCTTCTCCTCGTCGCAAATAGCAGTACCGAAGGTATCGATCATTACGGAAACGGGAGATGCAATTCCTATAGCGTATGCTATCTGTACTTCACACTTCTTTGCAAGACCTGCTTTTACGATATTCTTAGCAACGTATCTTGCAGCATAGGATGCACTTCTGTCAACCTTTGTAGGATCCTTTCCGGAGAATGCGCCGCCGCCGTGTCTGGAATATCCGCCGTATGTATCAACGATGATTTTTCTACCGGTAAGACCTGTGTCACCCTGAGGTCCGCCGATAACGAATCTACCGGTGGGGTTAACGTAGATATTAACCTTGCCATCCATGAGCGAGGTGGGAACGATAGGAAGGATAACCTGCTCTATAATGTCCTTGCGAATGGTAGCGGAGTCTATCTCAGCGCTATGCTGAGAGGAAATAACGATAGTGTCGACTCTGGTGGGTACACCGTCAACGTATTCAACGGTAACCTGAGTCTTTCCGTCGGGACGGAGATAGTTGAGCTTACCGTTCTTTCTCACCTCGGTAAGTCTCTTTGCAAGCTTGTGTGCAAGAGAGATAGGAAGAGGCATAAGCTCGGGAGTCTCATCGCAAGCGTAACCGAACATAAGTCCCTGGTCACCCGCACCGGTATTGAGATCATCGGTAGCCGCGCCTTCCTTAGCCTCAAGGCACTTGTCAACACCGAGAGCTATATCCGCGCTCTGCTCGTGGATAGAGGTAAGAACTGCGCATGTCGTGCAGTCAAAGCCGTACTTTGCTCTGTCGTAGCCGATCTCGCCAACGGTCTCGCGTACGATCTTCTGTACATCGTACTTTGCGTTGGTGGTTATCTCACCCATAACGGTAATTACACCGGTGGTGGCAAAGGTTTCACAAGCAACACGGCTCATAGGATCCTGAGAGAGGATTTCGTCAAGGATCGCATCGGAAATCTTGTCACATATTTTGTCGGGATGACCTTCGGTCACGGACTCCGACGTAAAGAGAATCTTTTTCATTTAATCGTCCTTTCTGCTTATCAACAAAAGGGGCTGGAGCATTGGGGCGTAACTGAAAATGACTAAAAAAACGTCAAAAACGTTCTATATCCGAAAATGAGCTAAGAATACGCATTATAAGGTTGAAATTTTGTAAATTTCTCCGTGAAATTAAAGTCATTTTCTATTCGCGTTTCCCTCCCTCGACGTACATTTTGTACGCCTCACGGTAGGGATAACGCAAATTTCCGTTCCAAATCCCCCTATCCCCTTACAGCATTCGAGGGTAGCTCAGCTTTTTTGAAGTTGAGCTACCCTCAAAGTGAGAACAAACTCATCTGTCAGGAATTAGCACCTTGTATAAAACAGGTTGCCGGGTTTCACAGGGCCGGTCCCTCCACCACTCTTGATAAGCACTATTTAATTTGCGTGTTAGATTATATCATAAAGTTTTAAAAAAATCAATAGCTTTGTCGAAAAAAATCAGGGGGGATATCAAATATTTCTGTTACCTTGAACGCTTTTACGGATTAATGCACGAGACAGAAAAGGCGTGTGAGTGCGTTATTAAGTATGAAAAGATAATAGTGAAGATATTATTTGCTCCTCTTAAGCAGCTCAGAAACGTTATTCTGCTCAATTTTTTCATCGGTTATATAAAAATAAACGAGATTATCACTATAAATAGCATCTCCGTTCAAACAAAAAATCTACACTTGCTCTCTGCAATGAATCACCTCACTTTCATAGGAGGTAAAAGAAAAGAGCGTCCACCGTTTAGGTAGACGCTCTTGGCGTTCGAAATATTAAGTTTATTCTATTGTTCAGTTCACAACAATAAATAGAGTTTTTGTAGTTCGTCCCAATATATAGGAAATGCTGGATTGTCTTTTTTTACGAAAGTGAATTCAATAAATGGTTCACCATCCCACCAAGGATCTACCAAATCGCTTACATAAGGTATATACGAAATGTGAAAGCCATATCCATCTCGCATATATTCAAATTCTTCACAGCTCTTATCATTTCTTATGACTGTTACCTCCGGATCACGTATAAGGAGTGAAACTAATCTGTTGTAGCCATCCTTATTAGTACCAAGTTCTACCCATGTGTTTGGAATACATCTTGGGGCATATTGTATATAGAAAAATGCCTTTTCGCCATTCTTATTCTTAACGCTTACCCAATTTGACAAATTTTCTACCAAAAGCGAATTTTTGCCACATACATAGCAATGTCGATTTTCACTCGGTAATAGCCTTTCTTCTATTCTTGCTCCGCATTCAAGGCAAAATAGTTCTTTTCCCATTTTTTTATCTCCTACTCGTAAGGCTATCAGCTTTTTTCACCGACATTATACCATAATGTTAAAATAGTGTCAAGTATCCAAGTCGCTGCGTTTCCCTCATCTGCGGCGATTTTGTCATTTCTTAACTTCCGCCAAAAATTCAACGGTCGGCAAAAATCTGCCGACCGTTGTGAAAACGCTTTGATATTAAGTTCGATTGTAAAAGCGGTTAATAACGCATTAAATCAAATCACAAAGTGTTTGGGGAGTCCGTTCACATATTCGAGAGAAAGCTCGCCCATGATGAGAGGCTTTAAGTATTCGATACCCGCCTCGGTAATACCGTTTCCGTCTTCGTTGATATACTCATCGGGAACTGTCTTGATTGCATTGGCGATGCCTGCAATATCTGCGCATCTAACGGTGGTTACGTAGTCCTCACCTACTGCTCTTTCAATAGTCATCATAACACCTGTTTTGCCGCTGATTGCAGCTTCAACCGCACCTTTACCTACGGTAACAGACTCGTTTATATCGGTAAGCGATGCCATATGAGATGCGCAGCGCTGAGTAAGGCTCAGCTCTATCGAGCGCACCTTACAACCTATACGGTTTTTCACTATGCTCTCGAGCACCTTTCCCGTTCCTGCAAGATATTTGTGTCCAAATACGTCCACAGCACCGGACTGTGTGCCTGCGCCAACGTATTCACCGTCAGCAAATCTGACTCCCTCGGATACCGCAACAAGAATGGCGGGATGATCTTTAAGTCGGTCTTTAACGTCGTTTATAAATCTCTCTTCGTCGAAGACACGCTCGGGAAGATATACAAGGTCGGGGCCCTCGCCGTTAAGCGATGCGAGTGCCGCAGAAGCGGTAAGCCATCCCGCATCTCTGCCCATGATCTCAACGATAGTCACAGCATCCATAGTATATACGTTTATATCACGTACGATCTCTGCGACGGTAGTAGCCACAAACTTTGCGGCACTGCCAAATCCGGGCGTATGATCGGTAGCCATAAGATCGTTGTCTATAGTCTTAGGAACACCTACTACACGAAGCTCATAATCGTGAGATGCCGCATATCTCGAAAGCTTGAGAACGGTATCCATAGAATCGTTGCCGCCGATATAGAAGAAGTATCTGATATTATACTTTTTGAGGATCTCGAGTATTCTGTCATATGTAGGAGCATCATCCTCGTGTGACTTGAGCTTTCTTCTGCAAGAGCCGAGCGCTGCCGCAGGTGTAGCCTCAAGAGTACCGAGATCGGAGACGTCCTCAAAGGTCTTGAAAAGATCGACAAGATCCTCGCTAAGAAATCCCTCAATACCGTTTCGCATACCGTAAAGAGTTCCTATTATTCCCTTTTGCTTGGCATCGAGCGCGCCTCTTATAACTCCTGAGAGCGTCGCGTTGATAGCCGCAGTCGGACCTCCCGACTGACCAACCACTGCATTTCCGTGCAAGAGCATTTTTTATACCTCCGTTTGTGTTGTTTTCCGCTCTACTCAGAGTTGGCGGAAAGCTTTGTAATATCGAGATAAGGAAGCATCGATATGAGATACCGTTCCTTATCAAATCCGTAATCCATAAAGTATGAGTGCTCGCAAATATCTATCGCGAGGACCGGCTGGCCGATGCGAAACGCCGAGGGATAATCCGACGTAGCATCAATCTCTATCCGAGTGCCGTGAAGATAAACTAACGCGAATCCGTGCGCACGTGAGGAGGCGAGCCTGTAAAGCGAATTAAGAAATTCGGCCTCACTACCATACTTTTCTTCAATCTCCCTGCAGCGTGGATACTGCGTCTTTGCGAATGAAGAAAAGAAGATATCGTGCAGCTTTATCTCAGAGAGCAGATTCACCGCATCAAGCTTGTCGCGAGGATTGAGTTTCATACGAAAAACATCATGTACGCTCTTGCCTGAAAGCATTGGAAAGGAGCTCTCGATAATGGAGTATTTCAGCCTTTTATCTCTAACGTATTCAAGATGTAAGGCTATATTTTCCTCGGATAAAAATCTGTTCAAAATTCCACCGCCTGCATACAATCTTACAAGATTATATTCAGTATGTTTTTAAAATATTCCGATTTATTTCTCGGCAGATTAACCGATCAATTCCTTTTCTGTGTAGGTGTATTCGCTATTGCAGAAGCGACATATAGCAGTAAGCTCACGAGGTTTTCCCTCCGCCTCCTGCTCGTCGAGAAGCGTCTTTACCTCAGACTTTCCGAGACTCAAAATTTTCTTCTTCATTCTATCGTGAGAGCAGTCGCACTTATACTCTACCTCGAGCTTATCAAAGAGGTCGTACGGTATATCCTTCATAGCTATATCGAGTATCTGCTCATTAGTAAGTCCCATCTCGAAATACTTGGAAATATTGCCGAGTGATGCGGCGTTTCTCTCGATAAGATCGACTGTCGAATCGTCCGGGAAAGGCAGAAGCTGAATGAGGACTCCGCCTGCCGCAAGACAAGAATAATCCTTGTCCACAAGAACTCCGAGGGACAGGAGAGTGGGTACCTGCTCACTCATGGCAAAGTAGGTCGCGATGTCTTCAGCAACCTCTCCGCTGACCAGCTCAATCATTCCCGTCTGAGGCTCGCTATCACCTATAGCCTTGACAAACGAGAGCGTACCGCGACCGATGGCAGCGCCAACGTCAAGCTTTCCGTCAGGTCTTTTCGGAGGATTTGCCAAGGGGTTCTGAATATATCCCTTTACGTTACCGAAATAATCTCCTACAGCTATTATTTTGCCTGCCTCGCCGTCTCCGGAAAAGCTAATGGTAACCGTATCACCGTCAGCGGGAAGAAGCGTACCTATCATAGAAGCGGCGGTAATAGTTCTGCCAAGCGCGGCGGTTGCTGTAGGAGAGGTCTTATGCGCCTCTCTCATTCCGTTGACCATGTCACGCGAGTTAATGACTACAAGTCTCGCAGAGCCGTCGCGAGTCATACCTCTTAGAATAGTTGATTTCGTATTCATATCAATCTCCGTAATTTAGTTCTTTATACATCTTGCGGCAAGGTAGATTCTCTCGTTATCATCACTACCCTCACCGAAATTAAAATTGGAATATGCGCCGATAAATTCAAATCCGTTGTCCTTGAGAAGCTTCTTCAACGAGCGAAGTGTGTACATACGTTCTCTCTGCTCCTCATCGTATCTCTCATAAAGTCCGTCATTTGTTTCTTCAAAAAGAGTTATATAGAAGTCACAAAGACGGCTTTTCTCGTTGTAATAGTTCTGCCACACGCAGAAGCTACCCTCATCCTCGATGACGTAAGACTCGTTGCCGTACAGCTTCTCGAACTTGTATTTACCGTTTACATCAAATATAAACAGTCCGTCGGGGACAAGGTAGTTGTGGACAAGAGAAAGACAGCGAGAAAGCTCCGAGGGCTCAGTAAGGTGATTCAAGGTATCAAGACATGATACGGTAACGTCGACCGTGCCGTAGAGCTCAAACTCGGTGATATCCTGACAGAGCCAGAGCATTCTATCGGAAAGTCCTGCCTGCTCGGCATTTTCTCTTGCGATATCGAGCATTTCCACAGAGTAATCCACTCCGGTCATATCATAACCGCGTTTTGCAAGCTCCAAGGTCATTCTACCCGTGCCGCATCCGAGATCGAGTACAAGCTCGGGCTTGCCGTTTTGATATTCTCTCTTTATAACTTCCTCGATAAAGTCCGCCCACGCCGAATAGTCAACGTCACCGTTCACTTTATCGTATATTGGTGCAATAAGATCGTAGATCATCTCTGCTCCTTTCATTCAAATCGCTCAAAAATTTCATCTGCGCGAAGTCTGTCTATGGCATAAGCATCGCGGAGAAGCTCGGGAGGAATGTACTCGTCAAACTTATCAAACACGGGACATTCTCCGCCGTTTACAAGCGAGAATGTATCGAGTCCGTCACGCTCAAGTATAGCGCGTATTCCAAACATCAGGTTCTTTCCCACATCCGGCTTTGCCTTAAAGGTGATATAACAGCATCCCTCGCTCTGAATGTCGGATATTCCGAGCTCAGACGAATATTTCTGCAAAAATCTTTTCATAGTACGGAATGATCTTGTACCAAGCCACGGGAACAACACGTAGCTCTGTCCGCCGAGAAATACAAGCATATTCTCATCCATACGCGCGTTTTTAGCCACTCTGCGCGCTTTTTCAAGGCGTTCTCTCGCGTTATCTCCGAGGAAGGGATATTCCTTGCCGTTGAAAAGTACGTCGCGCATAGCCAAAAGCAGCTTTGTGTGTATTTCACCGCTGTCACCCGGCCAGGAGATCTCCATCTTGCCCTCTACAGCCTTTACGAATATGAGTCTTGACGGAAGATCCACTTCTTTAACTTCCCATACTCTGCCTGCAAGAGCAAATCTATCGCCTACGGGCGGCGGTGTCGTAATAGTACCTATTTCTTCTCCGTCGCATCTGACGGTATAATCCTCGCTGTCCTTAAAGACGGCGTAGAATTTAAATGAGTTCAAGAGTCTCTCGCCCTTTAATCCCACTATAATACCGCCGGTCTCGGTGATCTCAAGAAACTCGTCGTTAATCATAGAAACGAGGAGCGCTCTGTAGGTCTCCTTGCCGAGAGGCGTAAGCGGAGGTAATGTGAGCACTCGCTCCGCAAGAGCTCTCGGAGTAAGCTCTCCCGAGGAGAATACGGTACTGAGCGTCTGATGGAACGCAAGACTCAAAGGCATTTTCTTTACTCTCGGAGGCTCAATAAAGCGCTCTGATGAATAGAGATCTATAATTCCTATGCCGCGAAGCAGCTCCCACGGAATAAGCTCGTGAAGAGGCGCATTCGGAAGAGGCGTTTCCTCTCTGTATACCATTATCATCTCCGGAGGCGAGCCTCTTCTTCCGGAACGACCGAGTCTCTGAAGGAATGCTGAGACCGTCGTGGGAGAGCCCATCTGGGCCACTCTGTCGAGCCTTCCGATATCTATACCGAGCTCAAGAGTGACGGTCGCGCAGGTTACGGCACGTAAAACCGATTCATCCTTCATAGTGCGCTCGGCATCCTCGCGCAAAGATGCGGAAAGGTTGCCGTGGTGGATAAGAAATACGTCCTTGTCACCTCTTGCCTTGCAGATCTGTCTGAGAGTAGCGGTGACGTACTCGGTCTCCTCTCTGGAGTTTGAGAAAACGAGAGCTTTTTTACCTTCGAGAGCATCATATAGGAACTCATATCCGGGATCAAGCAGCGCTCTGCCGCCTTTATCCTCGTCGGGTGCTGATGCGCGCTCGGTCGATCTCGACTGCTCCTCGTGGGGATTCTGTATATAGAAATGCTCGAGCCCGAGTCTCCACTTGAGCGGAGTTTTTTCGGGAATGGGGGCAACAGTTTCCCTATCGCTTCCCGCACCGAGCCATTCGGCAGCAAGTCCGAGATCTCCTATCGTGGCGCTGAGTCCGACTCTGCGCGGAGTGTGGCCGATAAGACGCGCGATTCTCGAAAGATGGCATATAACCTGATTTCCTCTGTCCGTACCGATAAGCGAATGTATCTCATCTATGACAACGAATCGAAGCTGTCCGAAAAGTCGCGGTATATCATTCGGGCGATTCATAAGCATCGACTCAAGTGACTCGGGGGTGATCTGAAGTATGCCCTCGGGATTCTTCAAAAGCTTTGTCTTATGCGATGCACCGACGTCACCGTGCCAATGTGTAACTGTGATACCCGTCATATCAAGCAACTCGTCAAGTCTCGAAAACTGATCGTTGATCAAGGATTTCAGAGGCGCTATATAAAGGACGGATATACTGCTCTCGCACTCGGGGTGGCTAAGTATATCGGTTATTATCGGGAAGAATGCCGCCTCGGTCTTACCCGATGCGGTGGACGAGGAAAGAAGAAGATTAGAATCGGTATTAAATATAACGTCTGCGGCATCTATCTGTATGCCTCGAAGATGTGTCCAGTTGTTTCTGTATATAAATTCCTTGATAAAATCCGGGAATTTTGAAAATATTTTATCCGCTTCTGTCATTGTTCTGCCCTATATTAAATATCAATATCGAAGATTGTTACCTTTTTAGTGCTACTTGTAGATGCTTTGACCGAGGCTGTGTCGGCTAAGGGGGTGTTCACGTTCTGTGCCGTCACCTTATCAATCAGCTCATCAAATTTTGCACTCGGATTATCTCTTAAAATATTGAGCAAGGTCAGGTAATCTCTGATTATCTCACGGGGTGTGATAAGCTCCTCAGCACCTGCCTTTGCGAGCGCGTTAGCAAGAAAACGCTCGATCTCATCATCTGTCGCAGGAGGGACAGGTGCGCCCTCTCTCTGCTGATAAAGCTTGGTAAGTCTTTTCACAAGAGCCAAAAGCTCGTTGTCCGATAGTCGCGGCAATCTGATTACGGGCGAGGAGAGATTCTTGTAGCCCATATCGGAATACTTTGAGTCCTGCAGACGGCTTCTCAAAGCATCGTAGCTGAACAGACCTCTGCGTGTATCCTCGAGGAACTGTGGCGTACCTCCGAAGATTATGCCGAGATTTTTCGCCTTGCCCTGAAGTGTATCGTTGAATATAGCGAGAAGCTTCTCGTAGTTTGCCTCTCGGGATATTCTGTTTGGTATTTTGTAAAGGTTTACACACTCGTCGATAAATAGTACAAGTCCCGAATAGCCGAGATATACCGACAAGGAGGAAAACAGCTTGATAAAGTTGTACCAGTTGTCATCGTCTATAACAGTGCTGACGGTAAAGCCGAGAGCGGACTTTGCCTCGGTCTTGGTGGAAAACTCACCTCTGAGCCAGCGAAGGCAGTTACTCTTCTTGTCATTGTCATCAGTGAGAGAGGCGTTGTAGTACTCTGTAAGTACACGCGCAAAATCGAATCCGCCGACATCTCCCTCAAGCTCGGAGAGAGTCGCAAAAACCTTTTTTCTGATGCCCTTTACAAACTCTTCGCTCTCGGGATCTATCCCCTCTGCGATAAGCTCTGTGCGGAGCTTGGTAAAGTGACGTGAAAGAACGGTAGCAAGCGCACCGCCGTCGGGACATGCCTTGCTCGCAATATTAGTCATAAGCTCGCGATAGGTGGCAAGTCCCGCACCGTTACCGCCCGAAAGTCTGCGCTCGGGGGAAAGATCCGCATCGGCACAGATAAATCCGCGCTCAAGCGCATATCCACGTATAAGCTGTATAAGGAAGCTTTTACCGCTACCGTATCTGCCTATCAAAAATCTGCAAAATGCACCGCCCTCGCTCACGTCATCGAGGTTGTCAAGAAGCGATGCTATCTCCTCCCGTCTGCCTATGGCTATATACGGCGCGCCCACTCGCGGAACAACGCCCGCAGTCAAAGACGACAGGAGTGTGTTTAATATTCTCTTCGGGACTTTAGGTTCTATAAATTCTTCAGCCATTCCAAAATCTCCTCTTTATAGTCCTCAATTATAGCAAAGCCGTCTCCCGTATCCTCAATTATAACGTCACCGAAGCCGTCGCTGAACGCCTCGTTGATACGCTCGACCGCCGCATCCTCATCTATACTGTGACCAACGCGCACCGAGGACTCGGAAAGCGCGCGAAGGTATCTTATATCGGACTCGGAGAGCCCGTAGGTATCACTCTTACTGTTTTGCGAAGCGGAGACTTCATCGGACGTAGGTATAACGTCGGCTGCGGTCTCCGATTCGATAACGGAATCCACACCGTCAGAATACTCGTCCGTCTCGCAAAGACGCATAGTAGTATCCCAGGAAAGTCTCTCGATCTCATCAGCTCCTGCGAAGGATAGCTTCTCTCTAGGGGCGTCGTAGAGCTTCTCATATTCGGGAAGATTCTGCTTCTTAACACGTGCTTCGCTCTTGCGTATAAGCTCGTCAAAATAGCAATCAATCAGCTCTTTATATTCCTTTGGAATATATTTTATTGCGAGGCGGCTCTTTGCACCAAAAAGTGCTCTGAGCTTATTCTCGGTATATCTTACGGCCGCTGTAATACCTGCTCGAAGCTCGGATGCATCCGCCAAAGGATAATACTCTATCTCCAGCCTCGACTTCACCATACGTGTACAAAGAGTATTCGGAAATGCCTGTCGGGAGATTTTAGACAGCTTACCTGCCTCCTTCTCACGCATACATTCCTGCCATACAGACGGGAGAATAACTCGCATCGATCCCTCGAGCAAGGTCTTATATATATCAGCCCTCTTGGTGTAATCCTCGGAGTTCTCCTTGCCTACGATCGTGGAAAAGCCCTTGTGCCAATCGTAGTCGGAGAGATAGGCTATCAATGACCATACACCCTCGCGCCCGGGCTCTCCTATGCTTGTAAAATAGTACTCCTTGAGGTCGGATGATCGGATAACGTCAAAAATGAAATCCTGAAGCTCGGAAACAGGCGCGTCAAGCTCGTGTACAAGACAGTAATCTCTCACCCACATTGAGAAGTACATATCTATTCTCGGTAATGCCTTACGGTATTCGCGCCAGAGGCGGCAAAGAAGCTTTACACCCTTTTCGGGCTCTATCCTGTCGGGCAGATTTATTATCTCATATACAAGCAGATAAAGATACGAGTAATCGGTGCGGATAAATCGCCCCTGTCTCAGCTCGTGACGCCAATAGAGATAGTAGCTTTTCTGCGCTTTGGTAAGCTGTGAATACTGCGGCATATAGGAGTAGAATTGCGCGAAGTCGCACTTCTCACCCGGACAGTCAAAATACAAAAGTGCCGCACGGCGAAAGCTGTCGTAGAAATCGTAGCTTTCCTTGTACTTTCTTACCGTTATGCTTTTTATCAGCGTGTTTTCGGGGTAATATACGTGCTCCTCGCCAAGCTCAGCATCACGCCGATGCTCAAAGCTCAGCTTCTGCTCCTCGGCTCTGAGCGAGGCATCCTCGGACGTAAGCCTTTCCCTCTCGGGTAAGTCGACGGAATAGTCCTTGACTGCAGGCTTTGTGGCAAAGGGGGAAAGCAAAGCATTTTTCTTCTTTGGTATAAGCTTTTCAATATCCCAAAAGCCGTCTTTTTCTTCGTTTCTATCATCAAAAGACATCATTTCCCTCTCCTTTCCCACATATTCAAAAACAGTTTTTCCTTAAATATGTATTTTACCATAAAAATCGTAAATTGTCAACCGAATAGGCGGAAGATTTTGAGGAGTTTATAAAATAAAAAGGGAGCGCCCACGAATGGGCGCTCAATCTGTAATTGATTTTTATAAACTTAGTTTCCTGTTACTTGGAAATGCAATATCTCCAAGAAGTTATAAGTGGTAAAGTTACCTGCTTTATCCTCTACATAAATTTCTAAGAGTCCCCATTTACCGGGAGCAGATCCTTCAGGAAGAATAACATTAATCTCGTATTTAGTCCACGCGGTAGGATCGCCTTTAAAATAAACAGTGTAGTAATTTTCATGATAATGATATTCAAAGTGCGTATTTCCTAACGGATCTAATAAACGGTAACTAACCGAACCAAGACCAGAAGCGTTATCTTTTACATAGTATTCAATGCGCACAACAGTTTCGCCGTTGGGATTTTCGGGGTGGGTAGGTGTTGCAGTTATCGTAATTCTGTTTACATCCAAAGCAGGAGCTTCGTAATCAGAGTTTTCACTTTGATATACGAATGTTGCGGGATACCCCGCCCCGCTACCATTTGAATAAAAATAGAATCTTGATGAGTTCTCGGCATAATCCTCTAACATAATGTAGTTAACAGAATATTCTCCAGATTGCATATATTCTGTAAATATAAATGTAATAACAGCCTCATTGGTAGTTGAGTCATACACACCATACTCCTCCAATCTGTAGCCATTATAAGTATTATTTGCCATTGCACAATAAACTGATTTAATTCCAATGTTATCTGTTGCCTTGAATTTCACATAAACATACGTAACAGATCTGCCGTTAAACTCGCCTGTTTCCATTTCAACTTGAACAGAATCTTCAACATATTTCGGAGCCTCATAATCTGGCAAAGGATTATCAATATAAAGTTTCCAGCCAAAATTATCAGATCCTACGAATCGTTGATTACCAGCAGGATCCATCAAGTCAATTTCTTCATTACTCCAATATCCATTGCATGCGTATTTGCTAAATACTACTGTTCCTCGCAAGACAGAATTAGTAGCATCGATTGCGTAAACCCATAAATCATAAAAAGTACCTTCTTCACTAGTTATACGCATAATCGCTTTTTTTGCGCCAAATGAAGGATCACCGTTAGTGTCAATTGTAATTGTAACTGTTACGCGTTTGTCTTCTTCAGGAGCACCTGAAACTTGAATTTCAACTCCAACGATTTTACCGGGATAATTGTAATCAGGATAAAGATTATATACCTCAAAAGTGAGATCTTCTCTAATTTGCGTGAGGTATATTTCACCATTCATAATATAATCACGAATGAACGCATACTTGGCGGGAGAACGTGATTCTAATTTATCAGGCATCAAGATGTAGTATGCAATGGATTCCGCCATATCTTCATTGGGATTTATGGCGTGTGAATATGCAGTTACAAATTCAGTTTCTTTTGTGGTAGACCAACCGTCGGAATCAGTGTCGGTCTGATACCAACCACCGATTTCAATCCATTTTGCCTTGAGTTCTTCAGAGAAAACATGTTCCCATAAGAAGTGAGATTTTTCATGAAGTACAAGTCTAAAAGTATCTTCAACCTCAGAGCCCAAGAATGCTGAATCCATAAATTCAATATACCCTTGCTCTACGGTAGGCCAAGAAACTGCCGCCGCTGAAGGATACAATGGATGTGGAGTTCCATCAATTCTTCTAACTAAATACTCCAGATTTTCAACACGATGAAGTCCCTTAGGCATTTCGGCAAACATCTCAAGAATTGCCAATAATTCTTCAGGCTTAAACATCTCAAATGATGCATTGGTTTCGTTTGTAGTGCTTGCTGTCAGAGCCGCATAATCACTTACGATAATGGAGCAACCATAATCATGCTGCAAAATACGGTCTATATACTTGATATCCGTTCCTTCCTTTGTCGCATAACGAATAAGAGCGTGATAAAGCCTGTTTGAGAAATATGTACCCTTCAATCCGTTATATTCTGCTTTTCGAGGAATAGCATTTTCAAATGCTGATTTTGAAATACGAATAACCGTGGAATCTGTACTATAGGTTATTTCCACATCATCATCTATTTCATCAGAAGTCAATATCCACTTAGAGGGCAGTGATTTCGGAAATGCATAAATACTCTCAACTAGTTCGAGCATTCTAGAAGCGTAGTCACTACTCCAATTCAACTCCTCATTACTAAGGATAATTTTGTAATCTCTTTGTAGATTATCTGTTGCATTTGAATCGTTTACAAAAACAACTTCATCAAGGAAAGTAAATGTTTTTTCGTTAGGCACAGTTGCGGATTCTTCATATCCGAAATAAGTGTCATCAGCTTTCCATTGATAATAGAAATCTGTATCAGTTACTTTGGTTATAACTAAGTGTTGAATAACGAAACCTGTTTTATTAATGCTAACTTTAACAGGAGAGGGGATTTCATAACCAGAAATCTCTATCTTCAGGTAATAAGTTCCGAGTTGTATATCATTGAAAAAGTACTCATTGTTTGCTCCTACACCAGTTGTGTAAGAATTAACGGAATTATAGAGTACAACAATGGCTTTGCT
Source organism: Clostridia bacterium (assembly GCA_017508665.1). GTDB lineage: Bacteria > Bacillota > Clostridia > Oscillospirales > CAG-272 > UBA1740. Next base: position 9,709 of record JAFVYL010000015.1, on the reverse strand, counting down.
TTGATCCGATTCATCTATCCCTTTCACATAACCAAAAAGATCATTATGAGAAATAGAAACGAGTATAGGATCCACGTCTCTTTCATCACTGCAAGTATTGCAGATAGCGTCTATTTCAGAATCATACGCATGACCAAGACCAAGTGCACCAACAATATTTTGTTCTATAAAAATTTCGGTACATACAGAACAGTGTTTTCCTTCCGTAAGACCTGTCTTGGTACAAGTGGGAGCAACTGCTTCGTCAATCACCACGCTATGAGGTAGTTTAGGGATTGAGTCGATCTGCTTTTCTCCGCAAGAGCAATAATGAACCTTCACACCGTCCTTAGTACAAGTGGCGTTTTCGGTGATAGACCACTCTCCAAATACGTGGGTGTGTTCAGGTTTTGGATCCGTATTTTGCTCTTTGTTACAAGATGCCATGCACATTAAAAGTGCAAGGATCAATGTTACGAATATGACTATCTTTTTCATAACCGTATCACTTTCACGTTTAAGCCCGTCGGCATTTTATGGGGATATTATACCATATTTTGTATATATTTTCAATTGAATTACGGGCGCAAAATATTTTTCGTGAAAATATGCTAAAATATGCCAAAAGAGTTTATAGAATATGCCGATATACAAATGAGCGCCCTGCTCTCACTACCCTCACAATTTTCTCAACTTTTTTTGCCAAAACCTCTTGACAAACGGCATACTTCGTGTTACGATGTATTATGTAAGGAGAGGTATTGCATGGATATTCAACTTAAACGAGGTCTGCTCGACGTATGTGTGCTTACCGCCATTAAGAATGAGCCGTCGTACGGATATAAGATCATAAAGGATCTGCAGCCGTACGTAGTACTGACAGAGTCTACGCTCTACACTATTCTTAAGAGGCTGGAGCTTGGAAAAATGCTTACTGTACGGTCGATCGAGCACGACGGACGACTGAGAAAATACTATCACATTACAAAAGCCGGACTTGGACGAATTGAGGACTTCAAGTCCGAGTGGAAAGAGGTAATGTCGATATACAGATTTGTGGAGAAAGGAGGACTGTGAGATGACCAAAAAGGTGTTTTTATCAAAGCTCAGGCGACAAATATGCAAATTGCCGAGCAAGGAAATCAACGAACGAATCAGCTTTTACAGTGAAATAATCGATGATAAAATTGAAGAAGGTCTCACAGAGGAGGAAGCCGTAGCCGACGTCGGAGATGTTATGCAAATTGCAGATCAAATTCTCTCTGACTCCAACATAGGTTTAAAGAAAAAAAGAACAAAAAAGCCGGTTAGTGCATGGCAGATTGCTTTACTTGTGATAGGATCTCCCGTATGGTTCTCTATTCTACTAACGGTATTTGCGGTAATGTGGTCGTTATTAATTACAGTATTTGCAGTAGCGATTCCGTTTGTTATTATGGGATTCATCGGTAAATACATGTGGATCGTATGCATCGAATTCGCTAAATTATCGATAATACTCACGAGAAAATGCGCTACTGCTATCGGAGAACTTTTCGGACGGTAGGAGAACTATATGAAAACCCTTTTAATTATTTTGGGATCACCGGTATGGTTACCTGTAATTATCGCATTATTCGCCATAGTGATCTCGCTTGCGGCAGTGCTCTGGAGCTTGGTCATATCGGTGTGGGCGGTGTTTATTTCTTTTGCGGTATCCTCACCGGCGGCTGTTTTGATCGGAGTTTTAAATCTCTTCAGCGGTAATATCCTGACAGGACTTAGTCTGATCGGTGGCGCGATGGCGCTGGCAGGACTTGCGATACTGTCGTTCTTTGGCTCTATATATTCTACGAAGGGCTCGGCAATTCTCACGAAAAAAAGCTTTGTCCTAATAAAAAACATTTTTGAGAGATAGGAGATAAATTATGAAAAAATGGTTTACAATTGCGGGTGCACTTATACTTATGGGCGGTTTAATGTTTACTATGACGGGATGCGCGGGCGGATGGCATTTTGGCGGTAGGCGCGTGGAAACATCTACAGATATTACAGAAGGTTTTAGTAACATTGACATAATAACGGATACATACGATATTACGTTTGCCCCCTCTCAGGACGGCAACTGCAGATTAGTTACCTATGGCAATAAGAAAATCACTCACACAGCAAGTGTTGAGGACGGGACGTTAAAAATACACATAAATGACTCGAGAAAGTGGTTTGAGCGCATCTTCGGCTGGTATACAAGCTCACTCACATTATATCTTCCCGAAGCAGAATACGGTTCACTTTCCATCAGCGAGGACACCGGAGATATCTCCATCTCGGGCTACAAATTCGACAATGTGAATATCGATCTCTCTACCGGTAATGTAAATATACAGGACGTTACTTGCGCCGATTTCAGATTAACGCTCAGCACCGGTGATACTTGCATCAACGGTATCACTTGTTCAAGCTTTACGACAAGTGCGAGCACAGGAGATATTTCAGTAAATAACGTAACGGCAAGCGGCAACGTTCATATTGAGAGAAGCACAGGACACATAAACGTAAATACCGCTAAGATCGGCGGAAATCTCTCGACAGTAACAAGCACCGGCAACAACGAGATACGCCTCGCTGAGTGCGCAGGAAATCTCGAGGTTAATGTGAGTACAGGAAAATCCCTGCTCTCCGATATCAACTGCGCAAACCTCACATCTACCGGTGACACGGGAGATATCAGCATGTCTAACGTTATAGCATCCGGACAGTTCTCCATAAAAAGAGATACAGGCGACGTGAGCTTTGATAGATGCGACGCTGCGGAAATCTACGTTACTACCGACACGGGCGACGTTACAGGCACTTTCCTTTCAGAAAAAATCTTCCAGGTACGTACAGACACCGGAAAAGTGAACGTTCCCGAAAGCTGGTCGGGCGGCAAATGTAAGATAGAAACCGATACAGGCGATATAAAGATATCCGTTGAATAATTTTTAAGTACCAAAAGGGACTGCCCCACTCCATCTCGGAGTGAGGCAGTCTTATATTTTAAAATATTTACTCTGAATCTGTTTCCTCGGCAGGTACTGAATCAGCACTGCTCTCTACAGACTTCTGCTGTCTTGTATAGTTAAGCATAAATACGCCCGCGCATACGAGAACCAGAGAGAGAAGAAGATTTACAAGCTTTACTGTGCTCTCATCGGGGAGCATAATCTTGGTAAGGAGAACGCCGAATACGGGTGTCATAAAGCTGAAGATCGTAACCTTGGATACCGGGTTGAACTTAAGGAGTATGCCCCATACCGCATATGCGATGGCAGAAAGGAAGGCAAGATATACGAGAATTGCAGCACCGGCAAGGTCGAAGAATTCAATCTCACCGCCGGCGATAATTCCGCCGATGATCATTACTGTGCCTCCGAGCATAAACTGATATCCGCTTATAACAACGGGATCTTCATTCTTGGAGAATATCTTGATGAGGACCGATGAGAATGCGAGGGATATTGAGGAGAACAAAACGAATGCATCTCCTGTAAAGTTCATACTGAAGTCAAGTCCCTGAAGGTTTACCGCGATAATGCCCGCAAAACCTACTACACAGGCAACGACCTTTTTTACGGTCAGCTTTTCCTGTCTGAATATAAGGCTGGAGATAAATATAGCGAAGAATGAGGACGAGCCGGAAATTATAGTACCCTTTGCTCCGGAGGTATTCGCAAGACCTACGTAGAAGAAGAAATACTGGATAATAGTCTGAAACGCGGCTACTATCGCAATTTTATCAAGGCTCTGACGCTTCGGATAAAGGATTTTTTTACGTGCGATGCTGTAGATAGCGATAGTAATAAATCCTGCAGCGGCAAATCTTATACCCGCAAAGAGAATTATTGACTGAACACTTATGTATCCGTCAAAGAACATCGCTTTGTATCCCATTTTTATAAAGGGCGTGGCACTGCCCCAAAGAGCACAGCAAAGCAACGCTCCGAGAACTATAAACCACGGAGATGTAACCATCTTATTTAAGTCAAATTTCTTTTTCATTTTTACCTCTTACAAATTAAACTGTCTCGGCATAATAAGCTCTTATGCCGCTCTTTATAAGCTCGTCGCGTGCAGCCTCTGCCGATTTTTGATTATCGAAAATTCCGAATATAGACGGCCCACTTCCGCTCATAAGAGAATGGGTAGCTCCGAGTTCAAAAAGTTTAGTTTTTATGCTTTCTGCCCCGAAACAAGTCTTGAAAATTGCATTTTCGAATATATTAAATAGCTTGTGCTCAGTCAAAATTCCGCTTTCCACCGAAGCAAGAACGGCATTAAAGCACTCCTCCGCTCCGTCAGTTCTATCCGACTTGAAGTCCGAGTAGATGCTATCAAGCTCCGCGTATGCGGCGGGGGTGGATACGTGCTCATCGGCTACAGCGACAACAAGATAAAGATGGAGCTTGTCAGGAAGTCTCTCAATGATTTCTCCTCTGCCAAGACAGAGCGCCGTGCCGCCGAGAAGACAGTACGGTACGTCACTGCCAAGCTCTGAGGCGAGCGCCAAAAGTCTCTTCTCGGTAAGAGGACGACCAAACGCCTTGTTAAGTGCTCTGAGCACTGCAGCGGCATCAGTAGAGCCTCCGGCAAGTCCTGCCGATACAGGTATCCTTTTTATGAGGCGTATATGCACCTCGGAATTAGCAAGCAAGGTGGAGAGAAAAAGCTCTGCCGCCTGCACGGCGAGATTGCGTCCGTCTGTCGGAAGCTTCCCGTTTCCTATAATTTCAAGAGTCACGCGCGGCCTCGCGCTCGGTTTAACCGACACCGTAATCTCGTCCGAGAGTGATACTGTATGCATAACCGTCTTTATATCGTGGAAGCCGTCATCTCTCTTAGCAAGGACGTCGAGGTATAGGTTGATTTTCGCGTATGCGTGCTCTTTTACAGCAATCATATCCCACTCCGTAACAATCTGCGGACATCGGGCCGCAGTCACTTCCCGTATATTCTACCATACCTTAGTTATAATGTCAATATATATTTATTTGTGTTTTTTAGCGAAACCTCTTGACAAGCAATGGAAAATGTGTTAAAATACTGCGGTAGTTCGGGCAAAGGGCCCGACTCCTTGCCATCATTTGGGATGGCCTAACGACCAGAAGGAGGTAAAAATCAGATGGAAAAGATTTGTTCTTACGAGACTCTCTTTGCTGTTAGCGGAAACTGCTCTGAGGAAGAGTATGTAGCTATCAAGGAGAAGTTTGTAACTCTTGTTAACGAAAATGCTACCGATGTTACCGTTAACGAGTGGGGCAAGAGAAGACTTGCGTATCCTATCAACTACGTAACCGAGGGATACTACGTTCTTCTTAACTTCAAGAGCGAACCCAGCTTCCCTCACGAGCTTACTCGTGTATTCGGAATCACCGAAGGTGTTATCCGTAACATGACTCTCGCTGTAGAGGCAAAGGCTGAGAAGACCGAGACTGCTGAAGAAGTAGCAGTTGAGGAAACCGTCGAGGTTGAAGAAACAACCGAGGCATAATTATTATTTTGAACAGGAGGCGGAAAAATGGCAAGTTTTAACAAGGTAATCCTCGTTGGTAACATGACAGCCGATCCCGAGCTTAAACAGACTACTGCGGGTACTTCGGTATGTACATTCTCTATTGCTGTTAATCGTCGTTTTACAAAGGCCGAACAGGGTCAGCAGACTGTAGACTTCATTAACATTGTTGCATGGAGCCAGCGCGCTGAATTTGTCAGCCGCTATTTTAAAAAGGGTAACCCCATTCTCGTATGTGGTCAGCTTCAGACGAGAACATGGACTGATCCTCAGGGACAGAAGAGATATGCTACAGAGGTAATTGCAGACGAAGTTTCCTTCGTAGGCGGTCCTACTAATGCAAACGGTGCTCCCGCTCAGGGCGGCACATATACTCCCGAGGCTTATGCTACCCCTTCCTTTAACAGCGCTGCAAGCGCAAGCTTCGAGGAAATTCCCGGCGACGACAGTCTTCCCTTCTAATTAAGGAAAGCCGCTCGTCCGTTCGCTACGAGGCTCACTATAGCGGACGCAATATAGAAACCGTGAGTCAGAAAGGTTTGTGAATCCAAATGGAAAGAAACGATTCTCCCCGTTCCAACTTCCGTACCATGCACAGAAGAAAGAAGGTTTGCATCTTCTGCCAGGACAAGGTTGACGGAATTGATTACAAGGACGTAGCTAAGCTCAGAAAGTTCATTTCCGAGAGAGCTAAGATCCTCCCCAGACGTGTATCCGGCACTTGCGCTCTTCATCAGAGACAGCTCAACGTAGCTATCAAGAGAGCAAGAGAGATGGCACTTCTCCCCTACGTATCCAACTAATATAGGATAAATATTTAAAGCACTCTGCTTTTCGGCAGAGTGCTTTTTTTGTTATACAATAAAGGGCGCACAGTGTGCGCCCTTATCTTTTATGAGATTTAACTTTTCATACAGTGTCCGCACGGCGTGTAACCTGACGTATCATAAATTACAGCCTGCTTGGATGACGCAGGTAAATAGCTGCATGATGGCAGGTGATAAACCTTAGTCTCCGTGTTTGCGATATAGAACTGAGTGGTGCTGCCCTTTAAACAGTGTCCGCAGGGTGTATATCCTGTTGTATCGTAAATTACTTGCTGCTTGGATGAATCGGGCAAGTAACTGCAGGTCGTCAGGTGATAAACCTTGGTCTCAGTATTTGCGATATAGCTTGTTCCTCCGCTGTAATTCTTCAAGCACTTTCCGCAAGGAGTGTATCCGGCTATATTGACGATCCAAGAATAATTATACATCACATTCTGCTTAGATGCGGCAGGCAAATTACTGCAAGTAGGAAGATGGAATACTTTGGTCTCGGTATTACCGATAAAGTATTCTGTTCCACTTGATGTTCCGCCCGAAGACGTGCCGCCCGATGATGTGCCGCCGGAGGAAGTACCACCCGAGGTACCCGATCCCGAGCCTCCACCAACAGTGCTGCCGCCGGGAAGAGTTAATGTAGCGCCGTTAGTACTGAATACAACGTTGCCGTTCAAATCTGTACGGTATATAGATATGCCTGCACTTGAAAGTCTCGACAATGCATCGGAGGTGGGATGTCCATAGCTGTTGCTGCCTACGCATATAACACCGTAATCAGCGCCTGTAGCACTAAGGAATGAAGATGTGCTGGAGTATTTACTACCGTGGTGTCCAACCTTAAGTACGTCGCACGACAGATTTGCTCCGGAGCTTAAAAGCTTATTTTCAACCTCTTCTCCGGCATCACCCGTGAAGAGGAACTTGAAGCTACCGTATTCAAGCATTATTACAATAGAGGAATTGTTAGCGTCAGATCCCACGGATGAATAAAGAACGGTCATAGTTAAATATTCATAGGTGAATACGTAACCTGCATTCGGCTTTTTCGCAGTTAATCCTTCGCTGCTGACAGCGGATATAAAGTTATTATACGCTGCAGTATTTTTGCTGGTATCTTTAGATATCCAAACCTCTTCAACCACAAAGTTGTTAAGAACCTTGGTAAGACCGCCACAATGATCTGAATCAGGGTGAGTATTTATCAACAATTCAATATCGTCAACACCTTGATTGCTAAGATAATTTGAAACGGTTGAGCCGTAGCTCGACGTACCAGCATCGATCAGTATATCACAGTCACCTACCTTAATTAAGATGCTGTCGCCCTGTCCGACGTTGATATAGTTTACGTAAAGTGTATCATTATATGCACCGGAAGACGAGCCTGATCCGGTAGAATCGTCGGGAAGCTTGTCCCCTTCTGTTAATCCGCAAGTGCTGCATGTTTTGGGCGCTGATGTCGTAGCATCTACCCAGCTATGTCCAAGAGGCGCAATGGCGGTCTGAGCAGTAATAGTAACGTTACATACGCTACAAACTACTCCGTCGCTGAGTCCGGATACAGTACAAGTAGCAGAATATCCTTTAACAGTCTTTTGAGTATGTCCGGTAGCTGCAACCGAGTTTTCGGTATAGGAGTCGGAGCATGCGGAACAAGTGTAAGTGGTGTAGCCTGCAACCGTACAGGTAGGCGCAGTTACAGAGGACTTGTAGTTATGTCCGGTAGCCGCAACCTCGTTTCCGGTATAGGAGTCGGAGCATGCGGAACAGCTATAAGTGGTAAAACCGTCAACTGTGCAAGTGGGTGCTGTTACAGTACTCTTGTAGCTGTGTCCCGTAGCCTTAACGGTATCGTCAACATAGGATTCGGAGCACGCGGAACAGCTATAAGTGGTAAAACCGTCAACTGTACAAGTAGGTGCTGTTACAGTACTCTTGTAGCTGTGTCCCGTAGCCTCAACGGTATCGTCAACATAGGATTCGGAGCACGCGGAACAGCTATAAGTGGTAAAACCGTCAACTGTACAAGTAGGCGCAGTTACAGTAGACTTGTAGCTATGTCCGGTGGCTGCAACCGAGTTTCCGGTATAAGAATCAGAGCATATTGTGCAAGTGTATGTAGTGTAACCCGCTTCGGTACAGGTAGGAGCGGTAACTACGGACTTATAGCTGTGTCCAAGAGCTGAAACCTCGTTGGCAACGTAAGAATCACCACAGGTGGAACAAGTATACGTAGTATAACCGGCTCTCTCACAAGTAGGCTCCGTTACTGATACGCTGTAGTTATGTACGTGTGAAACATCCTCTACGACATAGTAATCGCCACATACGACACACGTATAGGTAATATATCCGTTTTTATCCTCAGTAGGCTCGGTTACGACTGCATCGTATTTGTGTCCGAGTGCGGAAGAAACGTCGGATACATAAGAATCACCACACGCAGAACACGTATAAGTAGTATATCCGGTAGCAATGCAAGTAGGAGCGGTAGTAGCGGACTTATAGCTATGTCCAACAGCCTCAACCTCGTTTCCGATATAGGAATCCTTGCATATCGTACAGGTAAATGTGGTATAACCGTCATTCTCGCAGGTAGGATCAGTTACAACGGAATTGTAACTATGTCCCAAAGCAGAAACGTTGTCTGCTACGTAGGAATCGGAACACACAGAGCAAGTATATGTAGTGTACCCCTCAGAATCGCAAGTAGGATCGGTTACAACAGAATTGTAACTATGTCCCAAAGCAGAAACATTGTCTGCTACGTAGGAATCGGAACACACAGAGCAAGTATATGTAGTGTACCCCTCAGAATCGCAAGTAGGAGCAGTTACAATTGCAACATAATCGTGAGTATTATGTTCCGGTGGTACTTCGTGATCTTTATCTTCATGATCATTGTCTTCGGGCAAATCATCATCGGGGAGTTTTTCTTCGGGCTGTGTTCCCTCGGGCTGTGTTTTGTTTTCATCCTCTACAGAACCAACCACATCTGTATTAACAGATTGATTCTGTGAATTGGTGTTTGTCTTGTCTTTTATAGCTCCGCAGCTTGTTAAAAACAAAGCCAAAACAAATATCAACGCGATCAGTTTTTTCATAACTATCACCTCTTATTTCATTTACCGATTGTTAACATTATAACACGGATTTTTATTTTTTTCAACCCATTTTTGATTTTATAATATATTCATTTTAGGATAAGCTGTATAAATCCTAACCGGAACGCAACAATAAAGATCCCCCCGTCAAACGGGGGGTATTTCAGTTTCGGGTAAAACCCTAAATGTTACTGGCTACGCACAAGTGCGTTTTAGATTGGCCTGCCAGCCATGCAACTTTTACTTACTACCCATAAATGGGTCCCGTGGAT
>JAFVYL010000014.1 GCA_017508665.1 Clostridia bacterium | reverse complement strand
GAATCTGCCAGAGATTAGATATAAATCTCGCAACGTGCTTTATAACGTCTTCGGTGGACAGTCCTTTGTAATCGAAGTTCTTTTCTACACCGAAGTCATATTCCAGTGTTTCACGCAGATTTATAGCGTTGCCGTAAATAACGGTATCCCCATCAAGCACCCATTCGTCTTTTGTGATGTTATAATCTCTGATTCTTCCAGCATGAGAATATATGCCTTCGAAGAGACGCTTATGGATTGTGGTAAACTCGACGGGAGAGAATACAAAGGATTTTTCGGATATAATCTCGGCTATACGTACAGATACTTTGTCCGCTTCTTCCACACGTTCCGACTTTGCCTTATTCTCTTTGTAATATGAGGTTATGAGCTTATGTGCATCATCGAAGCTTATGTCACCGTCAATGTGCTGCTCTGCAGTTTTAATAAGGTATTCCGACGGCTCAAGTCCGTCAACCTTTTGGAGTCCTATCGCAGTTTTCCATGCGTAAGTCTTATAGTATTTAGTCGGTTCTTTTTCTCTTGAATATTCTTCAAAGATTTCGTCTTTCATATGACACTCCGAGTTTTAATTTGATGTATTATTATAACACGAGTAAAAATGTTTGCTCGCAAGGACATTTTTACGACTTGTTTCAAGAAACGTAGCCGCAATTATTGCGGCAGGTGCGTAGCACGAACAGTTGTGCTAACAAATGTTCCTACGTGTATTATATCATATTCCTCTTTAAAGTGCAATACTTAAAGTGCAATTTTTGAGATTTTTGCACTTTAAAATTACACTTTATGTTCCCCTAAAAAACACCGTTTTTCCACCCTACCGTTTTTTGGGGTTATAAAACGCCTGGTTTTTTGTTTACATTTAACAACCTTTCCTTTTATTCGACATGTTTTTTTGGAAGGCTACTATACTTACTTGGCCATCAGGTTATGCTACAATAAAATTGCAAATCGATTTGACAATACTTTTTTTATGATGTATAATTAAGGAGGTAAAATGAATGAAACAACCGAGAATTGTTACCTGCAAAAATTGGTAGAACTTGGCAAGAAGCCGACTTCGACTATCTGCGTGGATATCGAAATAGCAGAAGAATCCTTTATTCTAACGACGGCTTGATATTTGTCAGCTACGACCATGCAAAAACCTTTTATGAATTAGTGAGGTGATTAAATGTTAGAAACATATAGATATAAAGTAGATTTCTCCGATGTAAAACACTTTATTGAAATCCACGAAGTATTAAAACGCGATTTGGAGTTCCCTGATTATTATGGCGGTCACTTGGATGCTCTTTGGGATTGTTTAACCGATATGCTTGGTGGCATAAATTACATAGAAATACAGGGGTTTAGTAATATAATGAAAAAATACCCCGAGGAAAGCAAAGAAATATATAGGCTCTTGCGAGAAACTAAACACGCTTACGGAAGCAAGTATTCAAACCGTTTCTTCGTCACTATAGTGCACGAAGACGGCACCCGTGAGGAGATAAAATAACTTTCACCAAGATAGCAAAGCGGTGTGAGAGTAAGTGCAACTTTTTTGAATTTTGCACTTTAAAATTGCACTTTAAGTTAGCTGTTTAAAAATCTCTTTTCTTTGTTTAAGGCAGTATAATTTTTTGCCATTATCTCATAAAAAGAAATCGCCCCGAGCGAAAAAGCTTGGAACGGATAGTATTAAAAAACAAAACAAAAACATTGGAATCGCTTGATTAAATTGCGGTTATATGGTATACTGGAAAAACAAATCACTTTTGCGTTAAGGACGGATTAATGAAAACTATATCTTTTACTACCAATGTTTCCGAACGTATCGAAAATGCAATTCGTAACTCTATGAAAACATATTTATCAAGACTAGATAATGGTTTTTACGAGATAGGTCTCGAAGACACTTTTAAAATGCACATCGGAAGCATTATTAGTGCTGAGCTTGAATTAAGCACCATTTGCCCCGGCGAAAGATTTATCGTTATGTTTGAAAAGAATATGCCTATCAACAATAATAATGATTATGTTGATATTGTGATAAAATACCAAGCATCAACTACTGTTGAATTGTATCCTATAGAATTAAAATTCAAAAAAAGCACCGATTTAGCACCAGACCTAGGAAATATACAATCTTATATTGATATTTATAACTTAGATGCGCATAAAGCAAATACGCCGAATGTAAAAGATTGCTACTACATATTTATGACAGATTACGAAACGTATACAAAGCCCGCATCTAGAGGTACCACGCGTCAAGAACTTCCAATGAACGATGGATATAAGATACAAAAAAACACACCTTATACTGTATCAGGTAAATCCGCAAAAGACAATACTAAAAAATATCCTTCTGGATTTACGTTTCATAACGACTACTGCATTGAATACGAAACATCATCCATTAATGGTACTCCTTATTGGTATTACATTCTCAAAATATGAATCAGATTACATAAACTCTTCCACCGAGGTAGCGTTACCATCAGGTTCCAGTGAAGAGATTCGTGTGGGTTCAAATCCATCGATTAAAAAGGTAAAATATCTTTTTTATCGCTCCTTCACATGTGAAAGCACCCCGACGAGTATCGGGGTGCTTTCTGTTTGTTCTCCCGGTTTGGCGGTGAGAAAAATTTATCCCTTTTTATTCTTTATCAAGCATAAGGCTTTATCAAACCAGCGCTCGCCCTTTGGGTATTTGACGAGCTCGCAGACGGTGAAAAGACAAAAATACAGGAAGAGTGCCACGATAGCAATTATCGGGTAGGTCAAAAAACCGACCCCCTCAAACGGAGAGTGGATAATGAACATGGAGTTGACGTCATATGCCGCCTCAGTGGACACAAGCACTCTGAAGATGAGGTTGCAGTAAAGACCTATGAGATACATTCCGATAACCGAGGTAACCATATGCTTCATATTTTTTGAGAAATCGATTTCTATTCTTCCGAAGAGGGGTAGAAGAAGCACGTTGAACAAAAGTGTCGCGTGAGCGACGATGCTCTTGGTAATATCGTAATCCCTAAGAGTGGGATTCATTATAAAGTCAACGTTGGCGAACATTCCGACGAGTGTCGAGAATATACCGAAATAAAAAATGTAATCGCAAAGAAGCTGAGCTAACTTAGAGTCCTTATCCCTAAGAAGTCCGAGGATCAGACACGCCCACATAACTACGTTACACGGGTATATGGGTAGGATGAGATTCGGATTGTCCGCGATATACTCGAAGGGAGCATTGCCCGAGGCAGAGCGGAATATCGCAGTGCTGTAATGAAACAGTATAGTCAGCGTGGCAGATGCGAGAAGTGTAATTCTCTTACCCCTCTCGGTTTTAACAGTTCTCTTGGCCAAGATAAGCAGAGCGGCAATCACAAAAAGAAGCAGACAATTAAACAGTACAAGCTTTAACATAATAACCTCGAAGATATAAAAGTTATAATTAAATACATCTATAATTATATTACAAACCATCTTATATGTCAATTAAAATTTAAAAAGCTTTTTTAAGTAACAGCTCGTAAAAGAATATGAAAATCTTGATTTTATTCCGCCGCTATGCTATAATTAACGTAATTACACTAAAACAACTAAGGAAAGTAATATGGATGCATTTTTGATAATGGTACGCAACGTGCTTCTTTTCTCCGCATTGGCGATACCAGTTCAGCCGGAATAAAGAAGGCTGTTTTCAACCCCGTGCTTATAGCCTTTGTTATAAGAATAGCTTTAAACCTACTGAATATTAAAAGCTACGTGCCCGAGGTTGTGACCTACTCCGATCGAAAGCGCCGTAACCTTTACACTCGGTACTACCATACTTTCAATCGCGACTATACCGCTTCTATTCGCGCTCTTGAATTGTTTTATTTGAATATTATGCCACGGGCCCGAGTTAAGTCGGGCCCGCCTTTTATTTTCGGCGCACGGTTTTGATGTTGTATACAAAGGGCGGATATCAAGTTTATGCACATTTTACATTGCTTTTTCTGAGCATATGTGATAAAATGATATAAAGGCGAAATATAGCTTTAGCAAATGAATAGGAGAAAAATATGGAAAACTTCAGAATTCAAGACGACCTTTATATGCACGTCAACAGTGAAGCACTCGAAAATCTCGTAATTCCCGATGACAAGCCCACCGCAGGCGGCTTCTCAGAGCTTTCTGATGCCGTGGAAAAGATCATGATGGACGAGTTTGAGACTATGGCAGCGTCCAAGTCCTACCCCAACGATTATCTCAAGAGAGCGTGTGAGCTCTACAATCTGGCAAAGGATGCCGACAGAAAGGAAAAGGACGGTATCGCCCCTGCTCTCAAGCATCTCGCTGTGCTTGACGAGGTAAAGGAGCTCGGAGACTTCAGCCGTCTTTATCAGACACTTTCTCTCCACGGTATTCCCACTCCCATCAACATCGGTGTCGAGACAGATATGAAGAACACCAAGCAGCGTCTTGTATATCTTCAGGGCGCGGGAGTTATTCTTCCCGACGCTTCCTACTACAAGCCGGAGATGGCACCTCAGAAGGAGCAGATACTCGGCATTTGGACAAACGTAGCCAAGATGGTTATGACCAAGACCGACCTCACACCCGAGGATCAGGAAAAGTACGTAAACGACGCCCTCGCATTCGACGAGATACTCGGCGGACTTGTAAAGACGAGCGAGGAGTGGTCAAGATACGTTGAGATGTACAATCCGATGGACACCGATGAGGTATCCGAGATGCTCTCTACCCTTGACTTCAAGTCCATTCTCACCGAACTCTTCGGCCGTGTGCCCGAGACTGTTGTAGTTACCGAGCCGAGATTCTTCGGCGCATTTGCAAGCGTGCTCAATGCAGACACACTTGAATTGTACAAGCACTGGGCATACGTTACCGGTCTTCTCAGATCCTGCTCCTACCTTTCAGAGGAGCTGCGTGATATGGGCGGTATGTATATGCGCGCTATCACCGGTGTCGCAAAGATGCAGGACATTGATAAGTTTGCATACAACCTCGCATCCGGTGTATACTCCGAGCCCGTGGGAATTTATTACGGTGAAAAGTACTTCGGTGAAGAAGCAAAGCGCGATATTACAGAGATAGTATATCAGATCATTGATACATACAAGACACGCATCAAGACCAATGAGATACTCGGTGAGGAAACCAGAGAAAAGGCTATACTCAAGCTCTCTAAGATGGGTGTAAAGATGGGTTATCCGAGCAAGGTAAGAGCACTCTACGAGAAGCTCGTATTCAATACCGAGGACTCCCTGCTCGACGCTATGATCGCCCTCAACGCCGTAAGAGAGCTTGACACTCTCGCACAGCTTGACGAGCCGACCAATCCCGAGAACTGGGCGATGCCCGGACATATGGTAAATGCCTGCTACGATCCCTTCGTAAACGACATCACCTTCCCTGCGGCAATTCTTCAGCCCCCCTTCTACTCTCTTAAGCAGACAAGAAGCGAAAATCTCGGCGGTATCGGTGCTGTAATAGGCCACGAAATTTCACACGCCTTCGACTCAAACGGCGCAAAGTGTGACGAAAACGGTAATATCAACAACTGGTGGACCGAGGATGACTTCAAGAGATTTGAGGCTAAGGTAAATCAGATGATCGAGCAGTTTGACGGCATTGAGCTCCCCTGGGGTAAGGTAAACGGCGCATTCATCGTAAGCGAGAATATGGCAGACAACGGCGGTGTGTCCGTAACCCTTGATATTATGGGAAGAACAGAGGGCGCATCCTACGAGGAGTACTTCTACAACTGGGCAAGAGTATGGTGCCAGAAGGCAAAGCCCGAGTTCAGCCAGATGCTTCTCGCGGTCGACGTCCACGGTCCTTGCATGCTCCGTGCAAACATTCCCCCGAGAAACTTTGACGAATGGTACACCACCTTCGGCGTAACCGAAAACGACAAGATGTATATCGCTCCCGAAAAGCGTATAGTTATCTGGTAATAACACGCAAAGAGGCAGAGAACACACGGTTCTCTGCCTCCTTTATTTTTTTCTTTTTCCACTCTATGTGCATTTGTATTATTGTACTCTGTTTCATCTTAAAAAATATTTTATTTTTTGTCGATTTATATTGACCTTTGACGAGACATCTGCTATAATAGTTGCGTATGAAACTGTTGCATATGCAACTATTACTGTTTTAAGGGGTATTTTATGCCAAGATTTATGAAAATGCTGAATAATATCAGCCGATCGCAAGCCCTCTTCCGCCACAGCAGAGTCCCGGACTGCGACCTACACCCGGGTCACTATGCTTTTGCATTGGCCATATGCCGTGAGCCGGGCAGATCACAGGAGGAGCTGGCGCGTGAGCTGTGTATCAACAAGAGCACCGTCGCAAGAAACCTCAACTGCCTTGAGGAGAGGGGATATATAACCAGAGAGGCCCTGCCAAACGACAAAAGGCAGTTCTCGGTGCACCCTACAGAGAAAATGCTCGCTGTACTGCCCGAGATAAGACGCGCCTCCGACGAGTGGATGGAGCTTTTATCCGAGGGGATTCCCGATGATGAGCTTGAGGTCTTCAACTCGGTGCTTGAGCGTATGCAAAAGCGCGCAAGAGAGATCGTGGAGAGGCAGGAGGACGAAAAATGAAGTGGGTTCTCGAATACTTAAAGCCTCTCGGCAAAAGAATAAGCGCAGGAATCACGGTTAAGGTCATAGGCACTCTCGCGGAGCTTATGATACCCTTCCTGCTCTCATACATACTCGACAACGTGATAAAGAGCAACAACGTAGGCCGCATAGTGATCTACGGTGTGATAATGGCCGCATGTGCCCTCATAGCATGTATCGGCAACATTGTGGCAAACAGAATGGCGGCAAAGACAACTATGCTCTTCGCCACAAGAATGAGACGCGAGCTCTTCTCAAAGACGCTCAATCTCTCTGCAAGAGAGACGGATAAGTTCACAATTCCCTCTCTCGAGTCAAGAATAACGTCCGACACCTACAACGTGCAAAACTTCATCGGTATGATGCAGAGAATGGGTATACGTGCGCCTATCCTTCTCCTTGGCGGAAGTGCTATCACACTTATCATGGACAGCAAGCTCGCGCTCGTTATGATAGCTACAATGCCCTTGATTTTTATCGTTGTATACAGCATTTCCCGTATGGGCGTGCCGCTTTATTCAAGGGTTCAGCAGTCGGTCGACGGGATGGTGAGAGTCGTAAGAGAGGATGCTCAGGGCATTCGCGTTATCAAGGCACTCTCCAAGGTAGACTACGAGAACGGAAGATACGATAAGGCGAATATGACTCTCAGACGGAACGAATCGCGCGCCGGCATAATCATGAGCGTGGTCAATCCTATAATGACTCTGCTGATGAATCTCGGTATAGTCGCGGTAATTGCGGTCAGCGCGCATTTTGTGGCTACCAACCGTTCCACAGCCGCTACGATAATCGCGTTTATGCAATACTTTACCCTCATATCCATGGCGATGATGTCACTCTCGCGTATGTTCGTTATGTACACAAAATGCGCCGCATCGGCTAACAGAATAGCGAGTGTCATGGAGTGCGAAAGCGAGCTCGGAATTACAGAGGACGACAGTAACGGTGACGAATCATACCATATATCCTTTGAAAACGTCACCTTCTCATATCTCGGCAAAAAAGACAACGTCAAGAACGTGTCCTTCAAGCTGAAACGGGGCGAAAGACTCGGAATCATAGGCGCGACCGGAAGCGGAAAGTCTACCGTTTTACGTCTGCTGATGCGTTTTTACGATGCCGACTCCGGCACTGTACGTATCAACGGCAAGGACGTGCGCTCTTATACTCCCGAGGAACGCACAAGGATGTTTGGCGTAGTGTTCCAGAACGACTTTATCTACGCTGATACCGTGGAAGAAAATATCCGATTCGGCCGTGATATCACAAGAGATGAGATCATAGAGGCGGCAAAGCTCGCCCAAGCTCACGAATTTATATCTGCTCTGCCCAAAGGATACTCAAACGAGGTCGCAACAGCGGGTACAAACCTCTCGGGCGGACAAAAGCAGAGACTGCTCATATCGAGAGCTCTGGCAGGGCATCCCGAAATACTCATACTCGACGACTCCTCCTCTGCCCTTGACTACAAGACAGACTCTAATCTGCGCCGCGCACTCTCCGAGGCGCTCCCCGAGTCGACGGTCATAACAGTAGCGCAGAGAGTAAGCTCGGTAAAGAATTGCGATCTGATCCTCGTAATTGAGGACGGAGAAATAATCGGCTCGGGTACTCACGACGAGCTCATGGAATCCTGCACCGAATATAAAGAGATCAGCGACTCGCAGATGGGAGGTGCTTTCCTTGACTAATAATAACAATATGACACGGAAAAAGTCGAGAAAAGGTATATTCATAAGACTGAGTAAATACGTTCTCGGACAGTGGCCTCTGTTTATCCTCGCTCTGTGCCTTACGCTCGGAGCAAATCAGCTATCACTGCTCGGCCCTAAGTACTCGGGCGCGGCTATTGATGCGATCGAAGGGGTGGGGGGTGTCAACTTTGACGCGGTGTGGAAGAACATCGGCTTCATGATGGGCTGCTACGTCATATCCGCTGTGCTCTCCTATCTTCTCGCTGTGGTAATGATAAATCTGAGCCAGAGGATCATCTACAAGATGCGCAAGCAGGTGTTCGAAAAGCTCACTACTCTCCCCGTTAACTATTTTGACACTCACGCTACGGGCGATATCATCAGCCACCTCTCTTACGATATCGACACGATCAACAGCACACTCTCTCACGACCTCATACAGGTAATGACAAGTCTTTACACGGTCATAGGCTCTCTTGTATTCATGTGGCAGATATCCAAGCCGATGATACTGATTTTCGCACTGACCGTTCCCGCATCCATACTCTTCACCAAGTATCGCTCAAAGGTGGTACGTCCTCTCTTCAGAAAGAGATCCAAGAAATACGGTGAGCTCAACGGCTTCGCAGAAGAAATGCTTACCGGCGCGCGCACAATATCCGCATACGGCAGACAGGAGATAATCTCCTCCCGCTTCAACAATATCAACGACGAGGCTATGTCGGCATTCTACGGTGCTGAATATCAGGGCGCGCTTCTCTTCCCCACCATAAATCTCATAAACAACATTTCTCTTACGCTTGTTGCCATTATGGGCGGTATTCTGTACATGTTCTCGCAGAACGGTACAGTTCTTGTAGGCTCTATGTTCTTTATAACCCTCGGCGGTGTGGCGCAGTTCGTACAGTATTCAAGAAAGTTTGCAGGACCTATCAACGAGTTCTCAAACATTCTCCACGAGTTCCAATCCGCATTCTCGGCGGCTGAGCGTGTATTCGCTATACTCGACGAATCCCCCGAAAAAGAGGATGCCCCCGATGCAAAAGCTCTCACAGAGGTAAAGGGTGAGGTGCTTATAGATGACGTTACATTCGGATATACACCCGAGAGAACCATACTGAAAAACGTAACGGTTAATGCAAGCAAAGGTCACACGGTAGCCATAGTAGGACCTACCGGCGCTGGTAAGACGACTATCATCAATCTCTTGATGCGATTCTATGATCAGCAAAATGGACAGATACTCATAGACGGTGTACCCTCTCAGGACATAAAGAGAGCCGACCTCAGACGCGCATTCACTATGGTGCTTCAGGATACTTGGCTCTTCCACGGCACGATATATGAAAATATCGTATACGGCAGAGAGGATGCAACTCCGGAGGAGGTGTACGAGGCGGCAAGATCGGCAAAGATATCATCATACATAGAAAGTCTGCCCGACGGATACGACACCGTGCTCTCAGACGACGGTGTAAATATCTCAAAGGGACAGAAGCAGCTTATAACCATAGCACGTGCATTCCTCTCGCGCGCACCTATACTTATTCTCGATGAGGCGACATCAAACGTCGACTCGCGAACCGAGATACAGATACAGACCGCTATGACCGAGCTTATGAAGAATAAAACCTGCTTTATTATCGCGCACAGACTCTCGACGATTCAGAACGCGGACACTATACTCGTTGTAAAGGACGGAACGATAATCGAGCAAGGAAATCACGACGAGCTAATAAGACAGGGCGGATTCTATCACTCGCTCTATCACTCGCAGTTTGTCTGATAAAAACGAAAAGCACTCCAATCACTCGGAGTGCTTTTTTATGTTATAGCAAAATTTTATTATGCAACAACGGGAGCGCTATCCCAAGAAAGATTGAAGATAGATACTCTGTCCTTGTTACCTGCAGTAGCGGAAGGAGAGTTGTTAACGATCTCGATAACGAAATCGCCCTCTACAACGGTATCAAGCTCCCAAACGAAGGAGTAAGCGGTCTTCTGGGTTACGCTGTCGTTGTCAAGATTGTAGGTAGCAACTACCTCGCCGTTCTGAATAATGTTAATAGTAATGTCTACACCGTTCTTATCGGAGAAGGCATGACCGTAGTTGAAGGAAAGCTTGGAGATACCGCCGGAAAGAGTAGCGGAGGTAAGCTTACCTACCTTATCGGTATGACCGTTAAGAGTGATTGCCTTGGTGGCATCACTTGCACCGATAAACTTGAATACGGGGTTAGCATCACTTGAACCGCCAACAAGCACTGCTGCGTTTACTGCAGTCCAGCCGCTGGTGGTGGTGTGAGAACCGTAGCTGCTGCCCTTGGTAAGACCTGCGAAATCCTCGGTATAGGTAACAACCTCACCCTTGACCTCGGTCTTGCCGCATCCGGTGCAAACACCGTCTACGTAGGTGTGATCAGCGGGCTCGCCCTCTACCTTACCGCAGATGGAGCAGTACTTAGCATCTGTACATGTAGCATCTACCCACTCGTGCTCGGTGTGCTGAACAAGCTCGTCGAGCCAAGCGCCCTTAGCCTGAGGAGCATTCTCATAGCAGCCAACTACGGTGTAGAGAGTGATCTCGTCACCTACCGCGGGCTGAGGATTGAGATTGCTGAAGTTACCCTCGCCAACAGCGTTCTTGAGTCCGTAAATGTAGAGCTTATTACCGCTTGCATCTACGATGTTGAAGTTACCGTTGAAGGTATTGGAGATATCAACGATTCTACCGGTAATATAGTACTTATTGGTGGTGTAGTTGTTACCCATAGCATTAGCGAGGGTGATAGCCTGAGCAATAGTAAGAGTGGAATCTGCCTCGGGCTCTATAACTGTGTTACAAGTATCGCAAACATAGTCTTCAGTATATCCGGTGTGACCGAGAGCCTCACCCTCGGTAGCGCCGCAGTGGCAGGTCTTGGGTGCAGTGCAGGTCGCATCTGCGTAGGTGTGGCCGGTTGCAGCCTCACCGGGCTCGGTGTAGGTGTCACCACAAGCACAGGTGTAGGTGGTAAAGCCTGCCTCAGTGCAAGTGGGAGCGGTAACAGTTGAGGTGTAACTATGCTCGTGTGCCGGAGGCTCGTAACCAAATTCTACACCCTTGATCTGAGTAGTAGAAGCGGTATTTGCGAAGGTGAGAGTCTCAGCAGAATTGATCTCTACGGTAATAGAGAAATTCTCTTCATTCTTGGTATAAGTGTATCCTGTAAGGAACTTTTCAAAGTTGCCAACCTGAGTTGCATTGGTAAGGTAAACAGTGATAGTCTTAACGGTGAGGCCATTCTTACTAACAAGAATGAACTCATTACCCTTATAAACTCTCATGTGATCCTTTGCTGTAGAATAAAGCTGGCTGGAGGTGCCCTTTGCTACCTGAACGTCGAAGTTGTCGTTGCTCCAGGTGTAAGTGCCTGCAGTCGTATCAAGCACGCCGCTGTCGTTGTCGGTTCTGATCTCAACATACTCATAAACGTACTTAACGTTTCTGCCACAGGCGTCGCAAAGATCATTGCCGTCTGTGTCTACACAGTCGAGAGACTCGCCGTAGCTCTGTCCGCAAACGCAGAAGGCAGGATCGCTACAGGTTGCAGGGGAGAACGTAAAGTCGTGAGCGTGCTGCTCAAGAAGCGTTACTACAGGGCCCTGCATTGCGGGCCAGTACTGACCGTTGGGAGCAGTAGTAGAAGAGAATTTATTGATCTTGCCGTAAAGTCTTACCTTGTCGCCAAGAGTAAGCTTGATCTCCCAGTTTGCATGAGAAACGTCCTCTGCATTCTTGGGCAATCTGAAGTAGAAGGTCTCGCCGGTGCCGTCATCAAGAAGGAAGATACCGTTCTTCTGATCAAGAACCTCTACGATCGTACCTTCAACGTAGTAAGCATTACTGGTTGAAAGCTTAGATCCAAGACAGTTTGCTGTGTAATTAGAAAGAGTGGAGTCAGCGGGAGGAGCTACCTTAAAGGTACATCCCTCTCTGTCACACTCAACGTCAAGGTTCTCGTCAATGTGAGGAATCTTGGCAGTCTCATCACCGGTATAGCTATCACCGCAAGAGCAGGTGTAAGTAGTGTAACCGGTAGCAGTACATGTAGGAGCAGTAACTACTGCTTCATATACGTGGAAATGTACGGTGGGATCAGTCTCACCGCATGCGCACACACCGTCTACGTAGGTGTGGCCGGTAGCAGCATCACCCTCTACGGTGTAGGTGTCGCCGCACTTACAGGTGTAAGTGGTGTATCCTGCCTCGGTACAGGTGGGAGCGGTAACCGTAGCCTCGTGGGAGTGGCCGGTAGCAGCCTCACCGTCTACGGTGTAGGTGTCGCCGCAAGCACAGGTGTAGGTGGTGTAGCCTGCCTCGGTACAGGTGGGAGCAACAGCGTTGCTGATGTGGTTGTGAACGTGTTCACCGCCAGCTGCGAAATTGTCGTTCTTAACGTAGAAGGAGAGGTAATACTCATTGGTGTTACCTGCAGAGTAAGTGCTCCAGTTATCCTTGGATGAATACCATTCAAGATAGAGGTTACGTCCGGTGTTCTTCATAAGGAAGGTGCCGTCGCCTCTGTCGGTAAGAGCCCAGGACTTATGCTCGCCGTCCTTGTTAAGGGAGGAGTAGCTTGCAGCAAGAGCGATAACGTCACCGGTAAGAGAGGTGAATGTGTAAGTGCCGTCCTCGTTAACAGTAACAACGAAGATCTCAGCATCTGTTACGTTAGAGAAATCATCAGCGGTATAGTTAACACCCTTGTTGTAGTAGGATGTTGCATTAACCTTTTCAGCAGAGAGGAGCTTACCGTAAGCGGGAGCGCCGATAAGAACGAGGTCACCGTTCTTGAGCTCGGTGGTAAGGAACCATTCTGTTGTGGTATCTACATATTCAGCGCCACAATGACACTTGCTGTCTATGAAGGTGTGGCCGAGTGCCTTAGTCTCATCTGCGGTGTAGGTGTCGCCGCAAGCACAGGTGTAGGTGGTGTAGCCTGCCTCGGTACAGGTGGGAGCGGTAACTACAGCCTCGTGGGAGTGGCCGAGTGCCTTAGTCTCATCTGCGGTGTAGGTGTCGCCACATGCACAGGTGTAGGTGGTAAAGCCTGCCTCAGTACAAGTGGGAGCGGTAACTACAGCCTCATAAGAGTGTACGTGAGGATTGTAGTTGGGATCCTCTGCGCCACATGCGCACTTGCCCTCTGTAAAGGTGTGTCCAAGTGCTTCTACTACATCTGCTCTGTAGTCTTCGCCGCACTTACAAAGGTAAGTAGTGTAACCTGCATTGGTGCAAGTAGGAGCGGTAACTACAGCCTCGTAAGTGTGGCCGAGTGCCTCGCCCTCGGTTGCGCCGCACTCACAGGTCTTGGGTGCAGTACATGTTGCATCGCTGAAAGCGTGCACATGATCATCGCCGCCGGGAAGCTTATCAAGAAGGTTCTCAAGTCCGGGAACCTTGCCTGCTACGTCTTCTACAGCATCACAAGAAGCAAAGCTGAAGAGAAGTACGCTGAGCATAAGTACAAGCAGCACGATAAATCTGATGTTTTTCATTTTGCTACATTCCTTTCTTTTTTGTTTGTCAATTATAAACCTCGAATATTATAGCATAGAGTATCAGCAAAGTAAATTGGCACATGTCATAAAAAAATAAATCTTCCTTGTGCACTTTAAACAACTTTTTTGTGATAAATGACAACAAATCAAATTGTGTCAATTTACTTTCCAAAAAAATACAAATAAGTCTTAATTCCTACCGAAAAAAACCGTTAAAAATTGCGCTTAAAATATCGCAGGATCAATATCAAACGCATTGATAGAAAATAGAAAGAGCAAGAGTAAAAGGAAAACATCCTTCTATTCCTGCTCTTTCTATTACAGATACCGTTAATGCTTTGCATTATTATCCGCTTCGACTCCACGGACTCTTCTTCCAAAGCAAAAATCAATTCCGTAGAAAAAGAATAAATTACAGTCTTGTACGTTTAAAACCGGAAGTAACATCAAGACTCTGTATTCTCGACGCTCCCGAAAACCACAAAATGTGTTTTTTCACTTTACGAAAGCGGTATCAGCCGAGGAAACGTGAGAGTGCCTCGGCAAATAGATTGCCGAGCTTTATCTGGCTGAGAGAATCGTAATGTACGATGTCGGGATCGTCATACGGCTCATTCTTGCAGGTGAGCCCCTCACTGTTGGTGTCTATCACACAATACATAGGTAATGACTCGGCTGCTTTACGCTTGGAAGTGTTGAGGTAATCATGGTATATCCATACGGGATTTTCGGCTATATAGGCATCTGCAAATCCTATTCCGTCCGTATCTGAATACTCGGAAAACTCAGCACGGATGTCGCGTACGAAGTTTTTAATGTTGGTTCGGTAGGCCACGGCATCCCTGACAGATAGAGAATCCGACTCTCCCTGCATCCAGCACATAGCCTCTATCTTGACGTCATAGTTCTTGGAAACGAGATATTCAAGACTCGCGTTGACGTACTCGGTGAAATGTTTATAGAGCGGTCCCGTTATGCCGAAGCTTGACGGTGAGCGCCACTGCGAAAAGAGATTAGTGCCGCCCCATGCACACTTGATAATAAAGAAGGTGCGATCGGGGTACATTTCGTGAAGCCTTTCCGCCATTCCGAGCTCCGGGCCAAAGCACACTCCGCTCTCGCCCTGGCGCGTAGCACACTTGACAAATCCGTTTGATACGTTTGTACCCGTGGTGTAATAATTGATATAAACGTTGTCGTATCCCGCATCGTATTCGGCATATTTCTCAGGCGAGGTATTTAGCTTGAGATACTCGTCACGAGAGCATCCCGAGGCATTGGATTGTCCGCCGAGAAGAATAACGGCAGCCTCCCGCCCCTGTCCGTCAGCGAGTGTGTCGCGTACCTCGTAATTCATATCGGGCAAGGGCGGGCCCTGAATGGTAAACGCTCTTTTCCCTATCTTAAAAGCGATAGGGGTCACGATAAGTAAAATCAAAAGAAAGATTAACGTGCGTTTCATTTACTTACCCCGTCATTCCTTGGTCTTAAGCTCGGTGTACTTTTCCTTGCTTCCGTAGGCAGATGAAACCGGGTATTTTTCCGCGTTCTTCTTCATCTTTTCTCTGATTATCTCATCCATATCAAGATCGCATCTGTCGGCTAAAAGTATCGAATAACACAGCACGTCTGCCAGCTCCTCGCGGATCTTGTCCATTTTTCCGTAACATTCGAGATCGTCCGCGCTCCATTGGAATATCTCGAGAAGCTCGGATGCCTCAAGTGAAAGTGAAATTGCCAGATCCTTGGGGTTGTGGAACTGTCGCCAGTCACGGTCGTCTCTGAATTTCTTTACGGTATCTACCGTTTCCTTTGATATCATAAATCAACTCTCCCTTATATCACAATTTCGTTATGTCCGCTGCTCAGGGGCATCTCGACGTCAGAAAATCTGAACGCAGCGGAAACTCCCTCGGGTACGTCGGCATAAAATCTTATACCTCCTTCGCACTTCTCCCAGCCGCAGAGTGCCTTACCGTGTGAAAATACGTACTCGGCACGGGCGTACTCAAGGCTTGTGGGGACGTGTGGCTCGAAGATAAATGAGTCCTTAGACGTAAGCTTAAGTCCGGCTATCAAGCTGATGAAAACTCTGATAATATCACCGAGGAAGTGGTGGTTTTCCGACTCGTTGAGTCCGTTCACGTCAAGGGACTCGCACAGTGCGGTCGCGCCTCTTGTAAGCATAGCTCCGTAAGATGGCTCGTCAGGACGTGAGATCATCTCAAGCGCGAGGTCGCACTCGCCACCGCTGATCAGCACATCAAATATACACTTGAGTCCTATTACTCCCGTGTTGAGATGACGTTTGTCATTTTCTATGATCTCAAGAAGACGTCTGAATGCGCGCTCCCTGTCAGACTCATCAAACATGCCGAAGTGCAAAAGGAGTGCCTGAGACGTCTGACAATCGCCTTTTGCCGTCGCGCTCTCACGGTCAATCAGATGTGTTTTTATTGCAGAGCGAATTTCCGTCTTCAGCTCTCTCGCAAACTGCTCGTCCTCGCTCCTTGCGAGCTTTTTGAAGATATACTCCGCCTTATCCGCGATATCGTATACGGTAAGCGAGTCGGTGAGGCAAAGCGGAGCGGTTATACCGTGTGTAACACAACCGGGCTGCACCCAGTCACCGAGTCCAACCTCAACGAGTCCGCGTCCGTCTCTCCTGCCTGCTATGTATCTAAGATAGCGCGATATCATATCTGCAGACTCTGACATCGCTGTGAGGTCCCCGTCATACTTATGGATAAAGTACGGAACAACGGTCGCAGCCTGATCCCAGAACGGACCGTTACCCCATTTGTATCCCCATCCCGTAGTAGGAGATATACCCGGCAGCATACCCGACTCAAGCTGAGCGCATCTGAGTGACTCAAGCCATACGGTCAAATTTTCCTTACAGTCAAAGGAAAGAAGCAGTTGCTCCGCGGAGAGTGCAACATCTCCCGTCCATCCGTTCTTCTCTCTGTGAGGACAGTCTGTCGGGAAATGGTGGAAATTGGAGAGATCGGCGTTTATCGAAATGTCATAAAGTCTATTCAAAACCTCATCAGAGCACTCAAAATGCGACCTTTTATTTACATCTGTGTTGAAAACCGCATATGTGATCAGGTCATCATGCAACTGCTCCTCTGTTATGCCCTCGACAAAAGCATATCTGAATCCGTGATAGGTGAAGCTTGGGGAGAGGATCTCCTCTTCGCCGCCCTTGAGATAGTAAACGTCGTGCTGCAAGAGATCGATCGTCCTCTCCGTGCCTTCCTTAACGGTCACGGTAGATCCAATGTCAAAAAGTCCGTCGCGAAGTGTTTCACCGTGTCTTACAGTGATTCTCTGCCCTGCCTCACCCTTTATTCTCAGCCTGCAAACACCTGCAGTATTCACACCGAAATCAAAGAGATATCCGTCCTTGATATAACATTCCTTCATAGGACGTCCGTCCTTGTAATAGAGGCAGTAGAAATCGCTCTGTCTTTCCCATCTCACAGGTCTGAGCTCTGCTCTGACTCTGATGGGCTTAGCGCGATTACGAGTGATTTTCCCCTTTGGCGCGTCTGCAGATATAGCGTGATCCCATCCGGAATCATCATATTCAAATGAGGCAAATCCGTCTCTTTCTTCTCTTGCATCGTACACAATACCGTAGCGGTACATATCGAAAAGGATAGGGGACGTGCTCACCTTAAAGCTCTCGTCGGAGATTATAGATGCCGTTCCCTTTTCGGTCACGATCTGTGCGCTGAGTGCCACGCACAGAGGCGCACGGAAAGCTGCATTCTTGAATTCCCATCCGTCAACGTCTTGATTTGCAAATCCGTTGCCGAGGATAACGGCCACAGCATTTCCGCCTACTCTCAGATACGGAGCAAGATCGTAGCTATCAAGATAAACGAGATGATCCGGGTTTGCAATATACGGCGCTAAGAGTCCATGCGTAATATTCTCACCGTTTACGTAGAGCTCGTAAAATCCGGGAGTCGCTATATCAAGCCTTGCCGATCTTACCTCAGAATCTATTTCGAATGTCTTTCTGAAGATCGGTGCAGGAATATTCTCTTTCAGAGTACAGTATTTATTAGTTGCCTTGATGAATTGCATTGTTCTGTTCCCTTTACACTATTGGTATTTTGATTATATCACATGCTCATGCAAGTGTCAATAAAAAAAGATTTTCGGGCGCAAATAGACTTAATATCAGCAGAAGATGATTTGCCTTACCAAAGATGTAACGTATAATTTCACCGGCTTTTCTTCCGTATATAGCCGCATTTTCAACCTTTCCCATTGATTTTGCGCGCGTGTGTTGTGCTGTATTGACAATCTTCCGCTTCTGTGATAAAATTAACATAAGAAAGATCGTAGCCCGTATAGGCAGATAGGAGAAAATATGAAAAAGAAGCCGACAATAGCCCTTATGTATGATTTCGATAAGACTCTCGCGGATCAGGATATGCAGAATTACAGCTTTATCCCCAACCTCGGTATGACTCCGGGCGAATTCTGGGGCAAGGTCGAGACCTTCCGTAACAAAAACTACATGGAAAGCATTCTCGGATATATGTACTATTCCATGATAGCATGTCAGGAGAAGGGGATTCCGTTTACCAAGGAGTATTTACGCTCCACGGGTAAGGACGTCAAGTTCTACAAGGGCGTTCTCAACTGGTTTGACAGAATAAATCAGTACGGTGAGTCTATCGGTGTAAATATTGAGCACTATATTATCTCCAGCGGTATAAAGGAGATCATTGACGGCTGTGCTATCAGCGATAAGTTCAAGAAGATTTTCGCGTGTCAGTACTACTTCGATGAAAAGACCGGTGAGGCGATCTGGCCGAAAATAGCTATTAACTATACTCAAAAAACACAGTATATCTTCCGAGTATCCAAGGCTGCGTATGACGAGACCGACAATAAGAAGGTCAACGATAAGATGAACGACCGTGTCATTCCGTACCGTAATATGATATACTTTGGCGACGGTATCACCGACATTCCCTGTATGACGTTTGTTAAGAAACAGGGCGGTACGTCCATAGCCGTGTATCAGAAAGGACAAAAAAATAAGGTTACAGATCTTCTCCTCGACGACCGTGTAAACTATATCAGCCCCGCCGATTATCAGGAGGGGAGTGATCTTGATACTCTCGTTAAGTGCATTATTCAGCAGATGCAGCTCTCACACTCACTCCTTCTCAAGCAGCGTCAGCAGAGACAGAGAGAGTCTAAGAAAAATAACGTATAAATCAGTAAAGGCAGAGCACTCGGCTCTGCCTTTTTTGTATTATCCGTGCAGTCGGCATATTATATCTGCCCCCTGTGTTCACTCCTCAAACACAAATCTGAACGTGTTGCGGTAATCTCGGGGTATCTCAAATCTTTCGTCAAGCTGCGGACCGCAGGAATTTGATCCCACACCGCGCATAGCGAGGTCAACACACACGTTTACGAAGTCGTTTTCGGGAAGCTCGAAATTATGCGCTGTTTCAATAAGCTGCTTTGTGGTGTACGGAGTTACCGATTGTGAGAATGGATGCTCTGCCGTAAGCGAGAAGAGCCCCTTGACATCAAGGTATTTTGTCATATAATGACTGCCCGACTCCTGCGGACGCAGGTAATTCATATCGTAGTTATCTCGGGCGGTGCTCACGTAAGAGCCGTATTCGGCAGCAATATGCTTATCTGCGTAGCTCTCACTCGGGCCGTATCCAATATATGAGAAGCTCTCGAATCGCTTATCTATACCGAACTCGAGGCCCACTCTCGGCAGATGTTTGACGTAATCCGCAATATGATATCCGATATCCACCGTCAGCACGCCGCCCTCCACACTGTACTCTATCGCGTAGGTGAGAGCGGGAGAGAGGCAGTTTGCGCTCAACACTCCCTCTACCTTATAGCCGGATTCCGTCTTTTCGCATAACGTCATATAGGGCTTAAGACGTGTAAGTTTGTACTGCTTCGACCATATGGGCATAAGATTTCTCTCATTGTCCGTGTATCTGAGTAGATTTAAGCGCATCGGGGTTTTAAGAAGCTCTGTTTCACCCGATCTTACGGATATGAGCTCACCGCTCTCTTCATCTATTTCGATCTGTATCTTTTTATCAGAGGCGCGATCAGGTATCGGCACTTCTCTTATCGGAGAGTCGAGCTTTCCTCCGTATACCGCCTTCATCTCAAGTGCTGAGGACTTGATCTTGCGGTCGGGTGAGAGCAGACCGTCGACACAGAAGTTTCCGTCGTGCTCCTCTTCGCCAAAGTCACCGCCGTAAAGGAAACCGCGCTCAGTACGTACCGCATGGTCAGCCCATTCCCAGACGAAAGCACCCATCATCTGTTCGCTTTCGTATATCAGTCGCCAATAGTCGGATATATCACCTGAGGAGTTGCCCATGGCGTGTGTGTATTCGCATAGGACAAATGGGCGCTTCTCCTCGGGATTATCAAGCACTCTTTCCTTTATTCTGCTGATCGACGGATACATCATACTGACAAGATCTACTCTGTCGGTAAAGTAGTATTTTTCATCCGCCTGCTGTAAGCTTTCATAGTGTATAGGTCTTGTTTTATCTCTGTTTCTTATGTAGTCCGCTCCGGCAAAGAACGCCTTACCGAAAGAGCTTTCGTTGCCAAGTGACCATATAATTACACAGGGTCTGTTCTTATCTCTTTCGACGAGCGCGGTGTGTCTGTCGAGTATTCCGGGAGATAAAAACTCATCCTCACCGTATTCGCGCCACAGAGTCAGATCGTAGTTTCCCTCACGTACACACGCGCCGTGCATTTCGAGGTCCGCCTCGTCCATTACGTATATTCCTCGCGCATCGCAGAGGAGATAAAATTCGGGAGAATCGGGATAATGTGAAGTTCTGACAGCATTGACGTTCAGTTCCTTCATAATTTCGAGGTCGCGCACGGTTTCCGCAAGGCTTATCGCCGCGCCTCTGTCGGGACTGAAGCCGTGACGGTTCACGCCTTTGAGCTTTACCGCCTTGCCGTTTATTTTGAACACGCATCCGTCTATTTTTACCTCGCGGAATCCGATACGCTCTTCTATCATCTCACCCTCGGCATAGAGCCTTAAGGGGTAGAGCGTGGGATTTTCAACCGTCCATTGTGAGACTCCATCAAGGAGCACCTCTGCTCTCTCTCCTGCCCTCGCGGTAAAGGAAAGTCCGAGTATTTCGGCGCGCACGTCGACGGGACTGTCATTTATGAAGCATAGCGCACCGCCGCTCTCGGTCAGCCGAGTCTCGATCTTATAATCGGTTATATGTCTTTCGGGACGGCGAAGCATATACACGCTCCTGAATATTCCCGAGAGCCTGAATTTATCCTGACACTCAAGATAAGTTGACACGCACCACTTGATTACAAGCACGTCGAGGCGGTTTTTGCCGTCCGTCAATAGGTTTGTCACGTCAAATTCGCTCGTCGCGTGTGATATCTGCGAGTAGCCGCACCTCACTCCGTTTACGTATAGATAGAAGGCAGAATCAACACCCTCAAAGCAGAGATAGTATTTCTCTCCATCCGTCTTTTTTATATCGAACTCGCGTCTGTAATGCCATGATGGATTTTTCTTAGGTACGTGTGGCAGCATAACCGGAATCGGATAACTCGTATTCAGATACTGTATCATGTCATATCCCTTCAGCTGTACTGACGAGGGGACGTCGATCGCTTCCGTAAGCTCCGACGATATATCGAACTGCTCCGGGCAACTCAGCTGACGTATCTGCCAGATGCCGTCAAGCAGGGTAAAGCGCGAGCTGCTCTCTCTGTCTATTATGCCGTATTTTTCTCTGACAGCATCACCCTCTGCAAAGGGAATATAATAGCTGCGGTGCGGCTCTGTGCCTATCCTATCAAAGCTCTCATACTCTTTCATTCCACATCTCCTGTATATATTCTTACCGTGTCAAGCAGTCGCATTTTCTTCTTATATTAAAACTAAAGTTTACTTTTCAGCCTCTTTTTTGCAGTTCTGCGCCGTTTTACACGGCCATATCAAAGAGTCCCTGAATTAATCAGAAAATGGGATAGCCTGCCTTCTCGTGCGATTCGATCAGCTCGTCGCACATAGCAATAATATCGTCTATTGACAATTCAGCGGCGGTGTGAGGATCAAGCATTGCCGCATGGTACACGTGCTCTCTCTTACCGGTAACAGCCGCCTCGATAGTGAGCAATTGAGGATTGATGTTGGTCATATTCATAGCTGCGCACTGTACAGGGAGTCTGCCGATGTACGTGGGGTGTATTCCGTCGCCGTCAACAAGGCAAGGAACTTCTACGCACGCATCGCTAGGCAGGTTTGTAATAAGGCCGTTGTTCAAGACGTTGCCGCCGATCTTATACGGCGTGTCGGTTACGATAGCTTCCATAATGCGGGATGCGTATTCCTTACTGCGCTCATGCTCAATGTTACCGTCAGCCATGATCTCGTCTCTCTGCTTTGCCCATCTCTCGATCTGTACTCTGCAACGTCTGGGATACTCGTCAAGCGGAATGTTGAAGCGGTCGATCAGCTCGGGGTACTTAGACTTGATGTAGAAGGGATTGTACTCTGCGTTGTGCTCGCTCGACTCGGTACAGTAGTAGCCAAACTTTTCTATGTAGTCAAAGCGTACCATATTGCTGTGCTTCTCACCGGCATTCTTAGCCTTAGCCATCTCTCTTATCATAGGATAGAGGTCGTTACCGTCCTTATCTCTGACGTCAAGCAGCCAGCCCATATGGTTGATACCCGCGATTCTCTCAGAGCCTATCATACCGTGATCTATGCCGAGCCCCTCAAACAGACTCGACGTGCATACCTGCACGCTGTGGCAAAGACCTATGGTCTTAATTTTAGTATATCTGAGCATGTATCCCGTGAGTATGGCCATCGGATTGGTGTAGTTTAAAAACCACGCGTTGGGACATACCTCTTCCATATCCTTGGCAAATCCCTTCATAACGTGGATAGTACGTAATCCGCGCATAATTCCGCCGATACCGAGAGTGTCACCTATAGTCTGTCTGAGACCGTACTTTTTCGGTACTTCAAAGTCTATGATCGTACAGGGGTCGTACAGACCGACCTGTATAGCATTGATCACGAATCTCGCGCCACGGAGCGCGTCACGTCTCTTTGGCACACCGAGATATTTGCCTATCTTGGCATTACCGCCGTTATACTTTTTGTTGAGAGCCTCTATCATCATATAAGACTCCTCAAGTCTTACCGAGTCGATGTCATAGAGAGCTATCTCAAGATCCTCACGAAGCGCGGGAGTGAGAAGAACGTCTCCGAGGACGTTTTTTGCAAAAACGCTGCTTCCTGCACCCATAAATGTAATTTTCATTTGGATATCCAGCCTTTCATTTTTTACTGCAAAATAATTATACCACGATTTTTGTATGTTATCTATTGATTTTTGTTGTGAAATCATGGTAAAATGTTAGAAAAGGAGTTTTATTATGAAAGAACATATAATAAATGTAAAAAAATCCTCGATCACGCCTTTATTCGTCGGACGCGAGGCTTGTACACCCGGACACAGCTTCGGTCCTTATATCCGCGACTGCTATTTGGTGCATTTCTGTCTTGGCGGACGGGGAATGCTCAAAAACAAGCACGGCACACATAACGTCTCGGAAGGACAGCTCTTTGTCATCCGTCCCGGTGAAATCACGACTTATACGGCAGATATGAAAGAGCCGTGGGAATACATATGGGTAGCTTTTCGCTCTGACGAGATTTTCTTCAAGGATGAGTGCTCTGTCTTTGACACTCCGAAGGAGCTGGACGATAAGCTGATTACTATTCTCGACGAAGAAATACTGCCCTATGAGGGATGTCTTGCTATAATATACAGCCTCATCTATCAAATCACGCGCAGAGTCGAAGCAGACGGCGGCGATGACAGGGTAAGACGTATAAAAAGATATATCAAGTACAACTATATGCTTCCGATAACTGTGAGCTCCATAGCGGAGAGATTCGGCTTCAACCGTACCTATCTCTACTCCACCTTTAAGGCGAAATACGGAATAGGTATCAAGG
This sequence comes from Clostridia bacterium, assembly GCA_017508665.1. Lineage (GTDB taxonomy): Bacteria > Bacillota > Clostridia > Oscillospirales > CAG-272 > UBA1740. The sequence continues at coordinate 81,244 of JAFVYL010000014.1, read as the reverse complement.
AATACATAACTTCCGTACGTATGGAAAAGGCAAGTGAATTTCTGAAGTCCGGATACACCGTTAAGCAGAGCGCACATATGGTAGGATACGATGACGAGTTTAACTTTTCAAAGGCCTTTAAGGCGAGGTACGGTGTAAGCCCGTCAAAGCTGTAAAGATGGGCGTTGATCGTGCAAAATCCGCTAACACAAACAAAAGCATAATCTTATTAATATAACAAAAAGGCAGGTATAACCCTGCCTTTTGTCTATTTTAGTTTACTTTTTATCAATAATTCACAGTCACCTTAACATCGATAGATCTGTCCATATCCTCAACGAGCTCCGCGGTACTCTTAGCCGCCTTTCTCATAAACGCAGTCTGCAGTCTGTTAACCTCTGCAAGCTTAGAGATCTGACCGCCAAGAAGTTCAGTCGCGCCTCTCATCTCGTTGCCAAGCTTATCCACTCTGAATGACATATCCTCGATCTGCATATTTATCCTTGAGAAGTGAGAGGACAGCATAGATGAGAGATTATTGAAGTTGCGCTGGATAGTACCGGATATCTCGCGTGAAGCGGAGTTTATCGCATGGACTATCGCACCATTTCTTCTCTGCTCATCTACAAGCTGAAGTGCTTCCTTCATTGTATCTGCTCTGCCGGTGTTGAAATAGAAAATAATAAGGTCGATATTTGGCCAATCCGCCACCGTCAGCACGTTGTAATTATTCGTAAGAAAATCGCGTATTCTGATATTCTCTTTGACGCAGTGATCTATAACGGTCTTGCAAAGCTCACGGGAAGCGTTGTTGCTACTGATTACGATATTGGCTCTCGACGTATATGCCTGCTGACTTACCTCAAGCCTTGACTTTTGAACGGAAAGCTCATGTATCTTCTTATCGTACTTTTCAATTTCAAGATCTATCTTATCTATTTCTATCTGCCAGCGATTGATTTTCGTTGTATGATCTTTAATAATTTCATCGCTGATATCTTGAATTATCTTTTTCTTTTTGCATAAAAATACAATGAGACAGATCAACCAATATGCAATCATTCCTCCGATTAGACTGAAAACGATTACCCTATTCATTGTTTGTTCATCCATTATTGCAGACCAGCTATCATCACCAAAAATGATATTACCTAATATACCACATAAAATAACGAACACAAAACCGCTCACAGCCATCAAAAAAACGTTTGTAATTATCGTGGGTATAGTGTCGTAACGGGACAAAAAAGGTACAAGCCTTGACCACGCCTTAGATTCTGCCTTTTCTCCGGCATCTTTCATAGCAGTCTTTTCTGTTGCTATATACTCCTCAAACTTTCTGCGCTCTGCTAAAAGAGGATATTTGCCTTTCTCCTCTTCTTTAATCTGGTTTGTCATATACGAAAGCCTATTTTTATCTGTTTGATAACTATTGTAGCTCTCTTTTTCCTGATCCTTCAGCGAGATTATCTTTTCCTCTGACTGATTGATGATATCAGCATTCTCGGATATCAAAGACAAGCCGGCTCTTATAGAATACAACTCGGAAATTATTTCCTGCTTTTCCATAAAACTACTCCTTTATAGATGTGCGAATGGATCGACACCAATACGCCTTATACGGTTAATTATACCGCACATGATCGGCAAAGTCAATACACTAAGGCTTATATGTTACTTTTCGCCCTATGCGACTGCATATACAATGCCTTACAGCGTGCGTAGTAAATAAAAGGTGGAGAACGTGACGTTCTCCACCTAAAGCATATTTAATTAGCTAATCAGCCGATCTTAGGAAGGCTTGCGGCAGCAACAGACTGACCTACACGTCTTGCCTTCTCGTCGGGAATGTTGAGAGTAACCTTCTCGTTAAGCTCGGGAAACTCGGTAGCCATAACCTCTTTTGCCTTAGCAAGAAGAAGCTCGCCGCCCTTACCGGAGGTAACTCTACCCATGATAAGAACCTGACGGATATCGTAGAACTCGCAGTAGTAAGCGATGGTGTAGCCGAAGTATGCACCGATGGTCTCGTAGATAGCCGCAGCTCTCTCGTCACCCTCTGCCATAAGTCCCTGAACTACCTTAAGCTTCTCTGCGGGAGAGAGGCTCTCGTCAAGCTCGATGCCTGCGTAGGGAGCAAGCTTGATAACACCGTCCTGGGAGAAGTACTTAACGCCGCAGCCCCAGTCGCCGGACCACTCGTCAACCATAGCATCCTCGTTGAAATCAACGGGAGCAAATGCAAGCTCGTTGAGCCAGCCGGTAATATTGCCGTCCATATCTACGTAGCCTGCCGCCTCGGAAGTACCCATAGCGATACCGAGCACGCCGTTCTCGTTAAGGCTCATCGCACCTGCAAGAGCGGTAACGTCACCGTCGTTGGCAACCTCGATCGGAATGTTCTCACCGATCTCGCGCGCTACGTCTATGTACATATTCTTTACACGTCTCTCGAAGTCCTCATCGTTAACCTTGAGGAAGAGGGATGCAACCATTATCTTGTTGTCGATATAAACACCTGCGGAGGAAACACCGATAGCGTCAACTCTGGGCATATGGGACGCTGCGGTCTTCATAGCCTCGAGAATACCCTGATAGTGATACTCGGGATCGGAGTTGAGCTTGGGGAACCATACAACCTCCTCGGAATATACGGTCTCACCGTTAACAACAGCGGAAACCTTTCTGTCAGATCCGCCTGCATCAAAGCCGATACGGCAACCGTCGAGATGTCTGCCTACGGGCTGAGCAGAGGACTTATCCTCGGGAGCGTGTGCAAGATCGGTTGAGATAACCTCAAACTTCTCCTCGTAAACTCTCTCCATGAAGCGAACGTCGAAATCTCTTGTACCGCCGTAGCAGTATGTTCTCTTGAGATAATCGCCTACGGTCTCAGAGCCCGCGATAATGAGCTTGTAACCGCCGGACACCCAAAGAAGAGTCTTTGCGATTCTGTCGATGAACTTGAAGTTCTCTTCATCGTGGCCTGTGTTGTCCTTATAGATTCTGGTCTTGTAAACGGTGGTATAGCCCTTGTTTCTCTCAGCGGCGATAACAACGTCCTGACCGCAATCCTTAGTAGCCTCGCGCATTTCTCTGCAAACGAGAGCCATCGGCATAAAGCCCTTGTCAAGTTTTGCCTGTACCTTAAGCTTCATATTTAATTTTACCTCCAATAATGGTTTTCTTTACGTTGAATTCGTTGTCAAGGATAACGAAGTCTGCATCCTTGCCCTCCTTGATAGAGCCCTTCTTATCCTGGATACCGAGTGTGGTAGCAGGGTTGAGAGATGCGCAGTTTACGCACTCATGGAGCGGTATCTTGGAATTGGTGTACACGTTCCACACACCCTTATTGAGCTTGAGAACGCTACCCGCGATAGTTCCGTCTTCAAGACGGCAAAGATCGTTTTTGTAAATGATCTTCGCACCGCCGAGTGTATATTCACCCTCGGGAAGTCCGCCTGCGGGGAGACAGTCGGTGATGAACACGAGCTTTCTGCCCTTGAGCTTGTACACGGTGTCGAAGAGCGCCTTGTTTACGTGGTGTGTATCTACGATAAGCTCAGTGCTTACCTCATCGCAGTTAAGAGCCGCGCCTACAACTCCGGGGCCTCTGTGAGTGAGGGGAGTCATCGCGTTGAAAAGATGGGTGGCGTGTCTTACGCCTGCCTTAACGCCTGCGATGGCGGTATCGTAATCGGCAGAGGTATGTCCCATAGAAACAACGACGTCTGTCTCGGCAGTAATTCTCCTGATCTGAGAGAAGTCCGCGTCATCCTCCTCGGGAGCGAGTGTGATAACTCTGATGACGTCGGAGTTTGCCTTTACGAAATCAGCATCGGGCTTAAGTATGTATCTGGGATCCTGCGCGCCCTTCTTGGACTCGGAGATGAAGGGTCCCTCAGCGTGCACACCGAGTATCTGAGTACCGTCGAACTCGGGAGTTCTCGACTCAGCCATAAGTGCTCGTACGGACTCGATAGCGCCTGTGATAACCTCCATATCAACAGTCATAGTGGTGGGGAGATAGCCGGTAACACCGTTCTCAAGCAGTCCCTTGGATATAATACGGATGCTCTCCTCGGATGCGTCGCAGACATCCTTGCCGAGATATCCGTGAATGTGAAGCTCAATAAGACCGGGAGTAACGTATCCGCCCTCGGCGTCGATGATCTCAGCGTCCGCGGGTATCTCACTCTCGTCTACTATTCCGACGATCTTGTCGGTGAAGAGGACCGCCTTGTCAAGCACGATACCGTCTTCGAGTATAACCTTTCCGTTTTTGATTGCAAACATATTGTACCTCGCATAAAAAATATTCAAATACGGTCGGACGGAAACCCTATCCATCCATAATAATATTAACACATAAGATTTTACTTGTCAATACCTCACAAATAAAAAACGCACGCGCGAGGCGTGCGTTTTCTGTATTGCGTAATAATTAAAGGGATTACCAAGGGCGGATGAAATCCTCGTTAAGATATCTCGCGAGGGCCTCAAGATAGAAGTAATCGGCATAAGGAGCGCACTCCTCTATTCCGCGTCCCTGAGGCAAAGCGTGAGTAACTCCGTGGAGGAGGCCGTCGTATTCGACTCCGCAATCTCCGGTGTATTTATCGATGAGCGCCTCCATTATCTGTGCTGCCGCGCTCTCGTAGATCAGTCTCTGCTCCGAATCCTCGGGAAGCATCTCTGCCATATCGAGCATACCGCACACGGCTATAGCTGCCGCGGACGCATCACGCGGCTCATCGCCGGAGGTGAAGGTGTAATCCCAATAAGGAATGAGATCCTCGGGCAGATGGTTGAGCATATAATAGGTCACGTCGCGCTGTGCGTCAAGGATTTCCTGATTCTGAGTATAGGAATAAGCTATGGAAAAACCGTACACGCCCCAGGACTGACCGCGTGACCAGCAGGACTCGTCGGCATATCCCTGCCATGTCAGACCGTACAGAGGCTCTGCGGTCTCGGGATCGAACTGATAGTGGTGATAGGTCGAGCCGTCATCTCTTACGATGAGGTCAACGGTCGTTAAAGTATGATTCTCAGCAGCGGTAGCATACTTCATGCTGTGCGTACAATCACTCGCCCAGAATAAGAGAGATGCGTTCATCTGCGAGTCGATCATGGTTCTGAAGCCGTCAAAGTTGTTCCAGCTGAAGGCACGGATAATAAACTTGCCCTCCTTGCTGTAACCTGTATCGTAGTAATAGTCCACCGCTGCAAGAGCTGCGTCTCTCGCTCTCTCTGAGCCGAGTATCTTATAAGCGCCGACACATGACGGTGCAAAGGCAAATCCTACGTCGTGGTCACCCATACCGATACGGTTCTCAACACGGTAAACAAAGGTGTCTATGTGGTCCTCTACTATATTTTTAAATCTCTCGTCGCCTGTAAGCTGATATGCCATAAGGTACGTACCCGTGTACATTCCGGCAGTCCAGTTGTTGTTTGCGCCGAACTTATACTGATAGTCTATCGAGCAGGTATCGGGAAATTGATTTCCGCCCTCGCTGTAGAGTGCGAGAAGCTTTTCGGTAGCGGCATCAGCGGCTCTCTCAAGCTTTGCACGGTCTATGGTGTATGCAGTCTTAAACCTCTCGGGAACGTCAGCGAGAATTGGATCCGGATCGGGTTTAGGATCGGGATCAGGTTTAGGATCGGGATCGGGAGTGGGCTCGGGATCGGGAGTGGGCTCGGGATCGGGCTTAACACTCGCCTCCGGATTGGCCTCCGGCTTAGTTATAACTCCCGCGAGCAAAGAGCAGGACGAAAGAATAAAGCTCAAGCACAGAGTGAGTGAAATTATGAATAGAAGTGTTTTTTTCATAGTACTATCCCTTTCATTCATCAAGGTTGTATTACAATTAAATTTTACCATATTTAAAACTGCGCTGTCAAGGATTTTCCCCATTATTATTGTAAATACACTTGATACGGACGAGGAAAAGTGATATAATGTTATCATAAATATAAAACAGGAGAAGGATATGAACGAAAAGGAACTCAGAGAAATTAAAAGGCGTTTTCGTCCCGACAGAAGCAACATACCTAATATAGTCGGCTGCTTTATCAATGCCGCAGGACAGATAATCTCCCGCTTTAACCAATCAATACTCCTCACCGAGAACGACGAGAGCGAGGAATTGCTCACCGTGATGAAAAAGACCCTCTCGGGATCTCTCGGAACAAACCTCACGGATATTGAGTTTTCCACAAAGGACGTGACCGATGCGGAGGAGCACAAGCTGCTTATGTCCCTGCGCGACTCACATCTCAAGGATGAGTCTGCCCTCTCGGCATTTTTTGACAAAATAGCACAAAGCGTACATATGGAGTGCAACTACGTGGTACTTCTGGCAAACGATATCTATGACGTCTATACCAAGGAAAACGATGAGGAATCCGGCTCGTCTACCACGTTCTCCTACATCGTATGCAGCATTTGTCCTCTGAAGGACTCGGACTCAGGACTCTTCTTCCGTGAATCAGACAAGCTCTTCCACACCGTGACCGCAAGTGCGATACTCACCCGTCCGGTGCTCGGATTTATGTTCCCCACCTTTGACGACAGAATGGCTAATATTTACCACGCCCTCTACTATACCAAGGATGTAGCGACCGCAAATCCCGAATTTGTATCCCGCATTTTCGGTAAAGAAGCACCCATGCCGCCGAAGGTACAGAAGTCCGCCTTCAGCTACTGCGTTAGCACGGGACTCGGTGAGGAATGTTCCTTTGAGGTCGTCCGCTCGGTCAGTGCACAGATAGCCGAGATGGTCGAGGAGCACAAGGAGATGAAGATCCCCGAGCCGCTCACACTCACCAAATCCACAGTCAAGACTCTGCTCGCCAACTGCGGAGTAGAGGAAAAGACTCTCGAGCGCGTCGGAGAAAAAATGGACGAAAGCTACGGTCAAAACGCTGAAATTATGCCTAAAAACGTCGTAACCACGACAAGACTGGATATCGCGATGCCCGACGTAAAGATCAGCGTGAAAAAGGATAAGATGAATCTCGTATCCACCCAGGTCATAAACGGCAAAAAATACGTTATGATAGAGGCGGAAGAGGGTGTAGAGGTAAACGGTATTCCGATAACGATTTCAGAATAACATTTCATCGGTGGCAGAGATTACACTCTTTGCCGCCGTTTTTCTAATATTTAATTTAAATATACAAATCAACCAAAAGATTTCCCGAAATTTTCCACAAATTTACCGATTTACAAACTCCGTGCGTATGGGTTATAATTATAATGGCGCAATACTTTAAAAAATAAAATAACGGAAGGTACACAAAAATGAAGAAAATCAAGCTTCTCTTGCTTATGATTCTCGTTCTTTCCATCGTGCTGACCTCTCTCGCTTCTTGCGAGCAGCTCGAAGAGCTCGGAATCAAGCTCCCCTTCGGCACCGAGGAAAAACCCGAGGAAAAACCTGAGGAAAAGCCCGAGGAAACTCCAAAAGAGCCCACCAAGGCCGAGCTTTGGGCAGAACAGTACGAAACTATCACGGTTGCAGAGGCTCTCGAGCTCTGCGAAGAGTTCGTATCCACCCCTTCAAGCAACAGATACTACATGATCGTTACAGTCAAGTCCGTAGACAACACCTCTTACGGACAGCTCACCGTTGAGGATGAGACCGGCTCTATCATGGTATACGGTACTAACAGCTCAGACGGTTCTCTTAAGTATGACAATATGGGCGTGGAGCTCAAGGCAGGAGACGTTATCCTTATTTACGGTACTCTCCAGAACTATAAGGGCAACACCAAGGAAGTACAGAATGCATGGCTCATCGACTACTATACTCCCGAGGGACAGCAGCCCGAAGAAGATCCTACTCTTGGCTTCAAGCCCGGTGACACCATCACCGTAGAGGATGCGATCAAGATCGCAGGTAAGGTTCCCGCTACCGATCACTACTTCATCAGCGCGACCGTCGTATCCGTGACAAACGCTAACTTCGGCGCTATGGTAATAGCAGACGAGACCGGTGAGATCGCAGTATACAACTCCAAGAGCGTTGACGGCGTAGACTACAGCGCCATGGCAGACAAGCCCTACAAGGGTGATACCGTGCTAATCAAGGCTGTAAATATCCAGAGCTTCAACGGCACTCCCGAGATCAAGCAGGCCTACATAGTTGAGTTCACTCACAACGAGCCCGACATCAACCCCGATGACTATACTCTCTCCACTATTGCAGACGCTCGTCTTTTAACTGACGGTCAGGCTGTAAAGGTATCCGGTGTTGTCGCAAGAATCACTTATGCCGACGGAATGATCCCCGCAGGCTTCTATCTCATCGACTCCACAAGCTCCATTTACGTTTACGACGGAGAGCTTGCCGCAAGAGTTCAGATCGGTAACACTCTCACCCTTGTCGGTGTGAAGGATCACTGGATCCTCGAGTCCGAGCAGAACAACGCAAATAAGTTCGGCTACAAGGGCTGTAACCAGATAACCGACTGCGTTCTTGTAAGCAACGACAACGGCAAGACCGACTTTGACAGGTCCTGGATCACCGAGTCTACTGTTAAGAACATCGTAGATACCCCCGTTACCGAGGATATCTCCACTATCGTATATAAGGTAAACGCACTTGTCAAGGAAGTTCCCGGCAACGGCTTTACAAACTTCTACTTCTACGACCTTGACGGTGTGACAAGCTCCTATGCTTATTCACAGTGCTCCGGCAGCGACTTCGCATGGCTCCGTGAGTTCGAAGGCAAGATCTGTACAGTATATCTTTCCGCTCTCAACGCTAAGTCTACCGCAGGCGATTGCTTCTGGAGATTCATTCCCGTTGCTGTCGTAGACGAGGGCTTCACCTTTGACGCGGCAGATGCTCCCAAGTTCGCTATCGACTACTATGCCAAGGAGCAGTTCCTCGGCAGCTACACAGCCGATCCCGCACTCGGACTCATCACAAGCGTATCCTCCGAGCTTCTCGGATTTGAGAACGTTCTCCTCTCCTACTCCTCCTCCGATGAGAGTGTAGGTAAGTTCACTACCGATGCGGACGGAAAGGTAGTATTCAACCTTCTCGGCTACGGCGAAGTTACCGTAACCATCACCGCAACCTACGGTGACTACACCGCTACAGCTGATGTTACCGTTAAGTATGAGGCGGCAATCGACTATGAATACGTATCCGTTGAGGATGCTATCGCGGCAGAGGTAGGCCAGACGGTTACCGTTAAGGGTATCGTAGGTCCTTCTCTTGTAAACAAGGTAGGCTTCTACCTCATGGGCGAGAACGGTCTTATCGCAGTTCTCACCACCTCTGACGTAATGTCCACTCTCGAGATCGGACACGAGGTCATCCTTACCGGTGTAAGACATAACAACACCAAGGGCGGTACGTCGTATTACGGTCAGACCTGCCTTAAGGATGCAGTAGTTCTTGTAAACAACCAGGGCAATCACGAGTACAATGACGATTACTTCGTAAGCGGCAAGACTCTCGCAGATCTCAGTTCTCTCGACGTAACAGTTGATTACACAACTTCCGTATACGTAGTAAAGGCTAACATTGAGTACGTCGAAACCGCATACTACACCTCTCTCAAGCTCACCTACAACGGCACAGAGTTCAGCCTTTATATGTCAGGCGCAGCTCAGTACAGCTGGCTCTCTCAGTTTGCCGGTCAGGAGGTTACCCTTGAGATAGCTATCTGTAACTGGAACGACAAGACCTATTACAGAGGCTGCGTTCTCTCTGTTATCACCGAGGACGGCAAGGTTTACAACACTCTCAACTTCGATTCCAACTGATAATCGGAGAAATTGAATTAACGCAAGGGGCGGCTCACCGTGAGCCGCCCTTTTCTTTGAGTTTTTCCGACACCTCTCCCACCGAAGCGTAGCTGACAAGTACGGACAGCGTGTCGATTTTTGCCAAAATATCCGTTATTTGGAACAGGAAATATGAACAATTTAATAATTTTTAATAATTTCAAAATTATTTGTATTTTTGCCCTTGACTTTGGTGTCCTCAAGTGATAAAATTTAATCACTAAAATAAGTTTTTTAAGGTTAATTTAAATGAAGACAATTATAAAAAAAGTTAAGGAAAATAAGGCGATAATCCTAAAGCTCCTTTCTCTTGTAGCACTTATAGCTGTGGTATCGCTTATTACACTCGCCGTCTTGTTTGCAACCGACGTGCTCTACTACGACAGCGGCTTTGTATTTAACAGTGATTTGCTCGGCAGATTCACCGGAAAGTGGTACGGCTTTATCGTGCTGATGCTCATACAGACCGTGCTCAGTATTCTCCTGTGCGCGATTCCCGGTGTGGCTATGGCTTTTGTTATGCTCAGCACCGAGATACTGTATGCAGGCAGACCTATTATGGCCTTCCTCTTCTCATATTCCTGTGTTATCATTGCAAGCGCAATACTCTACATAATAGGCAGATTCGGCGGATACAAGATCTGTGAAAAAATGCTCGGTAAAGAGGACTGTGAGAAGTCACTTGAGCTTATCCGTACTCGCGGAACTTCATACTTCCCTCTCATGATGCTCTTCCCCATCTTCCCTGACGATGCGCTCGTTATGATTGCGGGAACGACAAGAATGAGGCTCGGATGGTTCATCCCCTCTATACTCATCTGCCGCGGTATCGGTATTGCGACCATAGTGTTCGGCATGGAGATCATCCCCTTCGACAGATTTACCGGAATTTACGATTGGATCATACTTATCACGGTATGCTTCTTCTGGGTACAGGAGCTCTTCAAGCTCGCTAACAAGGTCGACCGCTACTTCGTAAAAAAGAGACAAGCGGAGCAGGAAAAGCTGAACGGCGCTATAGAGCAGACACTCGAGGAGTCAATGAACATCGAGTGGACCGGAATTAAATAATAACCGAATAAAGTAAAAAGAGCAAACGTACGAGTTTGCTCTTTTTTGTTTATAAAGCCTACGGCGGCTAAAGTGCTGAATGTCAAGTCGCTGAGCCGGACTATCCTATAACGGTGCACACGCCGACCAAAACCGCAAAGAAAAGGAAGTTGAAGGCGGTGAACTTAAGAATATATCTGAGTGTGTGTCCGGGTTGATCCATGGTATACTCCTTAAAGGTGATAAGGCTGGCGAGCGAGGCTATAAGAGTACCTACTCCGCCGATGTTTACACCGAGCAGAAGCTCGCGGTAATTTTGTGTGAACTGCGAGAGGAGAATTGCCGAGGGGACGTTACTGATAACCTGACAGGAAAGCGCCGAGAATATGAGAGTGTTTTTCTCAAGGAGTGCCGAGAAGAAGGTGCGTATAACGTCGATTCTCGCCATATTTCCAGAGAAGATAAAGAAGAATACGAAGGTAAGGAGCAGTCCGTAGTCCACCTGCTTTAATGCCTCGCGATCAAGGAAAATAAGCGACACGGGTATGACTATAAGACCGATAATAAAGGGAACGGCACGGAATACGATTAGTATTGAGAGTGCAAAAAGCAAAAGATAGACCGCCACTCTTGCCTTGGGAAGCTCCGCAGCCTTCTCCTCAATCTCGAGCGGCTCGGACTTGACAAACACAAGACAAAGCACGGTAATCAGCGAGATCGCCACGATAAACGGCGGGAACATAATGCTGACAAACTCGCCGTCCGGAATCTCAAACTTGGTGTAAAGATAAAGGTTCTGAGGGTTGCCGAACGGTGTGAGCATACCGCCGAGATTGGCGGCTATATTCTGCATTATGTAGGTGAAGGCCATATACTTTTCCTTACCCGTGGTATGAAGAACGAAATATCCGAGGGGTAAAAATGTCAGCAACGCCATATCGTTCGCGATGAGCATCGATCCTATAAAGGTGATGTATACAAGAGCTAAAACGGTGAGCTTCGCGTTTTTGAATTTACGGATTATCGCTTTGGCAAGAGTATAGAAAAAGCGTATATTTCTGAGTGCGCAGACTACCGCGAGCACACAGAAAAGGCAGGTGAGCGTTTTAAAATCAAAGTAGCCGAGATATTCCTTATCCGGCGGAATTATAAAGGACGTAACGATTGCCGCGACAGCCGCTATGAGCACAACGGCATTTGCCTTGGCAAAGCTTATAATTTTCGTTTTCATATGTCGCCTTGATCAAAAGTTGTTTTTCCGATATAACAGTATAGCACTTTTTTGAAAAAATGCAAGTGGTTTAAACAAAAAAAGATACAAAAGCGAAACGTATAACCGTCTATTAAAGCTCACGCAGTGAATCCATCCTCATTTTGCAAGATTGATGATTTGCTTTCCAAGCCTTTCGGCATATCTTAAAGCGTCGTATGCTCCTCCGTTTTCTCGTTCAACGTAGCAAACGATCAGGTCTGAGCGTTCAATCATCCAACGGTTTCTCTGCGTAATTGCATCCTTGCGATGCGCTGTGCACGCCCGTTCGGGAATAATAACATCATCATAATATTTTTCATAGTATTCAATATCCGATACCGTGTACGGAAGTACTAAAGCAATCTCACTGTTTTCTTCTTTTACTTCTCTTCTCGTGCGCTTAATGATCGACGCCGCATATTCGTCAAACTCCCCATTTCTCCCAATAAGAAATACTACGTACGGCTTTGCTTGTATTAATTCTTTCAGAAGCTTGACGAGCCCTTCTTCCATACGGTATAAATCTCTAATTTCTCTATGACCAAATAAAGAAACGACAAAATCATTCATAATAACCGCCTTTTTGTAACACTATAAGCATAATTTTGAGAGAATTTAGATTTATAGTATATCATCACTTGGAAAAGATATCAATAGTCTATGGAAAAATTGTTTTAATATTTATAGACTATATACAGCAGAATTGAAAGTGAGTATCGTTATGAATGATATTACAAAGATTTTAGGTCAGCGAATCAGATATTACAGAACAACCAAGGGATTGAGTCAGGAAAAGCTGGCAGAGCTTTCCGGTTGTCATCACACATACATCGGTCAGATTGAGCGCGGCGAGAAAAATGCTACGATCGAAAGTATAGAAAAGATCGCCATAGCTTTAAATATTTCCCTCTCAAAGCTTTTTGAACAGCTTGGCGTTCAAGAAAACGACGAGCGCAACGTTCCGCTTGAGTGCTATGAATTTCTATTATCGAAAACAAAAGAGGAGCAAGATCATCTATACCGTATCTTGCTTGAAATGGACAAGTATAAGAACAATTGAATAAGTTTATCAATATGAAAAGAGCAAGGATATAAGGATTTTTTCTCCTCACATTCTTGCCCTTTTTAATTTGCTTTTTAATTTTAAACGGAAGCTTGAATTTTCAATTTTCCACTTTTAATTTTCAATTATTTTCCGAGTTCCTTCTCGAGTGCCTCGAAAAGACCGTTGATATAGGTCGCGCCGAGTGCTCTGTCGAAGAGGCCGTAGCCGGGCTTACCGGTCTCGCCCCAGATCATTCTGCCGTGGTCGGGACGTACGTAACCGTCGAAGCCGCACTCAACGAGCGCACGGACGATCTCGTATACGTCAAGAGAACCGCAGGAAGAAAGATGTGCTCTCTCCTCAAATGATCCGTCCTCCATAATCTTTATGTTACGGATGTGCATAAACGCGATTCTGTCCATAGCGGCATACTTCTTTACCATAGCGACTACGTCGTTGGAAGCCGCGCAGCCGAGAGAGCCTGTGCAAAGACAAAGGCTGTTTGCGGGTGAATCAACTATCTTAAGGAATCTGTCGAGGTTCTCCTCGCAGGTGATAATTCTCGGGAGACCGAAGATGGGATATGGCGGATCATCGGGATGAATAGCCATTCTTACACCGCATTCCTCTGCCACGGGTATAACCTTCTTGAGGAATTTCTCAAGATTCTGCCAGAGTCCTTCTTCACCGAGCTCACCGTAAGCCGAGATAAGCTCTCTGACCTCGTTCTGAGTGTAAGAGGAGTCCCAGCCGGGAAGATGTATATCATCCTTGAGAGGATCAAGGCCTCTCATCTGATCCCAATACATAACGAGAGATGTTGAGCCGTCCTTGGCTTCCTTGTCAAGCTGAGTTCTCGTCCAGTCAAAAACGGGCATAAAGTTGTAGGTAACACACTTTACACCGTACTTTGCGCAACGGCGGATATTCTCGCAGTAGACCTCAAGAAGCTCGTCCACGTTGTTTCTGCCGAGCTTGATGTCCTCATGCACGGGAATGGACTCAACCACGTCAAAGACAAGTCCGTTTTCCTCGCACTGCTTTTTCATTTTGGCAAGGCTATCCTCACCCCATACTTCACCGGGCTTTACGTCGTATACCGCAGAGACGATCGAGCGCATACCGGGTATCTGTGAAATGTACTGAAGAGAGATAGGATCACTCTCACCGTACCATCTGAAAGACATTTTCATTTTCATTGATTTATTTCTCCGTTAAACAAATATTCAATTGCATGGCGGGAGCAATCCCCCGCCATACATTTAAAACGATATTCCTCAAAAAAATCAAAAATTCTTAGCTTTTGAGATAGTTCTCACGTACTTTTACCCAGATAATCAAGCGAAAGCGTATCTGGGAGCTCGCTCACGAGGACGCTCGCGCCGATTGCTCCGTGGCTAATCACCGCAAGGGGATAAAAGCGCAACGCGCTTTCGGGCGCATCCGCGCCAAGCCACATAGGAGTAAGCCGTATACATCATACGGCGAGTTTGGTAGAAAACGGGGGAAATATCCGAAAATCAGCGCAGACTCTTGGGCTTTCTGATTCCGTTGAGCTTCTTGTTCATCTTAAGGAGATCTTCCTTAGTGAAGTTGACGTTTGCCATACCCATCATAGATGTAAGACGAAGCACGGTAAATGAGCCCATCATCTGCATAAGTCCTTCGGTGGGGATCTCAAAGCCTGCAGCCTCGGTCTTTCCCTTCTTACCGCCGGACATCTGCTTCTTTATCTTAAGCATAGTTCTGATGAACCAGATCTTACCGCGGAGGGACTTCATGATATCGGAAACCTTATCGTTGAGAGAATATCTGCCTTCGGGTGCATCCACGTCAAACCAGTTGAGAATCGCGCCCTGCTCCTTGAGAACGTAGTCCTGATTCATCTCGTCAACCTTGCGGATAACAGACTCGTCACGGCACTCGCCTGCAACTGCCTCGAGCTTGGTCTCACCCTTGTTCTCTACCTCAAAGTAGAAGAAGTGATCCTCTGCCTGCTTCTTGCCTACGGATACACCGTTGGCAAAGAGCTCAACCTCAGGGAGATTGGAGTATACGGTAACCTTAGTAACCTCCTCTACTCTGTCGATATATCTCTTGGAGCAAAGGTGTACGAAGGGAGCTTCCTCGGGAGATCTGAGCCATGCCTTGTATGCATAGAAGGAGTCCTTCTTGTACTTTCTGTCCATAGTCACAAGACCCTTGTGGTTCTGTCCGTTCTCACCGCCCTCGCTTCTGGCGTCAGCGCCGAAGTCAAACATATTCCACACGTGTGTTGCCCAGATGTACTTTCTGGTAAAGAGCTGCTTTATAAGCTCCTCGTGATAATAGGACTGATATTCCTCTGTATAGTCACCCTGGAAGGGGTTGGAGGAGTGCCAATTAAGTGCCTCACAGCCGTACTCGGAGCAGCCTATGGGAGTGTTAGGATAGGTGGCGTGGAACTTGTCGAACCAAGGACCGTTCATAGAGGTCTCGCCGCCGTACCAGCCGAAGTAGTGGTTATAGGATACAACGTCGGAAATGTGAAGGTAGGGATCGTCCATCTTTGCCATGGATACTGCGGCAATGGTAGTAAGACGTGTCTTGTCCATCTCGTGCACCATATCGTTGAGTATCTTGTGGTTCTCGATGAGATCGGGGTTAGAGCCGGAGATGGTGATCTCGTTGGAGAGTCCCCATACTACGATGGATGCGTGGTTGTAATTCTGAGTTACAAGCTCCTTCATCTGATTTACGGTGTTCTCACGGCCGGTGGGCATATGTCTTGAGATATAGGGGATCTCTGCCCAGATTACAAGACCGGACTCATCGCAAAGGTCATAGAAGTACTGATCGTGCTGATAGTGAGCAAGTCTTATGGTGGTAGCACCAACCTCCATTATAAGGTCGATGTCCTCCTTGTGATGCTCGGGGAGAAGCGCGTTTCCGATACCGAGTCTGTCCTGGTGACGGGATACGCCGCGGAGAGGATACTCCTCACCGTTAAGTATAAATCCGCGCTCGGGATCTATCTCAAAGCTTCTTACACCGAATCTGGTGGATACAGTATCAAGAGTCTCACCGCCTCTCACAACAGAAGCCTTAGCCGTGTAAAGGTAAGGATCGCGTCTGCCGTGCCAAAGGTGTACGTTCTCGATATTGAGAGTGACGAGAGTATCAGCGCACACAGACTCTGCTACTACGCTTCCCTCTCTGTCGGTCAAGGTATATACGATCTCGTCACCGTCCTGCTTGTCGGTAACGTATACCTCTACCTCTACGTTGCCGTCAACAGAGGGGGTAACCTTGATGCCGGGGCCGCCGTAGTAGTCGAGATCAAAGTGGGTGTTGTTTACAGCGATAAGATTAACGTTACGGTAAAGACCGCCATAGAATGTGAAGTCTGCCATCTGAGGATATACCGTCTCGCTCGGGGAGTTGTCCACAACGATAGCTACCTCGCACTCTTCACCGAGAGAATCGGTAAGATTTACTCTCCAGGTGGAGTAACCGCCGTCGTGGTGAGCCTTGTGCTCGCCGTTAACGTATACGTCAGCGGAAGAGTTTGCGCCGCATATTTCAAGATAATACTGATCAGCCTCGGGGAGCTCGGACTTTACAAGCTTCTTGGTGTAAAGACAAGAGCCGCGGAAGTAATCGTTGCCGCCGTCCTGTCCGTCTGTCGCGTTCCAAGTATGAGGCAGATTTACACTTACGGCATTTTCACCGTGAGTTGTAGCCGCGCAGTCCTTAGAAAACTGCCAGCCTTCATTAAGAGAGAGAATTGTTCTCATTTTATCCTCCGTATTTTATTATTTCCGCCATATATTATAATGTAAAAGGAAAGTGATGTCAATGAATAAAAACGAAATTCACGCGAAGTTTACAAGAAAATTAACACTTTTTTAGACATTATTGGAAATGTGGTAAAACTTTTTCTGAAATGCCGTTATTTTACTCTATTATATACAAAAAACACTTGACTTTTTCATTGATTTTAAGATATAATGTTGAAGGTTATACTAATTGCGCTACTGCGCATATCAAAATGAAAGGAAAAAACAATGAAAAAAGAAATTCAGCTTGATCAGAACGGCAAGCGTAAGTTTGGCATTCGCGACAGTGTTGCTTACGCTGCCGGTGACCTTGGCTGTAACATGAGCTTTGCGCTTAAGGGAACTATGGCGCTCTTCTGGACTCAGGTTATGGGTCTTGGTCTTTGGTATTCACTTCTTCTCATCGTGGTTCAGGTATGGGATGCAATCAACGATCCCCTTATCGGAACTGTCATCGACTCAGACAAAAGAAATTATAAAAGAAACAAGTTCCTCTCTTATATTTGGTTCGGTTCAATCGGACTTATAATAGGCGGTGCTTGTTGCTTCCTTCCCTTCCCGTCCGCTCCCGTGTGGGCAAAGATGATCATCTTCATCGCAGGATACGTTATTTGGGATGCGTTCTACACTATCGCAAACGTTCCTTACGGTTCGCTTCTGTCGCTTATTTCTAAAGAGCCCGCAGACAGAGCATCTCTTTCCGCATGGCGTTCTATAGGTTCCATGGTTGGTAATATGCTTCCCATGGTTATCCTTCCCTTCATAATGTACAACAAAGACGGTTCTCTTAACGGTATAAAGGTATTCCTTGCTGCTCTTATCATGGGTGCTCTCGGATTTATCTGCTTCCAGTTCATGATCCGTAACACCGAAATTCGCGTTGAGGAAGATATTAAGCTCAACGAGGATCAGCCTAAGTTCAACGTCTTTGAGGCTATGAAGAACTTTATACACAACCGCCCCGCAGTAGGTGCAACCCTTGCTGCTATGGGTATGTTCATCGGTATGCAGGGTGCTGCTACTGCTGTTTCAGTTGTGTTCCAGATCTACTTCAAAAATCCTCAGATATCAGGAATCGTGCAGATGTTTGCTATGATTCCTATCGTAGTATTCACTCCCCTTGCTCGTAAAATGGTTACCAAGTACGGTAAGAAAGAGCTTTCCGTTATAGGTGCTATCTGCTCTATCGTAGGCGGTCTTCTTCTCTTCATCATCACTCCCAATAACACAGGTCTCGACCTTGTTCTTTACATACTTGCACAGCTCGTATATAGCCTTGGTCTTGGTATCTATTCAACAGTATCTTGGGCTATGATGGGTGACGCTATAGACTACAACGAGTGGAAAACAGGCAAGAGAGAGGAAGGCGTTGTTTACTCCCTTCACTCATTCTTCAGAAAGTTGGCTCAGGGTGTAGGTCCTGCAGTTGCTCTTGTAATTATGAGTGCTCTTGGTTACGTTAATAACGCAAACCTCGATGCTAACGGCGATTACATTTCTTCCCCTGATGCAAACGGTAAATTCAGCGCTATTAATCCCGAGTGGCTTGGTTGGGACGTTGCAGTTAACCTTCGTATTCTCGTTGCTATCCTCTTCCTTGTTGCTGCAGTAATGCAGTTCGTAGGTCTTGCTCTCGTTTACAACCTTGACAAGAAGACTCTTGAAAAGATGAACGAAGAGCTTGATGCACGACACACTCATGATGCTCCTGTTGAAGACGCTCCCGTAGCAGTTAACGCAGAGTAATTAATATTTAAATAACGAAAACCGACGGCTTGACCGTCGGTTTTTCTTTTTCTGTATTTTATTTATCCTGCTTCTGAGCAGCTATCCTTCTATACTCGCTCGGGGTGAGGCCCTTTATCCTCTTGAAGATGCGCGAGAAATAATTGATATCCTCAAAGCCGACCGACGCGCCCACGTCACCTACCGTGTCATCTGTGTTTGAAAGAAGCACTGCCGCCTTTTCGACTCTGTACTGATTCACGTACTCGCTGACCGTCTTTCCGACCGTCTTTTTAAAGAAACGGCATAGGTGCTCCTCGGATACAAAGCAATATGCCGCAAGGTCCTTGGTGCTGATGCGCTCCGAATAATTATTGCTTATGTATTCAAGAAGACTATACAGTCTTTTCAGCTTCTGACTGTCCGGAGACTGTTCCTTATGCTCCACCGAATATTTTCTGCCAAGATAAGCAACAAGACGGTATGCGCAGCCCTTGAGCATCATATCTGACATCTTTTTATCCGCGGTATATTCCCGATGCATCTCATCAAAGTATTCTCTCACCCGCTCATCATCTCTTACTATACCGGAAATTTTTATCTCCTTGTCGCTCACGTCGTCGAAAAAGCTCGGGAAAAGCAAAAGAGAGTAAAAACGTATTCTCCCTTTAACCGTAAACGAATGTATCTGCGCACTGTTCACGACGATGAGATCTCCCGGCCTTGCGGAATATGAGCGTCCGTCCACGTGGAAATCGCACTCCCCATCACAAAGCAGCATCATTTCAATATGCTCGTGCCAATGCGGTATCAAGGCGGAGTCATTTTCATACTCTCTGAATTTTACCGCAAAATTATTCTCAAGCGACGGTATGCTTTCATAAAGCTTTAAATCCTTCATATATTCTCCAAAAAATCAATATAGTGCTAAAAAGTATCAAAAAAACACTTGACTTGAAGTCAAAATAATTATATACTGAAATCGTAGTAAAGTCAAGCAATACCCTAAAATAGAAAAGGAGTACATATGGAACTTGGAGTAATGGTCCATCTTTTGGACGACAATATTGACGAGAGATTCAAGCAGGTGAGAGAGCACGGCTTCAACTGGTGTCAGCTCTGCGCGTGGCGTCACGATCTTATGACAGAGGAGATAGCAGTAAAGATCGACGAGGCGCGTAAGAAGTACGGCGTTGAGATCTCGACCTTCTGGTGCGGATACTCGGGAGAGGTATACTGGAATTTCTACGAGGGCCAGAACACTCTCGGCATAGTACCTCTCAAATACAGAGATATGCGTGTTGCGGAGCTCAAGCACGGCTCTGACTACGCAAAAAGACTCGGTGTCGGACAGATCGCCACACATATGGGCTATCTCTACGAAAATCCGCTCTGCGACGACTATCAGCCCCTTATCGCGGCTATCCGTGACGTTGCGGAATACTGCCGAGCAAACGGTCAGAAGCTTATGTTTGAGACCGGTCAGGAGACCCCTGTTACCCTCCGCCGAGTTATTGAGGACGTAGGAACGGGCAATCTCGGTATCAACCTCGACCCCGCCAACCTCATACTCTACGGCAAGGGCAACCCCGTAGATGCTCTCGACGTTTTCGGTGAGTACGTCTGCGACATTCACGCAAAGGACGGCAAGTATCCTACTAACGGACGTGACCTCGGTGAAGAGACCGTTGTCGGTCAGGGTAAGGTAAACTTCCCTCGCTTTATCGAAAGACTCAAGGAGATAGGATATAACGGTACTCTCATCATTGAGCGCGAGATCTGGGGTGAACAGCAGATCAAGGATATAAACGACACAAAAATTTATCTTGAGGAGTTAATAGGATGAAAGTAGGACTTATCGGAATCGGCGGAATGGGAAACGTCCATTTTAACTGCTATAAAAAGATGGCGGGAATAGAAGTCGCTGTCGCGGATATCAGAGTAGATATGGCAAAGGAAAAGGTAGCAGGATACGCACCCGTGTACGAGTCATATGAGGAAATGATCAAGGTCGAAAAGCCGGACTTCGTAGACATCTGCACCCCGAGTTATATGCACGCGGATATGGCAGTCAAGGCTATGGAGCTCGGTTGCCACGTGCTCTGTGAGAAGCCTATGAGCATCAGCTCTGACGAGGCTCAGCGCATGATCGATGCCAAAGAAAAGTACGGCAAGTTGCTTATGACAGCACACGTAGTACGCTTTATGGCTCCTTACGTATATCTTAAGTCCGTGATCGACTCGGGAGAACTCGGCAAACCCGTGCACATAATCATGCACCGTCTCTCCGAAGCGCCCAAGTGGTCCTGGGAGAACTGGATGCTCGACACCGACAAGAGCGGCGGCGTAGCTCTCGACCTCTCTGTACACGATGTCGACTTTACGCAGTACGTTTTCGGTCAGCCTAAGTCCTTGGAAGCAAGCTATCAGGACATAAAGGACAACACCAATTACGTATGCTCAACCTTCTTCTACGACGGCTTCTCGGTCAACACGGTAGGCGCGTGGTACAACGCATCTATTCCCTTCCGCGCTGAATACCTCGCGGTATTCGAAAACGGATACGTTGAATCCAAGGGCGGCAAGGTCACCAAAAACGGTGCAGAGGTTTCCCTCGAGGTAGGCGAAGCAAGTGAGAACACCGGTATCAATCTCTCCGGTGCAGACGGCTACTCCGACGAGATCAGATACTTTATCGACTGTATTAAGTGCGGCCGCGAGCCCGCAAGAGTCGCCCCCGAATCGAGTCTTACAAGCGTTAAGCTCGTCGAGGAAATTCTCGGCAAGGCAGTCAGAATATAATATCATACAAATTACAAAGCGCCTACCGATTAGCGTGATGTCCTTAACAGACAAATCACGCTAATCAGTAGGCGCTTTTTCTTTTTATCTCACACTTTATTATTTCGCCGGCAAAAATAAATGAGAGCCCGACGAATCGGGCTCTCGGGAACTGCTTTGTTTGCAGTTGTTGATTTAATTAAGTTATGTGCTTTTTCTTACAATCTTACCTTCAAAAAGCGCCTCGAATTCTTCAAGAGTACCTTTTGTAAGCAAGCTTTTTTGGCAGATAAAATTTTCGCTAATTCCTGCACTCAAAGGGAAAACAATTTCATAAAAATCGCCATAATCATTAACACGTTTAGCTTTTGATATAAGTTTATATTCTTCATGACCGTTGCTTAAAACAACAACAATGTATTCTTCATCCGTGAAGACTTTGTTAGTGACAAGATCGTTCTTTTCTTTTTTGCTTTTTGGCAGTACCCAAGCAATTAAAGGCAAAATAATAAAAAGCGAAACATACATCACAGGAAGTACCCATATATTGAATCCATAAAATGACTCCAGTTTTCGCCATAGCAGAATTACAAACGGAAAAAGGACTGTTAAACCTAAAATTAATATAGCAAGTGTAATTCGCTTGCCTCTTTTCCACATATGTTTTTCAGCTAAACCTGAAATTTTCCCATTAAATTCAATCATATTAAATCCTCTCGATTATGGCATGTAAGTGGGGGCGTTTTTATATTGACTTTCTGGATATTCAACAAGTTCTATATCTATGTTTAAAAATGGGGAAACTAATGTTAAAGCAATATCACTAACAGAAGCACCAAGGGCAAAGAGCTGAGGACCTGTCATAGAAAACCCTGCTATTAATTTAGATGTTGATCTAGTTAGCAATGTCCCTCCTGCACCTGATATCATAAGAACAGCACCTGATGTCGCAGTACCCATCAAAGCACCACCAGCAATATATCCTATTTTCTCCCATGTTGGCATTTTATATTCTTCGTTTGATATGTCTAAAACATCATCGCCTAACTTCTGATCTTCTGTCTCTCCTGATTGCTGGACTCTCCTTTCCTCTTCAACATTATTAGCAACTTGATATCCAACAATACCACCAACTACTGTACAGATAGCTATTATCAAAATAGCAAGTACAGGGAACTCTCCAGTAGGATCAACATACATAATAGGGTTATTACCACAATATGCGAACATGTTATAAGAATTTATGCCTTGTCCTGTGGAAACATAACTATCCGCATTTATAAACCTACAAATCGCAGGGTCATAGTACCTACTTTGCAGATAGTACATACCAAGGTCAGAGTCGTAGTAGTAGCCTCTATATGTGAGATTATTATGTACTGCGGTTGTGTTTGCGCCGTTGTTGTAATAATCCTTTGTAGTTGTACCCCAAGCGGTGTAGGTGTAGGATATAAGCTCAGTGCCGGTTGAATCGTAAATGCTTGCAATATCGCCTTGCAGATTCTTGCCATACCAATATATATCCCATACGTCTTGCTCGTATGTGTTTAGTCTACACTTAAATCCTATAGGTGCACCGTTAGCATCATAGATGTAAACAACAGTAGTCGTATCTGTATATTCTGCAAGTAGAAGCTCTCCGTTATATACATAGTGCGTTGTTACACCATTTGTGGTTTTGCTTATTCTCAAGCCGTCAATATCGTACTCAAAGGACATTGTATTTGTGCCCTTTACAGCACCTATGAGCTTTCTGCCTTGCCAAGAGAATGTGTAGCTTGAGCCATTGTAATAACTCAGCGGATTGCCTATCTCGTCATAAGTAATACTTACACCGTTATACTTAGTAAGCAGGTCACCCCATTCGGAGTCGGAGTAGGTGTATGTATTTACCGTTGGAACAGGCAGATTAGGTAAAAGCGGTGTAAGAGCAAAAGTGGTAGATGTGTCGCCGCTACCCATCTGAATAAATCCGTCATTAGACTGAGCGACGTATGAAACCCTGGTTAGATTGCCTGCCGCATCATAAGTGTACGTGTAGGTGTATCCTGTGATGTCGTTATCTTCACCAATCAGCTGTCCTTTGCCGTCATAGGTATAGGTCACAGTCTGACCGCCGGCGTTGTATCGTATCTTGGTTATATACCCTGCATCATTATACGTGTAGGTATATGCTGTGCTTTGCGAGCCTACGTTGTACGTGTAACGGGTTACGTGACCGCTCGCACCGTAGACAGAGTCGGTAGCGTACGTATAGGACTCCGAGATAGTAAGCTCATCTTCATTTACATTATACACCACCTCGGATATTCTGTCAAGTGAGTCGTAGATATACTCACCGCTTAAATTAAATCCGCTATCAACTGTGTATCCCTGCAGCTTGCCGTCGGGAAGATAAGTATAGCTGCTCGTTACGGTATCCGTACCGCCCGTGTAGCTGAATATGTTATCCGTCCTGCTGACTCTCAGATGATCGTCATAGGTAATATACGTATCTGTTACGGTGTCATAATCGTCAGAGGTGTACTCGCCATATCCTATGAGCTTGCCGCAGACGTCATATTTGTAGACCAAGACTATTCCGTTTATATTATCTCTTGTGAGTGCAGGCTGACCGTCCGAGTTGTATTCATACTCATAAGCCGTTACGTACTCCGCGTTCTCATCCGCCTTGTGCCTTATAGCTTCAAGCTGCTCGAGATCGTTGTATACGTACTCTACCTCGTATCCGTTGCCGTATACTATCTTCTTTATCTTGCCGTTATTATCGTTATACTCATACTCTGCAAGAACGCGAGAGCCTATACTTATACTCTCCGAATTGCCAAAGATATCATATGTGAGTGTGTACTCGGTGCTGTCTGTGGATATGCCGGAGAGTCTGTTGCGGATATCGTAGTCATATTCCACCTTTGTATTTGTGGTATATCCGGAATATGTGTCAGACGAGGAGTTATATATAGCCGGCTCAACCTTTAGAAGTCTGCCCACCTCGTCATAGGTATACGAGTAACCGTTGTTTGAACCTATATCAAGAGAAGCTAAGAGCCAGCCGGTAGAGCTGTCATAGAAGTATCTATACTCGCTGTCCGCACTCCTCTCGCTCAGCAGAGTACCGAAGATCTTGGATGTGGGAGTGACCTCATAGGTGTAGGTCTGCCTACTGAGATTGCCTGTGGTATTTGGATCTCCGTCGAGTATCTCATACCATACTACCTCGGTGATCATACCGTAACTGTTGTACGTATACTCCGTCTTGGACTTGTAGGTCTTTGTGATGTAGGCATCGGGTGTGTCACTATCAAACGGGTAGACACTTACTCCGTCGTTCAGCTCGTACTCATACTCCTCTGTACGTATTACTACGTTGGGATTTGCCCCGTATACGTATTCTATGAGCTTGCCTTTATTATCTGCCATTCTCACGACGTTTCCGTCAGAGTTGTAGCTGTAATAAACCTCGTCGAAACCATCAATAACTTTCGTGGGAAGACCGTCTGAGTAAGAGATATCCTGCCTCTGTTCTTCTTCCACGTAAGTCAGGGATATATCATCAAAGGCGGCTGTGCCTATGATCTGTCCTGAGTAGTCGCACACAATATATATCGCGCTTACACAGAGATAAGGCGGGATATCATCACCGTTGGCATCCTTATTCAGAGAGAACGTGGCTGATGCGAACTGCCACTCGCCTGACATTCTTGTGAAATCTGCAGGATATATTACCGATGTATAAGATCCGTCCCTCATGTAGATGACTTCTGCGTAAAGTCTGAACTCTCCCTCGGGAACAGCCGTGTCAGCTTTTGCATATCCGGAGATCATAAATCTGGCATTTGAGCTTATGAGCTCAGCGTTATTTTCCAAGTTTTCGAGCTCTGCCGGAGTGCGGGCAAACACTTGCTGCTTAAGGAGATTTGTGCCTCCCGAGGCTGTGAGCACTACGTATTTGTTGCCATCGGCATCGGTCTCGACCACTGTACCTTGATTATATGCGTTCCATTTTGTTCCGGGGCCGATTCCCGAAGTGAAAGAGCTGTCGTTAACAAGATTGTACGCGGATGAATTTCTGCCTTTTTCCAGCTTTAATTTACCTATATAAACGGATACCGAGCGTCCCATACCCACCTTGCCTGTGACGGAGATCTTGACGTCGATCTCTGCCGCATAGTCAAGCGAGAATGAGGTTAACAAAATGCCTCGTTTTGCGGTGTCGGTTTCATTTAGCTTTATGATCTCGCTATGTAATACGTTTCCCGATTCGGAGTCTATAAACTCCGCGAGTCCGTCTACGTTGGTACAGTTCTTACTTTCATACTGCATGCTGAATGCGTAGTTTCCGGGCTCTAAGCTGACTCTCTGCGATATGTACGCGGGAGCGAACTTATTTACCAAGAAACCTACCGTAAGCGTGCTCGGATCTTCTATGCAGTTTCCGTTCACTCTTGACGCTCCGCTTGCCGTCCAGTACGGAAGTGTCAAGGGGTCGGATGCGGGGTAGGTGAAATCTCCGTTTACGAGAAGATTATTTCGCACGTATCCGAGAACTATCTCCTCGGTTATAGAGTTTTTCGACTCTTCCTGTGTGTCGTACGTGCCCGTGACTCCGCCTAATATTTCACGGCTGTCGGCTGAGCGTGAATATATACTTGTTGCACGGCCGGTGCTGTCGAATACGTAATAGGTCAGTATATCGTCATCTGTGTGCAAGATCTCGTCATTTCCGCTTGATCTGACCTCGGTATAACTGCCTCCGTAGACCATTTCGACCTCTTGACCGAGTGTTGTGCCTGCGTACTCGCTGACCTTTACTATCTTGTGACCGTCCCAGGTGTACCTGAGCGACGTATCGGTTGTGACGTTTATCACCTCTGTCAGCTTTCCGAGCTCGTCGTAGTTGTAATTCTTAGCCTCGTGTACTAAGACGTTTGCGTTCGCTACACCGGTGGTTGCGTAAGAAATAACGTCATTTTCCGTAGTTGCGTCCGTTCCGTAGCAATACTCTACGCGTCTTAGGTAGTTGGAGTAGTCGTTGTATGATATAGGATAGTTCCACTCGCTCGAGTATTTCAGTATGACCGAGTGACGGCTCTCTGGGTTATATACCGCACAGAGAATGCCCTTAGAGTTGTAAAAGAGCTTTAATAACTCGATGCTCTCGTTTGCTCCATTCGGTATTACTCCGATCGACGTGGGGCGTTTATACGCATCTGCGCTAAAGACGAGCTTATTGCCGTTTACGTCCTCTATTTCTGAGAGACACCATCTTGATTTGATAATACCGGTAACATCATCCGGCAAGCGTAAAAACCTTCTGACAGTTTTGCTGCTGTCTATGATTACAAGACTGTCTTCATTGATTTGGAGCTCAAGGCCTAAGCCGTCTGCATCTGTATAACGGTTTTCCGAGTCGAGGTGGAACTCATGCTCACTGCCGTCGGAATCCGCATATATGTAGTAGCGTTCAGGCTCGTCGGGGTTAATGCGGGATATCTTTTCTATAATGCTTTCACATGCGTTTATCTTAAAGCCATATGCTGCGGACGGTCTGTTATATGCAGTACCTATCACCGTATAGCTCATGTAGTTAAGATAAAACATAGCGGAGTTATATACAAGTGTCGGCGTAAATCCGAAAAGATTATCTGTTGCGCTTAAGGTCGGGATTGAGAATACCAGATTTCCGTTAGCAAGATTTACACTGCCTGTACCTGCCTCCGTGCTATGCGAAGAGTACTGCCAATACGACTCAATGCCCTTCATATCCTTGTAGGTGATGAAAAGTGTCGGGCGTGTCGCCTCGCCGGATTCCATAGAGTCAAGTGTAACGTTTGCCGCATACCCGGGGATAGGTGCTATTGCCAATCCGTCCTGCTCGACATAGCCGCTGTTTTTATAATAATACCATTTTGATAAAAATTCTGTAAGGTCGAATGAAATCGGGCCGCTTTCATCGATTATCGCATAGTCGATGGGAATAGAATTGAGCTTTCCGCTGCCATTGTTCTGATCATACTGCTCCCAAGTCAAATTAGGAAACCAATTAGACATTACCTCGTACACGCCCACGTAGCTTGCCTCGGACGTTGCGGGCGTTGCCGTGAAGAACAGCTCTGCGTGTGTGATATATGAAGCGAGCGGCACGTTGGGAAGATTCAAGAACTTTAAATACGCTTGACAAAGCGCATTCGGATCACTTTTAACTAAAAGCGTATCCGATTCGCTGTTAGGCGTCGTCGGAGAGGCTATATCAATGTATGTGTCAGATACCATACTATCGCTTTTTACCGTCGGATCTACCGTAACAGGAAAAGCTCTCTCTTGCGCATTCATCCATTCTGCGTTTACACTTATTTCGAGAACGTATCTCTCACCGTTTGTATGTGTCAGGGAATATTCTGCAACACCGTCGGGGGCGTAGCATTTATTTGAATCAAACACCACGGGGGCGGGGATAGTGTACTTCACTTCTCCTGTGAGATCGTCTGTGAGGAGAATATCTCCGCTCTCGGTAAGAGCAGGTGTGAGTCCGTTCAGCTTGAGATCAAATGTATAGGAATACGAGTCCTTTTTCTCCTTAACTATAATGTTTTCCTTTACGTTCTTGGAGTACACAACGTACTCGAGGTCTGTGCCGTCCAAGATGTCCTTGTACATGATACTCGAGGATAATTTCTCGAGGTTAATCATTTTTTGCAGCTTTGTAGTTTCTTCGGCATCGGAATTATTCTTTACCGATCCGACAGTTCCTTTTACTGCATCTATTAAGCTTAGAGTTATTTTTGTATCTCCGTCGTGCAAGGTGAAGAGCGTGTGATTTCCCGTTATCTTCTTAGCGAATTTGACGCTTGCACTCGCGTTTGAATATTCGCCGCCGGATTCGGAGAGAGAATTATCTATATCCTGCCACTGTCCGTATTCATCAAGGACGTGAACAGGGGAATTATACTGCGCGGCTAAATAACTTCCGTCAGAAAGACGAAAGTGCTTGACGTTCTCTTCTCTCAGCTCGGTAGCCTCATAGATAATTTCGTCAAGCACATTTTCTGCAGTTACTTTATATTCTTCATTATATAGGTCGTTTATTGCGGTCTCGTTGTTTATGGCATAGTTTTCGCTATCTGTCTGATCGAACGCTTCTGCGATTTCCGCATAGATAGTCGAAGGAATTACGTAAAAAAGAAGAACGAAGCTAAGGGCTGCCGAGAGCAGTCGTGTAGCTATTCTATTTCTGCGTAGGTAACTCATCGCCAAGTGAATTCTTTGCTTCATTTTCTGCTTTCCTTTCGCAATTTTTATTTGTAAAAGTAATCTCAAAAACAAAGTGCTGCATTGGCGGATACCTCCTTCTTTAACTTTTATTTAATTGTAGCACGGTTTTACAATATTTGTCAATACATAATGAAATCCGGATTCTGCA
Source organism: Clostridia bacterium (assembly GCA_017508665.1). GTDB lineage: Bacteria > Bacillota > Clostridia > Oscillospirales > CAG-272 > UBA1740. The sequence goes on along the minus strand of JAFVYL010000014.1, from coordinate 52,363 downwards.
TTTACTTCAACAAGTTGTAGTAATATATCGGTATCGATGACCAGCCGTGACAGAGCGAGCCTGCGCTATCAAAATCAGCTTCGCCGAGCTCGGTCTCCCAGACAGTGTTGTTTCCCGTCTTTAGCATAGGTGCGTAAATACGCTCGATATCCGAGAGAATATATGCCGAATACTTAACACGGTCGACCTCAATGAGCGCATCATAGAGGAATGCGCGCATACTGAGAGATGCATCAATGAGGGCCTCATCGGTCGTGAGCCGATCGGCTATCTGCACGGCGAGATTCCCATCTGCGACACCTGCGAGAATGCACAATGCATTGGTCAGCTTAGCAAAGTGTGCGCTGTCCTTTCTCGTTTCGTAAAGGGCGGCATCAGGTCTGTAGAAGTATCCGTGAATAGCTGTATTCAAGGCGGATTTTGTAGCTTTGAGGCTATCCGTGTCAAGTCCGAGCCTCTCGTTTATACTTATCATACGCGAGATAGCATAAGACAAAAGTGTGTTCAGAGCGAGGTCGTAATCCTCTTTGCTCTCTTCCTTCAATACTCCGTAGAGACTTCCGTCGAGTCCGTCCTCCCACTCGTAAAAGTTCCACATATCCCTGCCCGAGAAGGTCTTTACAAGGCCGCTGCCGTCGATACGGTCAATAAAGGTGTTAAGAGTCGCGGCAATCTTCGGGTATATACGGCGGATAAAACCGTCGTCGGCTGTGTAGCGGAGATATTCCTCACATTCGGTCACAAAATGGAGTGAGAATGACGGGATCGCGAAGTCGCGCTTGATAGGATAGCATATAGAGAGCAGGCCGTCGGGACGGTTGTCCTCGGCGATAAGCTCAAGGTTTGCTTTCGGGAAAAGCCTCTCGCCAAAGGCGTAATAGCCTGCAAGCATCTGATTGCGGCTATCCATGGTGTAAAGTGCCTGCTCGCGCCAAGGACAGTCCTCGTAGTGCTCGTGCATACAGCACTTGAGAGTGTATACGCAAGCATCGTAGATCTTCTGTTCAATGGCGGTGAGCGACTCCGGAGAGTCCAAATCAGTCACGGGATATACGACACTGCGGAGTGATACCTCGACGTCTGTGAGCGGCTCGTCCGAAATAAGCTCGATATATCTACAGCCGAAGCGACGAAAAGCATTCATATAGTAGTTTATCTCACCACGGGTGGGGTGATAGACAAAGCTGAAATCACGTCCGCCGACCTTTTGTCTGACGTGTCCGTCGGCAAGATGCTCTCCAAAGGCTACGGTCACGGGAGCTTCCGACTCTGTCGCAAAGCGGAGACAGATGAAGCCTACTGCCTCGCATCCGAGGTCAAATATACGTCCGTGGGGAGAGGTAGGGGTATTGCCTTTTCCCGTTATTTCCCTACCTTTATGAGTTTCACCGAACTCGGTGCGCAGGCAGGTCCTCGGGCGCATCACACAGGATATATCGATTTCCGTGCTACTGCCAAACGGATATCTATCATCCGCCTCTCCGAGCATCCAAGCGTCCGCGCGCTTTGAGTCGTATTCAAAGCTTAGTCCGAGCTGCATGGTAATTCCCTTGCACTTGTAGGGTACGAAGGTTGGAGAGAGTCTGGACATCGTCTTGGCTGACGATACGGCTGCCGTCACCCCGTCCGAGATTATGGAGTAGATAAGTCCTGCTTTGCCGGGATAATATGTCGACGTAGTATCGATACCGTAATACCAAACGCGGAATGCGACAACGTTCTTCCCCTGTCTCATATATCGGGAGATATCAATTTTATCATATACCTTACTGTACGGAAAATCGGCATACTGACCGAATGCGGCGAGCGAGCCGTTTACGTATACCGTATAATTGCTGTCCGAGGATATATACAGCTCTGCTTCTCTGCCGTAAAAGTCTACAACCTCGTAAAACTCGGCATACTCATCCGCTTTGGCATCAGCCACGGGCCATATCCATTTTGATTTTTCAAAAGCGTTCATATTCAACCTCAAAAAACGTACTGTCACTTACATTGTATCACAAATATGGCAGCGAATCAATACCAAATAAAAAAGCGCGCACGTATTATGTTGACATACGCGGACGCATGTGCTAAAATATACTCACAAAGATTTGTAAAGGCAGAATAATATGGCTATTGAAAGACAGAGCTTTATATCAAAGCTTACTAAGGTTTTTGGTGAAAACGGCTTCTCTAAGCTTCTCTCACTCGAGATCAGCGAAAAATTTCTCGCGCTGACCGAGAGAATGCTCGAGGAAAACGAGAAATACAATCTCACGGCTATCACCGACGTTGACAAGATCATACTCAACCACTATGCAGACTGTGCCGCACTCGCGGTGAGGCTGCCTAAGGATGCAAAGATCGCTGACATCGGCTGCGGCGCAGGTTTCCCGACACTTCCCGTGGCGATATTACGCCCCGACGTGCATATTTTTGCTGTAGACTCCACGGCAAAGCGCATAGGATACGTGAACGAAACGGCAAGGCTTTTGGGCATTGAAAACGTCGAGGCTGTAGCTATGAGAGCCGAGGACGGAGGCAAAAACCCCCTGTACCGTGATAAATTTGACGTGGTTACGGCACGCGCCGTGGCTGAAATGCGCGTACTCTCCGAGCTGTGTCTCCCCTACGTAAGGGTAGGCGGTCAGTTTATGGCTATGAAGGGCAAAAACGCAGAGTTTGAGCTCCAGGGTGCAAAGCGCGCTATCTCAACACTCGGCGGCCGCGACGTAAAGGTCGAGCAGATCTCTCTTAGGGGCGCTGATGAGGAGCTGACACATCCGCTTATTATCGTTACGAAAAAGGAAAGGACTCCTGCAAACTATCCGCGTCCCTACGCGCAGATATGCAAGAAGCCGCTTTAAGAGGAAAATAACATGGAAATCTGGGACGGATACAACCCCGACGGCACTTTAGCGGGCATCGACCTCGTCAGAGGCGAGCCTATCCCCGAGGGTATATACTTTATGACCGTGGAGATACTTGTCAGACATACGGACGGCGACTATCTGCTGATGCAGAGAGACCACACAAAGCCTGCTTTTCCCGGATACCTTGAGGCAACTGCGGGCGGTGCGGCGCAAAAGGGCGAGGACCCCATGAGCGCGGCACTGCGTGAGCTGCGCGAGGAGACCGGTATCACAGCGGATCATCTCGAGCCTATAGCACACATGCTGTACGAAAAGCACCGTATGCTGAACTACCAATATCTCTGCACCACCGACTGCAAAAAGGACTCGGTCACTCTCCAGGAGGGCGAGACGGTGGGATACGAGTGGGTAAGCGAGAAGGACTTTATCGCTTTTATTAACTCAGGCAATATGATACCGACACAAAGGGAAAGATATGACTCCTACTTCAAAAAGCTCGGATACGTGTAGAGAACTTTACAATAAGTGTCACGGATAAGCACTTCTCTGCCCGTCACAAATACGGCAAATTTACAGCACCCGCAATCAGCGGGTGCTTTTTTATCGGTTTATGCTTATCAATAATATACGGCCCTCATACCGCCTTCCGTGTTTTCACGGTGTGCTCGTCTGTATCGGGTATACGTTAATCTTTCGCGCGGTCAAAATACGACCGATTGCGCTCTTTTACGCGAGGGGCGTGTGATAAAATAAAAGCAAAAAAGGATGTTTCAGGTATGGAAATGTTTGAGGAAGCCCGAGCAATGTCGGGTACTCTTAAGTTGTGTAACATAACACAGAAGGAGCTCGCGGAAAGGATGGGGGTGAGTCAATCCTACGTAGCAAACAAGCTCCGTCTTTTGAGCCTAAGCTCCCACCTTGAAAAGCTTATCGTAAAGCACGGTATATCCGAAAGGCACGCCCGCGCCCTGCTCCGCCTTGAGTCCGAGGAGGACAGGCTTGAGATACTTGAAAAGATAATCTCGCGAGACCTTACTGTCAGAGAATGTGAGGCTCTCGTTGATATAAAGGTGGACACCTATGCACCCACTGTAATAGCGAGAGCCGAGTCTGCGGAGCGCATAGAGGCGTTCACCGAAACGCTGAAGCGCAGCCTCATCACCCTGCGATCGCACGGCATCGAGGTCACCGACACAACAAGCTACTACGGTAACAAAATGTACGTCACCCTATGCTTTGCCGACGTGTGATGTTCAGACAGATGTCATTTTCCGCTCTTGTCTGCAGTTTTCGAGCATTCCCTTATGCATATCGATGGGCGGAAGTGACTCGGGTACGATAGAATATTTCGGCACGCGTCTGCCGTGAATATACGCCACGCCCTTGGCTATCAGCCCTTTTTCCGTAAGGCTTGTGAGCGCCGAGTCGACCGTGCTCAGAGCACAGCCGGTCCAGACGGACACGTACCTTCTCGATCCGGTGAAGGACTCACCGCTCCTGAAATAGCTGTATATCAGTGCATAGGTCATAAGCTCAGCACCCTTGAGGCCGAGATCTGTCACCATAAATCCCCATACACGGTAATATGAGTGCGCTATGTAAATCTCATCCGACGCTGCGGATGTGTTATATCTCAAATTAAGCTCCATTTTATCCTCCCTGTAAGCTATGACGTGTTTTCCTTTGCTATATACATTGTACTATATACCAAAGCGATTGTAAGTAAAGTCAGCTTACAAAAAACGGAATAATCAGAGCTTTCTTTTTGTACAAAACGAACAAAAAAACGGCCAAAAATCAGCCGTAAAATTCGACAAGCCCGAAAAGGCCGCAAAATACACCGATTTTTCACCGAAAACCCGACGTAAGCGCCGCCGCGGATTGTCCGATATTTCCGCACATCGCGAGACGCTGAGATACCTGCGCTGCAGCGCATATATAAAGAAAGACTAATATACGGTTGTAATTGCTGTTGTCCGTCTCCCCTACTCCTTTTATATTTATATTTACTTCTATCATTACCTTTATATTACTTCTATATTATTGTGACCGATTTTCGGGATATCATATACCGATTTTTGGGGCGGTGCACACGTTTTTTCAACATTTCACCTGACGTTTTCGATGCCATGCACATCATTTATTGGCCTTGGCTTTCCGCGAATTCCTGAAATTATCTCAAAATACAGTTTTCCAAATGCTATATGCACTATTTGCATCAAGCTTTTTATTAATTATTGTGCTTGACTTATTTTTTTCATAATGCTACAATTAAAATGACAGAAAATAATTAGGAGACACTATGAAAAAAATAATATCATTAACACTCGTATTATTTATTGTATCAAGCATATGCTTGACATCTTGTATTGAATGGCCATTCAACGGTAAAGATAATGATAAAGCTAAAGACATAACGCATACTCACAAAGACTCGCAACCCGGTACATACGGCTTACATATATACAGTAATCTCGATGTACTTAAAAGCAGCAATAACAATAACGGTATCCTTGCAATCAAAGAATTCAGACAATCACTCAGCCTTGCCCTTGACAGAGCTGACATGACTGAGAAGATCTGGCCTAGTACATCCTCCCCTTGCCTCGGTCTCATAGATTCTACGTACTATTACGACACTTACAGTGCAACCACTCCCGAAGAATATGACTTCGCCTTTAAGTACCGCGATACCGCTGAAGCCAAGTCGACTATTCTCGAAGCATATGGTATTGTTTGGCGCGGAGATGGACTTTATATTGGTGATGATCTGGTTGGATACTCTCTTGATGAGGCATGCGATGCATTCACAGGTTACAATCTCACATTAGCAAAGGAAAAGTTGGATATAGCTATCACAGAGCTTACTAATAATGCAAATTTCTACGGTTATGATTCCAATAAAAATATTATCTTGATTTGCGGTGCTTCTGCAAATAACGTTTGGGAAAGATCAAGAATCGACTACATTGAAAATACTCTTAACACTCTTACCAAAGGATCCTCTCTTGAAGGTAAAATCAAGATTATCTTTGATGCATCCGCAGGTGATAATTGGGCAAATGCATTTCGTCTAGGTGAAACCCAAATAGTTTTTGACAACGGCTTCCGATATGATCCTCTTAATCCTTATGAAGTTTTAGGTGCTTTTGTCGATTTGGATAACGAAGCTAATCTACATAAATATTGGGATACGTTCGCTATCGAAATGACTTTAACATTGCCTTATGATGAGCTTGTTGAAGGCGCAGGTCAAACAATAACCATGAGCATTCAAAACTGGTACTACTGCCTCGTCGGACTTGCAGCCGACAAGAATCAACCTTGTCAATATAACTGGAGTTACGAATTCGCTCCCATTCCGGTAAGGCTAAAAATCCTCGCAGCTCTTGAAAAGCTTGTTCTTGAGGAAAGCCGCACTATAATTCTTGTTGAAAACAGCTAAGCACGCTTGCTCGGTACTAAGTTCCAATATTTTCTTATAATATCAAAAGAGCAGACACGGGGTGTCTGCTCTTTAACTTTATCTATTTTGTATTATTCAAGTATTATCTTGGTTATGCCCAACGAAGCTCCGCCAAGTGCCTTCATCATGCTGACGAGGAGATCCATTTCATTCTGGGGTATCTGGATCTCAAGCACGATGGAGTTGGTATCCTGGGGGTAAGCCTTAATGTGAATGTTGAGCTTTTCCTTATGGTTGGCAACGAGGGTCTTTTCTACGACCTCCTTGATGCGCTTAATTACGTTTACGTCAACTGTGTAGCGGAATAAGAGCTTAGCCTGCTTTGTAACGACGGTGGCAAGTGCTTTCGCAACCTCCTCCTCGCGGCGGCGTCTCTCCTCTTCCTCGCGGCGGCGAGCCTCAGCCTGACGGCGCTGCTCCTCAAGTCTGCGAGCCTCTTCCTCACGGCGGAGTCTCTCTGCCTCTCTTACGATAGCTTCCTGTCTCTCGCGCTCTTCTCTTGCTGCTCTCTCAGCCTCAAGGCGCTTCTGCTCCTCTACTGCCATTCTTGCGGCCTCGGCAATTCTTGCTCTCTCCTCAGCCTCAAGGCGCATCTTTGCCTCAAGCTCTGCTCTGAGACGCTCTTCCTCAGCTCTCTTAGCTTCAAGCTCTCTCTGTCTCTCTTCCTCTGCAAGTCTGCGAGCTTCCTCTTGCTGTCTGCGAGCCTCTTCCTCAGCGGCGCGCTTTTCTTCTGCCTCTCTTGCGAGCTTAGCAAGTCTCTCGTTCTCCTCACGGAGTCTCTCGTGCTCAAGGCGAAGCTGCTCAGCCTCCCTCTCCGCTCTGAGTCTTGCCTCTGTCTCGTATTCAAGACGGAGCTTTGCCTCTATTTCACGGCGGATAGCATCCTCGTCGATAGCCTTGGGCTCTGCGGGTGCTTCTACCGCGGTTTCATACTCATCAATGGTTATCTCACCCATGGAGAATATCTCCTCCTCGGGCTCATCGGTAGGTCCGAAGTCGAAGTCGAACACACTCTTGATCTCGGGCTGTGCCGTCTCTTCATCCTCGACGGGCTCTTCCACGATCTCTTCTACGGTCTCTTCTGCGGTCTCTTCTACCTCTACGGTCTCTTCTACGGTTTCTTCTACCGGAGCATCAAGCTCGAAGGGAACGTCGAGCTCCTCGTCTTCCTCTGCCTCCTCGATCTCTACCTCAAACTCCTCCTCGGGCTCTGCCTCGAGGACAGACTTTGCAAGAGATGCGAACATATCGTCGTCACTCTCAGCCTCGACAGGCTCTTCGGGAGCGGCGGTGGATAAACCAAAGCTGCCGAGAAGTGCGCGAAGCTGATCGTTTACGTCATCCTGTACGTGAGTGTCGAAGGACTCGGGTGCTACAACGGGTACTGATGCGGACTCGTCTGCATATTCTACCTTAACAAGATCACCTCTCTTGATGGCTCTCTTGGTTATATCTCTCCACTCGGTAACCGTCTTTTTGCCCATAGCGGACTGATACTTAGAGGGGTTTGCACCGGCGAGGAATCTGTATTCCTTCTCACGAATCTTGTGAGGCACGTCCTCTCCGAGTCCGAACTTAACGGTCTCCGAATTTACGTTATCGGATACTCTGAAGCCTCCCTTACCGTCAAGGCGTGTCCACTTAACCCAGAAGTCACGCGCCTGGCATCCCTTGTCAACAAGGAGAAGTCGGCGGTAGGTAACGTTCTCTGAGGTGTGCTCAAGATAAGTGCCGGGAGCAAAGACAAGCTGAAGCTCCATAGTGCTGTTCTCAAAGCCGTCTACAGAGAGGTTTCTCGAGAGCTCAGCGGTGATCTGACTTGCAAGCTCGTCCACGAAGGTCTGACTGTACTTGCCTACAAGAAGAGTAGGATCGTCGGTAAGCGCCTCAACTCTGATGGCGATAGCCGATCTGTCATAATCTATATTTCTGCCTGCGAGCTTGTCCGCAAAGCCTGTGGGGACGAAGCCTGCGAACTCAAAGTCCACACCGTCCGATCCGATATATGCGTAGGGGATATTATTTCTGAAGGTCTTTTTGCTGACGGGCCACTTGATCCACGCGGTTACGGTATCCTCGCCCTCAAGCTTGACCGAGAGAGGATAGTACCACTCACCCTCGAAAAGAAAGCCGTCCGCGAGGTAATCCTCATACATCGTGATCCTCTCAAGAGAGTCGCCGTACTTCTCTTCAAGCATAGGGACAAGGCGAGAGTTTACGCTCTCAACAAATGCCTCCGTAGCGGTATCCTTGACTATTTTGTTATGAAAAAGGTCGATTATCATTATCAACAAACTCCTTTCAAACTGTCAAATATGGTTTTACAACCTATATTTTAACATATTTAAAATAAAATTGCAATAACTTAAAGCAGAATACGTAAAAATATTTTGACATTTTTTGCAAAAAAGGTATCACGGCGCATCAGATTTGCAAAAGCACTTGTAATATCTCACAGTTTATGCTACCATTTAGGTATAAGATGATAAAAGGAGAACCTTATGGACGTTAAACGAATTTTGAGCCTCTTGACCAAGGAGGAGAAAGCGGCACTCGTTGCCGGAACCGATTTTATGTATACCAATCCCATACCGAGGCTGGATATCCCGTCCATCAGAATGGCTGACGGCCCTCACGGTGTGCGCACCCAGAACAGCACTAAGCCCGGTGATGTGTCGGGCAGCGATCCGGCAACCTGCTTTCCCACCGCGGCAACCACAGCCTCAAGCTGGAATCCTGAAAACACCTACAAAATGGGCAAGGCTATGGCACGTGAGGCACAGCACTACGGCGTGAGCGTTATTCTCGGACCGGGCGTGAATATAAAGCGCAACCCCCTCGCCGGCAGAAATTTCGAGTATTTTTCCGAGGATCCATTCCTTGCGGGAAAAATGGCGATAGGCGAGGTATCGGGAATAGAGTCAGAGGGTGTCGGTGTGTCGGTAAAGCACTTCGCACTCAACAACAGCGAAAATTACAGGCTGATGGGTGACAGCATAGCCGATATGCGAGCTATGCGCGAGATATATCTCAAGCCCTTTGAGATGACGGTCAAGGAAGCCTCACCCGAAACCCTGATGTGTGCTTACAACAAGATCAACGGTGAGTATTGCAGCCAAAACAAGTGGCTGCTCACCGATATGCTAAGGAAAGAATGGGGCTTTGGCGGTCTTGTCATGACCGACTGGGGTGCAACCCATAACAGAATAAAAATGCTGGAGGCCGGGCTTGATCTTGAGATGCCGGGCGACAACGCAATATGCCGCAAATGGATACTCGATGCCATTGAGTTAGGAGAGCTTGACGAAGCGCTGCTCGACCGTGCGGTAACGAAGGTCCTCACTCTCGTCGCAAATCACGAAAGTGACAGCCGCAGAGACGCCGATTTTGCCGCCAATCACGAGTTGGCAAAAAGAATAGCGGAGGATAGTGCTGTACTACTTGAAAACGACGGAATGCTCCCCCTCTCTTATGACGGTGAGTACCTTGTACTCGGTGAGCTGTTTGAAAAACCAAGATATCAAGGCTCGGGCAGTTCATTGATAAATCCCGCTTACATTTCCTCGCCAAAATCGGCTTTTGACGCTGCCCGTGTTAAATATACCTACTCACGAGGCTACCGTGAAAACAGCCTGACGTCAGATAATGAGCTTATCAAAGAGGCACTCGTTAAGGCAGAGAGCTACGAGAACGTCATAGTATTTGCAGGCCTTACTGACTACGTCGAGAGCGAGGGCACGGACAGGGCGGATATGCGCCTGCCGGAAGGTCAGAGAGCTCTTATCGAAGCCTTGATAAAGGTGGGCAAGAGGATATGCGTGGTGCTCTACGGCGGCTCTCCTGCAGAGCTGCCATTTGCCGACAGAGTGGCGGCAATACTCAATATGTATCTGCCAGGTCAGAACGGTGGTGAGGCTATGCGCTCGCTTCTGTTTGGCGAGGTCTGTCCCTCGGGTAAGCTCGCGGAAAGCTGGCCTATCGAATACTCCGATATTCCCTTCGGAGAGAGCTTCGGCAAGAACAAGTCCGAGGTGTACAAAGAGAGCGTCTACGTTGGATACAGATATTACCTCACAAGCGGTGTAAGGGTGAGATACCCGTTTGGCTACGGTCTCTCATACACCACTTTCAAGTACAGCGATATGTCGGTTGAAGAAAACGGAGATTCCTATACCGTGCGCTGCACGGTCAGCAACGTCGGCAGCATGGACGGAGGCGAGGTGGTCGAGCTCTACGTAGGCGCACCCGGGCTCAAAGTCTTTGCTCCCTTGCGTGAGCTTCGCGGCTTCAGAAAGGTCTACCTTAAGGCCGGAGAAAGCCGTGAAGTCGAGATTATAGTGCAGCGATCCGAGCTTCGCTACTTCAACCCCAAGAAAAACCGATACGTCCTCGAGGGCGGCGAATACCGCTTTGAGATCTGCTCTGACTGTGAGAATGTAAAACTATCGCATACTATCGAAATAAGCGGTGAGGATGCGGTAGCCCCCTACTCCGAGCGAGTGATGAATATATACAGAAATCCCACACCGGACCTCATCACAAGCGACGTGTTTGAGGAGATGTCTGGTATCATCATACCGCCGCAGACTCCAAAAAAACCGATAACGTTTGAGAGCCGTTTATCCGATTTGAAAGCCACATTTATGGGAAGAATAATTTATAAATGTGTGCTTCAGATGGCAAAAAAATCCTTAAAGAAAGCAAAGAAAATGCCGGAAGGCGCGGAGCGTGAGAACAAAATTAAAGGAGCGATCTTCCTTGAGAGATCACTCAACTCAAACTCGCTTATCTCCATATCTATGTCCTCGGGCGGCAGATGCCCTTACAATATCGCGAAGGGACTTATGCACCTGGCAAACGGCAGGCTCTTGCGGAGTATTTTCTGCTTCCTCGTGCCTGTCAGAGCACCTAAGCTTCCAAAAAATCAATAAAGCGAATGCTCCTATCAAGGGCACTCGTAAACAAAAAAGAGAACGATTCGGTGTCAAAACCGTTTCGTTCTCTTCTTTAGGTCAGGCTATGCCCTACCGATCTGTATTCTGTTTTTCTTGGATTGTAAATTACTTCTGGAGAAGGTGGATCGCAAAGCCGCAGATCTCATCCTTGAAGTATGCGAACTTGGGCTTGCCGGTCTTGTCATCATAGGTGATGGAATCCTGATCAAACTCAAAGCCCTGTCTCTCGAAGTACGCGATAGCTCTGTCAACAAAGTTGGTTCTGATAGCTATGTGACCGCACTTGCCGGGGCCCTTTGCATGCATAAACTCGAATGCATCGCCCGCGAAGGTGGACTTGCTGGTCTCGCGGTTGGTAAGACCGAACATAACTTCAAAGAGCTTTGCACCCTTGTGCGCTTCTTCAATGTTATCGTTGTTGATACCCATGTGAATGAACTCAAGGCCGAGCATGATCTTAACCGCGTTACGGGTAAGAGCGGTGATCTCGTCCCACTTCTTATCTCTGATAAGATCGTCACGAACCATGAAGGATCCGCCGCAAGCTACTATCTTGCCAAACTTGAGGTAATCAAGGAGGTTTGTCTCATTGATACCGCCGGTAGGCATAAAGGTAAGCTGACCGTAGGGAGCAGCCATAGCCTTAAGCATCTTAAGACCGCCTGCAGCCTCTGCGGGGAAGAATTTCACAGTAGTAAGTCCGAGCTCGAGAGCCGCCTCAACGTCGGAGGGGTTGGAGCATCCGGGAAGCATAGGCACACCCTTGGAGAGACAGTATCCGGTAACCTTGGGGTTAAGGCCGGGGGATACAAGGAACTTTGAGCCTGCCGCAATAGCAGCGTCAACCTGCTCTGTGGTAAGCACCGTACCTGCGCCTACGAGCATTTCGGGGAATGCCTCGGTGATATTTTTGATAGCCTCTGCGGCGCACTTGGTTCTGAAGGTAATTTCAGCCGCGGGAAGACCGCCGTCGATAAGAGCCTTTGCGAGCGGAACAGCATCCTCAGCATTTTCAATCTTGATTACGGGGATAAGTCCGATAAGGTGAAGTTGCTTGATCATATCGTTGTTCATTGGTAAGTTCTCCTTAAAAAAATATTGCACATACATTATAACATAAGATTTTTACAAAAACATTGCAAAAATTGCCCTCAATCAAAAATATCTGAAATTTAATTGCCGTTTTTTATACTTTCTCTTGAATACCAACTGCGACGGTGTTATAATCTTTTTAGGTGAAGATCCGGCCGGTATGACGAAAAGGAGACTAATTATGAACGTCAAAAATATGAAGCCTTACGCAAATCTGCATCTGCACTCAACACATTCCGACGGAGTATATTCCCCTGCCGAGCTTGTGGCTATAGCCAAAGCCGAAGGATACCGCGCGCTTGCTATCACAGACCACGATACCGCGAGTGCTTACACAGAGTTGAAAGCAGAATGTGAAAAGGAAGGCATGGAGTGCCTTTTCGGCGCGGAATTTTCCGTTATCGAACCCTATGACTTCCACATCGTTGGATTCGGATTCGACCCTGAATATCCCGAGATGAAGGAATATCTTGAGAAAATGGCAATGAGACAGACCGACAACACGAAGAAATGCTTCGACAATGCGGTCTCACTCGGAAATATTACGGGCATCACCTGGGATGAGGTGCTAAAATACAACACGGGTATCCCGTGGCTGTGTAACAATCACGTTTTCCGCGCTATGAAGGCAAAGGGAATCATAGAGGAAAACGACTATATGGCGTGGTTTGATCTTAACTTCCGCAACCAGCGCGGCTGGTATCCCCCATGCTATAATTTTCTCCCTCTTGCCGAAATGGTCGATCTGATAAAGAGAGCCGGCGGATTTGCGGTATGCGCTCATCCGAATATGCGACAGCTCGGAGAGATAGAGCTGCTGATAAATTCAGGTGTTGAGGGACTTGAGGTGCTGCACCCCGATCTCTCTGACGAGGAGAAGGAATTGTCTCTCAGGCTGTGCCTTGAGAGAGGTCTGTTTATCTCGGGCGGAAGCGACCACTCCGGTCTGTGCGGCGGATATTACGATTCCTTCAAGAGCGAGGAGGAATTGCATAAGAGCTCTCTGTATATCGAACCGCTCAGCGCGGGTACGACCGAAGAGAATTACCGCGAGCTTTGCGAAAGAAAATTGAACAGATAAATTGTACAGGCGGTGCGATCGGTAATAAATCGCACCGCTTTTGCTTGACTTTTTTAAAATGACGTAGTATAATAGTTCTAATAAATTAGAAATCGGAGCTTGTATGAAAAAGCAAATCGGACTTATTACAAATGACAGAGTGCTCTACGGAAAGATACGGCTGCTACTACGTGAGCTTGCGAGTGTAGCCCTGATCGGTGAGGGTGACGCACGCGAGGGATATGATCTGCTCATCGCGGACCTGCGAGAGGCAGACGGCTTGATTGCGGACTGCGTTACGCTCGGAGAGGGCGGTACTCTTCCCCTCTCCTTCAGACACGAGGATCTCATATCTTTGCTTGATGCAAGTGAGAAAAAAGGAGAGTATATAACTCTATCGTCAAGCACTCAGAGTGCTTATATATCGGGTGAGGCTATAAAGCTCACCGAGGTGGAGTTCAAGCTTTTAGAGGCCATTTTATCCTCAGACGGATACGTGTCAAAGCAGGAAATACTGCGCACGGTATGGGGTGACGGATATGACGAGGGCGTGGTGAACGTATACGTGCACTATCTGCGCAAAAAGCTCGAGTCTGACGGCAGACGTGTGATAATCTCCTCAAGAGGAGAGGGGTACAAAATAGATGAAAAATACAGGAGGAAGAGGTAATGCTTACGCTATATGAGGGTGGATTCACCTCTCTTACGCACGACGAGATCATGAAAAAAATAGCGCGCTCGGTAAATGCCGGGAAAAGAGTATTTCTCTTCGTCCCCGAGCAGCAGACACTGAGTGCCGAGGCAGAGGCGTGCGATATCCTTCCGCCGAGTGCCGCGCTCACCTTTGAGGTCACCAATTTCACAAGATTTACCAACACGGCTTTCCGTGCGCTCGGAGGAATTTCGGGCGAATACATCACGTCGGCAAAAAAGGCACTTGTAATGTGGGGAGTTCTGACAGAGCTTTCGCCGCTTCTCGCCATTACCCGAGGATCTAAGAATATCGGAGCAGGAACGGTAACCAAAGCTCTCGGTGCTATAAACGAGCTTGCCGCATTCGGTATACGCCCGGAGGATCTGCGCACAAGCGAAGCCCGGCTATCCGGTGAGGACTCTCGTCTTAAAACCAAGCTCTCCGACCTATCTCTTATATACTCGCTCTACAAATCGAAGCTGTCCGAAAAATATTCGGATCTGACCGAGGATCTCTCAAACCTTGCCTCAAGACTCACAAGAGATCCTGCCTACCTTGAGGGCGCGGAAATATATATTGAGGGCTTCACCTCGTTTACCGAGCCGCAATACGCGCTGATCAAAGCCATGATATCCGTCTGCGACGTATCGGTATCTCTCGCTATGAAGAAAGCTGCGAAGTCGAGCTTTGAATACACCGAGCTTTGCGAAAGTGAAAGACGTCTTATCAAGATAGCAAATGAGGGACGCGCCGAAGTACGCCTCCTCTCCCCCGATGCCAAAAACACAGAGTTTAATCCCGTACTATCCGAGATATGCGAACTGTTTTGGCGTACAGAGGGCAAAATTGACAATGATAGTTTACAAATATTGAAAAATAACCCGGAGCTTATAAGAATTTTCGAGGCAGCCACCCCTTTTGATGAGTGCGATTTTATAGCCGCGGATATAAAGCGCAGAGTTATGACGGGCGAGTCATTCAGCGACTTTGCAATAATCGCAAGGGGGCTTGATGGCTACAGAGGAATACTTGATACCTCGCTCGAAAAGGCAGGTATTCCGCACTTCATGGCGAGTCCTAAGAGCATCAATTCATTCGAGGCAATAAAGCTCATAAACACCGCATACAGCGTCATCGTGCGCCGATTTGCGACCGCTGAGGTCTTGACGTATTCCAAGTGCGGACTCATCGGCGCAAGCCGTGAGGAATGTGACCTGTTCGAAATATACGTTAACAAATGGAATATCAGCGGCAAGCGATTCACCGACGGCATTATGTGGAACATGAATCCGCGCGGATACGAGGCTATAAATGAGGGTGACTCGGAAAAGCTGATACGCATAAATGAGATAAGGAAAAAGATCATCGATCCCTTGTACGCCTTTTCCGAATGTGTCAATGACGCGCACACGGTAAGAGAGCATGCGGATGCACTCCTCGACTTCCTTATCGATATCGACCTTGAAGGCAGGCTGCATGAGAGAGAAAAGGAGCTCTCAGCTCTCGGTGAGACCGAAGCGGCAGAGCAAAACGGCAGACTGTGGCAGATAATATGCGACTCGCTCGATATACTTGTCGAGGCTCTCGGTGATCTGCCTGCAGACGCGGAGTCCTTTATCAATCAGCTCTCGGTAGTCTTCTCGGATGCGAATATGGGAAGCATCCCCTCGTATCACGACGAGGTGGCTGTAGGTCAAGCAGATATGGCGAGATTCAACGGAAAGCGTCACGTTTACCTTATCGGTGTGAATTCGGGAGAATTTCCGAGGACGGTTTCGGATACCTCCTACTTTACCGACCGCGACAAAGCGGCGCTGGCAAGACTCGGTCTCGGTGTCGCTCCCGATCTTGATATTAAAAACGCAAGGGAGCTTTACTCATTCTCCCGTTCCTTCTCATTTGCAAGAAGCAGCGCGACGTTGACCTACTCCGCAAAGACCGCCTCACTCGGCTCTTCCCTGCCGGCAGAGATAATCGCGCGCATAGGCGAGATAACCGACGGAGCTGTCAAGCCAAATGTCATATCAGAGCTTCCGATAATGGATAGAATATACTCACCGGAGCTGGCTCTCGAAAATCTCGGACGGGCGAATGAATTAGAGAAGCAGGCTATCAAAAACGCGCTATCATCCACCGACTATTCCGACGTGCTCGCCGTAAGTGAGGGTAAGCTCGAGAACGACGAGGTATCTATCGGCAAGGAAGCAATCGGTATTATAATCGGCCGTGATATCTATCTCTCACAGACGAAGATAGACAGATATCTGAAGTGCCCCTTCAAATATTTCGGATCGGCATTCCTCGGACTCGACGAGAACGAAAAGGCTGAGATAAATCAGCTTGTTGTAGGTAACTTCATCCACTCTGTGCTTGAGAAGGTTTTCGGCGCTGTCATGAAGAGTGGAAGAAGTGTAGCAGACTTGACCTCCGACGAGCGCGAGGCTCTTACCGTGTCGAGCGCAAGAGCCTATATTGAAAGTGAGCTCGGCGGTATAGGAAGTGCGAAAAACGAGGTTATAATTGAAAGAATACAAAGAGTGGCAAAGCCTATTGTAGACGGATTATGTGATGAATTTGCTAACTGTAGGTTTACACCTGCGTACTGTGAATTACACATAGACAGCTATCGCTCGGACACTCCAAACTCAATAATATACAACACAGACGACGGCCGTCACAGAGTTATCATCGGTGGATATATAGACCGAGTAGACACTCTGAAGGTAGGATCTGACGTGTACGTCAGAGTCATAGACTACAAGACCGGTATCAAGAATTTCTCTCTTGAAGACGTCAAAGAGGGCGAGAATTTGCAGATGCTACTCTATCTGAAATCCATCGTGGAAACCTCAAATCCCGAGTTCCGTGAAAGGCTCGGTGTCGCAGAGGACGGACAGCTTATCCCCGCCGGCATAGTATACGTCAAGACCTCTGTTGCAGACGTAACGATCGACTCTCCGTCGGACGAGCTTGCCGTAGAAGAGGTAAAGGCCTCATTTGAAAGACTCGGCGCATCCCTTGATTCTCCCGACTCGCTCGGAGCTATGAATCCCAACTTTACTCCTATGGCGAAATCGGGCAAAAAGGGAGAAGAAGCGAAGCCGCTCACCTATACGATGCAGGATTGGGCAGAAATAAATCGCGACATGGAGGCTGCCGTGCTCTCCGTGGCAAACGAGATCACAAGCGGTCATATTGTGGCAAAGCCGCAGGCAAACGGCTCGTCATTCCATCCCTGCGAGGACTGTCAGTACAGATATATCTGTCGCAGCGCGGTCAAATGACATCAGCGTAATTTTATATATAAAAAAGAGCAAGGGTAAAAGGAGAAAATCCTTCTATTCTTGCTCTTGTTTTTTCTTTTGTCGATATATTCACTTTTGTGAAATATATTCACTTTCGTGAAATATGTTCACGAAAGATGAATTCGATATGTTCTCGCTTTGCTCGAACTCGATATATTGTCGCTACGCGCCGATTCGATATGAGATAAATCCTCGTTTGCATAGCAAACATATCGAGCCGAAGGCATATCGAGTTGCGTCAGCAACATATCGAAAATCCCGCGAGGGATTTATCTCGATGCGTGTTCTCCGTTAAAGATAACACGCTAAGGGACTAAAGCCTTCTATTCTTGCTCTTCTATATTTTTATATTTTCGTTTAATTCGTGCTTCTGATAAATTCCTCTACCTCATCCTCGGGAATACCGAGAACTATAGAAAATTCCGCATTTATCATTTTCTGTGCCTTTTTCATTATATTCTCGTCGGCAATATAATTTTTCTTTCCCTCTTCCTCACGGCGGAGTCCGGTCTCTGTAACGAGATTGATCATAGCGAGGATCTTAGCTCTGTCCGCCGTAGCAAGTATACGCTTGTACATCTCGGAGCGAGCTCTGTTCTCCTCCACCCACTCGAGCTGTGTCGAGCTCTTGGAGAGTCTGATGACCTCGACTATCTCCTGCTCGGTAAGAAGCGGCTGAATATTAGCTACCAGCATCTCGTTATCCACGGGTACGTAGGTGAGAGATGAGGACGGTGAGGAATACTCTCTGAGAACGTAATATCTGCGTGTTACATCACCGATAGTCTGGTCGACGATATCAACGATTTCCATAACGCCCTGCGCACCGTAAACTACTTTTTCGCCTATGACGTACATACTACGCCTCCTTTCACCGTTTTTGCCGCTTAAGTATCGGTCTATATATATTTTAACATATTTTGAACAAAAAAGCTAATTGCCAAAGTAAACAAAAAAAACCGATGGCTTTTGTTAAATTTAACTTATTTGAGGCGAAAAAATGAAAAAAGAGAGAACATTTTGGCTTGAACCGAAGCAATAGTTTTTTCGCTTCGGCTCGGTCACGCTCAAGGGAAAACGATACTCAATCGTTTTCTAATACTTTTGCGCCGCTTCGCTACCTCTATTGCGAGCTTGGTCGAAAACGACTTCTTTTGACCTAAATTCAAGCCGTGGCGACGAGATTTTTGAGGAAAAAACGCCGCTTTGCGACCCGAAGCAATAGACCTCTATTGCGAGCTTGGTCGAAAACGACGTTTTTTACCTAAAATATCAAGCCTATATCAAGCCTTAATACATGCCGTCCATCCCGGGCTGTGCCGCCGCAGGTGCTACAGGCTCTTTCTTATCCGAAACAACCGCCTCGGTGGTGAGAACGGTGGATGCGATAGATGCCGCGTTCTGAAGCGCGCATCTGGTAACCTTTGCAGGATCGACAATACCGCACTCAAGCATATCGCAGTAGGTCTCGTTATAAGCATCGAAGCCGTATCCGATCTTGCCGGACTCACGGATCTTGGATATGATAACAGAGCCGTCAAGACCTGCATTGTCCGCAATCTGCTTCATAGGAGCTGTAAGAGCCTTAGCAACGATTGCAGCACCGGTCTTTTCGTCACCCTCAAGTGTTGCAACGACTGCATCAACCGCAGGGATAACGTTGATAAGAGCAGTTCCGCCGCCTGCAACGATACCCTCCTCGACTGCCGCCTTGGTAGCATTGAGAGCGTCCTCGATGCGGAGCTTCTTCTCCTTCATTTCAACCTCGGTAGCCGCACCGACCTTGATAACGGCAACACCGCCTGCAAGCTTCGCGAGTCTCTCCATAAGTTTTTCCTTATCGAACTCGCTTGTGGTATTCTCAAGCGCAACACGGATCTGGCCTACTCTGTCGGCAATAGCCTGCTTGTCACCCGCTCCGTCTACGATGATAGTATTCTCTTTAGTGATCTTAACCTGTCTTGCACGGCCGAGGTCGGCAAGAGTGGTATCCTTGAGGTCAAGTCCGAGCTCGTCGGTAATAACCTGACCGCCGGTGAGTGTTGCAATGTCGCGGAGCATCTCCTTACGTCTGTCTCCGAAGCCGGGCGCTTTTACCGCCGCAACGGTGAACGTGCCGCGAAGCTTGTTGAGTACAAGGGTGGTGAGAGCCTCGCCCTCTACGTCCTCAGCTACGATGAGAAGCTTTCTGCCGGACTGAACGAGCTGTTCAAGAATGGGGAGAAGCTCCTGGATAGACGAGATCTTCTTATCGGTGATAAGAATGAGGCAATCGTCAAGCACAGCCTCCATCTTATCCGAATCGGTAACCATATAGGGAGAGAGGTATCCGCGGTCAAACTGCATTCCCTCTACTACCTCAGAATAGGTCTCAGCACTCTTGGACTCCTCAACGGTGATAACACCGTCTGCGGTAACCTTCTTCATCGCGTCTGCGATGAGACGTCCGATCTCCTCATCGCCTGCGCTCACAGCACCTACTCTTGCGATATCCTCGTTGCAGGAAACCGTCTTGGACTGCTTAGCAAGCTCTGCCACAGCGGCGTCAACAGCCTTGAAGATACCCTTTCTGAGCACCATGGGATTTGCACCCGCGGTAACGTTTTTCATACCCTCGTGGATGAGAGCCTGAGCAAGAAGGGTCGCGGTAGTAGTACCGTCGCCTGCCGCATCGTTGGTCTTGGTCGCAACCTCACGTACAAGCTGCGCACCCATATTTTCTGCCGCGCACTCGAGCTCTATCTCCTTTGCGATGGTAACACCGTCATTGGTGATGAGGGGAGCGCCGAACTTTTTATCAAGCACTACGTTTCTACCCTTAGGGCCAAGGGTGATCTTAACGGTATCTGCAAGCTTATCAACGCCGCGAAGAAGGGCGCTTCTCGCTTCCATACCGTAAATTATTTCTTTTGCCATAATTACTCCATTCTGCCGTTTATACGGCTATTTGTAATCTTTAGTTGCTATTGTGCAACTTTTTATTCCTCAACTACAGCGAGGATGTCAGACTGACTCACGATGGTATACTCAACTCCGTCGAGCTTAACCTCGGTGCCTGTATACTTGCCGGTGATGACCTTATCACCGACCTTGAGAGTCATAACGACCTCGTGACCGTCTACAAGACCTCCGGGTCCTACAGCCACTACCACAGACATCTGAGGCTTTTCCTGAGCGGATCCGGGAAGAAGTATTCCCGCCTTGGTGGTCTCAACCGCTTCAGCCTTCTTGAGTACAACCTTATCAAATAAGGGCTTGAGCATCATAATTTTTCCTCCATTTGCTTTAGCATCCGACGTATCGGATGTCCAACTTTTGCCAGAATATATTCTACTTTATACTAAAGTAAAAATCAATAGCTTTTATAAATGTTCACAATTTATTAATATGTTGCGTGTGTGTTAAGCGTATCGGGAGTGGCGGTCGCAGGATCTATCTACAGAAAAAGAACAATCTTGCGACCGTTTATACCGCTTCTTAAATGACTAAAGCGGTTAAATCAACTTTCCCTCAAGCAGCTTCATTATTTTCTTCTCCTCTCTCGATATCTTTACCTGAGAAAGTCCGAGGACACGCGCTGTCTCGGTCTGAGAATAATCCTTGAAATACCTCAAGTAGACGATTTTCCTCTTCTCCTCGTCAAGCGTTTCTATCGCCATACGAAGTGCGAGCTTATCGAAAGTAGCACCCTCTGAGTCGTCGCTTATCATACTGCCGAGCGTTGTGGAGTCACCGTCATCAAACACGCTCTCCTCGAGGGACCTCGGCTTCACCTCAGAAAACATGGCGGATGCCACGTCCTGCGGACTTATGCCGAGAGACTCGGATATGCTGTGAACGTCCGTTCTGAGCCCGAGGTTTTGCCGTCTCTCCTTCTCACGATTAATTAACACGGCCAACCTCTTCTCCTCTCTCGATACCTTGATTATACCGTCATCGCGCAGAAAACGGCGTATCTCACCGAAGATAAGCGGGACAGCGTATGTGGAAAAGGCACAACCGCGATCCGGGTCAAAGGTCTTGATAGCCTTGACGAGCCCGACAGTGCCGCACTCGGTAAGATCGCTCATATCCTCGCACCGTTCCCTGAACCTTGCGGCAATACTGTAAACAAGCGGAAGATTCAATTCGACAAGCCTCTCGCCTGCCTCCTCATCTCCCTCCCTGTAGCGTACGATAAGCTCGGGATTGGAGTCGTAATTGGTGCTTTTTTCATATAATTCGTTCATTTTTCCCCGGTGGATACGGGCGAAAGTATTTTTCTCATCAGAACGCTCGTTCCCTTACCCACCCTTGACTTTACTGTCAGGGAGTCGGTGAAATTGTCCATGACGAGAAATCCCATACCGCATCTCTCATTCGGCTCTCCCGTCGTGAACATCGGGGTGCGCGCGAGCTCGATATTCTCGATACCGCATCCGTTGTCCGACACCTCTACGCTGACCTCACGGCTCTCATAGAGTCTGACCGATATGTAGATATAGTAGCCTTCTCCCGTGCAGTCACGGTAGGCATGCACGATACAGTTTGTCACCGCTTCGGATACTGCGCATCTGAGATCGCACAGCTCCTCCACCGTAGGATTCGCCTCTGCTATAAAAGCAGAAATGCACGAGCGGGCAACCGACTCGTTTACGCTCTTCGCAGGCAGGCGTAGCTTCATTTCATTAAGTATTTTCTTCATTTTCCCCTCCCCCGTGTCGATTTTAAGGCGAAACGGTCAGATTTTTTATCCGCTCGATTCCCGAGAGTCTGACGAGCTTGAACAGTGTGGGACTAAGCCCCTCAAGATGCACCTTTGCACCGACGGCACCTGCGCTCTCTACCCTGCCGAGTATCAGAGCGATGCCTGAGCTGTCCATGAATCTCACCTCGCCAAAATCAATACGAAGCAGCTGCGGTCTCGAGCTGAAGAGCTCGCGGTCTATCCTCGATCGCAGCCTGCCCGCCGTGTGATGATCTATCTCACAGCTTATTCTCGCGATGAGCGACGGGCCGCTGTGCGAGAAGGTTATTATTTCTTTTTCCATACTTTTCTCCTACGGCTAAGTAAGCCTCAGGCGGTATTATAACATAGGGAAAATGAAAAATTTGTCGTTCTTTCGTGGGGAAAATATTTTTTGTAAAGTTATATCTTTTATCTGCTTTTCTACATTCCGTGGCACATAAGGGCATTCGCTCTTCCGACGGGTCTCACTCCGTACGTGCGCTCTGCCCTCTCAGTCCATCAGATGCAGTTTTTTCGCTATCTTGATCTTTACCTCCTTCTTTCTCTGCTTGTATTCGGTTTCGGAAATTCCTTCAATCTCGCTATAAGCATATCCGATCTTATTTCCTATCTCATTTATGTAAGTCTCATATTCATCTCCGACAATATCATACGCGGCCTCTACGAGATTGCGATTAAGATACTCATACTCCATAAGCGTACGTCTTTTGCAGCTTTTATCCTCAATAGCACGGGTACGTGTGAAGAAATCGCGGCAGATCGCAACGATCAGAGAATCGAGTGTATCTGTGTATCCCTTGTCATTCACATACCAATCGCCCATTTCGTATCCTCCAATTCCTCGGAGAGCGCATCCAGATTCTCTCTCAGCCGCTTAAGTCTGTCAAGAGTCTCCTCGGCATCGGCAACGATATCCGACAGCGCGGGTATCCACTTCTCAGGCTCACCGCTCGCATACTTGTCGATCACGTCGGTCAGAATATTTCTGATATTAAGCATACGGTCAACTGACTCAATCTTCTTCCTTATCTCAAAGATGTCCTCTCTTATTTTTTCGGGGGAACGGTATATTCTCGCTCTCTCCCCCTCATACGTGCTGTAGTTTCTGAAAAACACAGTCACAACTCCTTTCCTTATGTTTTAGACATCCTACCGTGCGGGGGCTCGCACGGAACTTACGTCGGCGCGGTAAAGCTTGTGCTGACGGTAAAGGCCGCAATAGGGGAATGACATACGGTAAATCGATTGGTGGAAATATATGCCTGTCCCGTTGCACCCGACGCAAGAGAAAAAACGTCGAGTAACCTGTTACGTGACTATTTTATCACCTTTCTCGTCACTTGTCAAGTGATTTTTTAGTTTTTTCGAAAAAGTATTGCATTTCGCGTGACTTTATGATAGAATGATTTTGTCGAAAAATCCCGTAACAAGTGACAAACTATCACAATATAGAATTTTACGTATTTTGAGGTAACAGTAATGAAATCAAGTAAGCTAAAGGAACTGAGAAAATCAAAGGGTATGACACTTGACGAGCTTGCCGAGATGATCGGCACGAGCAAACAGACGATACACAGGTATGAAAACGGAACCATCACAAACGTACCGCCGGAGAAAGTGGAGAGCCTCGCCTCAGCGCTCGGAACTACTCCCGGGGAGCTTATGGGCTGGGATTCCGAACCCACTGAGATCTACAGCAACGTAACGCCCATGACCGTAAAGCGTCTGCCCGTGCTCGGAGATATCGCATGCGGTATGCCGATATATGCAGAGGAGAAGCACGAGAGCTTCGTCTCGGTCTCGGATAAGTTTGATGCAGACTTCTGCCTCACAGCGCGCGGTGACTCTATGATCGGAGCGCGTATACATGACGGTGATATAGTTTTCATCAGATCTCAGAGCACTGTTGAGAACGGTGAGATTGCCGCCGTCATACTCGGAGATGAGGCAACTCTCAAGCGCGTCTACTACTATCCGAATGAGAAAAAACTGGTTCTCTCACCGGAAAATCCCCGATATGCTCCTCTCGTATACGTCGGCCGTGAGCTTGAGGAGGTCAAAATCATCGGTAAGGCAGTAGCCTTTCAGAGCATTATCGTATAATTTTTTGGTAATATTTTGATTTAAAGTATTGCATTTTATTTAATATAGTGATATAATGTATCTGTTAGAATATATTTTGGAGGTAATCAATGGACTATATCAAAGAGTTTACCGTTCCTGTAATTGAACTTGGCAACAAGCTCGGCGGTTTCCTTATTCCCACTCTCGTGCTCGCATCCATTGCGCTCTTACTTTTCGCAATATTCAGCTTTAAGCTGTTAAAAATAGCTCTTCCGTTCGCAGGTGCTGCGCTCGGATACGTTCTCGGCGGACAGCTCCTTACTCCGTTTCTTAAGGACGTCTTCCCCGGTGCAGGCTTCTTCACTACTGAGATGCTCGCAGGTATAATCTGCGGCGTAGTGATCGGTTTTATCTGCCTCAAATCCTACGACTTAGCAGTTGTAATAGGCGGTATTGCTATCGGTTACGTATTCCTTTCCGAGCTCGCTATCTTCGGACTCCGTCAGCTCAAGTTCGTCAGAGATGTGCTTGTACACACAGATATGAAGACTGCTGTGACAATCGGATTTATCATTTCCGTGCTTTGCGCCTTTACCACCCTCTGCCTGTTCAAGAAGTGCTTCAACATCACTTACATACTCTCCACCGCGGTAATTGCTACAGTGATCGCTTTCGTGCTCCCCGCTATATTCATCTTCAAGGATGCGGAGTCTGCGACCAAGTCTATCCTCGCGGCAGGTGATATCGGTATGTGTGTAGGCTTGTTGATCGGCGGCATACAGTACTATGTTCACAGATACGACTGATATAGGTTAATATCAATATGTAAAAAGGACGAGATTAGCGTGTTATCCTTAACGGAGAACACGCAGTCAAATCCGTCTTCGACGGGTGAAATCCACCTGCGGTGGATGAAATCGCTTTTGCGATGAAATCCTGCTTCGCAGGGTTGAAGTTAGACGGATTTGATTTCATCCAAGGGCTTGACCTTGGATTTCATCTGAGCAAAGCGAAGATTTCATCGTGGTGCAACCACGATTTCATTCATCCAACAGAAAAAGAGAGGACATTTCGGGTTCCCGGATTTGTTCTCTCTTTCTGCTTGTAATAAGGGTTTGGGCTTAGCACCTATTGCGTTTGGCTAGTCAAATGCGATGCTCGCACTTAGCGGTTGTTTCAAATTTTCCGCTAAGAACATCACCCATTTTCCCGTCCTTTTTTATATTTCCGTACAATACCCACAGAGGAGCTTCCGTCCGTGCGGCATCTTCTACATATATTTTCGCATTTTCTCAATAGCGGATTTCTCAAGGCGTGAGACCTGAGCCTGACTTATGCCGATCTCCTCTGCTATCTCCATCTGAGTTCTGCCGGCAAAGTAGCGGCGCATAATTATCTCCCTCTCTCTGCCGACGAGTCTGCCGAGAGCCTCCTTAAGAGCCATATTTTCTATCCATCCCTCACTCTCCTCATCGTCATCCGAGAGCTTATCAATAACGTACATTTTATCGTCATCGTCACCGTAAACGCTGTCATATAACGACACGGGCTCTACTATGGCCTCCATAGCCTCTCCGACCGCCCTCTCGCTGACACCGAGTGCCCTGGCTATCTCGGGTATGGTCGCCTCACGTCCGTCGGTGCGCGAGACCTCCTCCTTTATCTGCAGGGCTCGGTATGCCAAATCACGTATACTGCGGCTGACTCTGACCGAATTATTATCCCTCTGATAGCGTCTCAGCTCGCCTATTATCATCGGGACGGCATAAGTGGAAAAGCGCACGGCAAAATCGGGATTAAAATTATCTATAGCCTTTATAAGTCCTACACAGCCCACCTGAAACAGATCGTCCGCCGAGTCTCGCTTGGTATTAAATCGTCCCACAACGCTTAGTACAAGCCTCAGATTGCCGAGTATCAGCTTCTCCCTCGCATCCTTATCCCCCTCGCGTGTCCTCCTCAAAAGCTCCTGTTTTTCGTCCTCTGTAAGTGTCATAAGCGTAGACGTATCGACGTTGCATATTTCTACCTTATTGAATGACATTATTACCTCTTATCAAGTTTTACTTACCCTGATAGTAGTATTGCCGAAAAAGTGCAAAAATACACGAAAAAGGAGTGAAAAAATTGACACGTATGCCTATGTAACGGATTTTTATTTTGCCGTATTTTTCTTCATTATATAATATAAGCCCCCGGGATCTAAGTCCCGAGGGCTTTTTTCGGTCTGTTAAGACCGTATAATCGATCAGATGAAATCGCTGTATCTCTCGATCATAGCGATAAGCTCATCCATAGTAAGGTTGCCCTTGCCGATGGATACCTTGAGATATGCGCCGCCTGCAGCGTAGAACATATCCTCAGAAAGAGGACAGATCGCGTTGAGCTCCTCGTAGGTGAAGAGGCCGTATTTCGCAATATCTCTCTCCATAGCCTCAAGGTCGTAGGTCATAGTCTCTGCATCAACCTCAAAGATGTTGAACAGACCGCCTACGCCACCGGGCATTGTAAGCATACCGTTTACGAAGTAGCAAAGATGTCCGACTGTAACCGGGCTCCATGCCGTGGTCTTCTCGACTCTGATTTCAACGTCGACAAGCTGAACCTTGGCAAGCTCGTCACCGTCCTGCTTAGCGAAGGTGTGACCGATGTACTCAGCGGCACATCTGTCGAGATATACGTATCTGTTGAGATCGTAATCCCAGAATCCGTGCTCACCGATGACCTTCACGAGAGTGCCGTCGGAGAAGTAGAGATAGATCACACTGTAATCTCTCTCTGCCTCGCTGTCCACGAACATAATGGGAGCGTAATCGAATCTACCCGTCTCAAGATTCCATACAAGGAGAAGCTCATCTCCCTTGAGAGAATCCACTCTGACCTGAGTTCCGTCAGCGAGAGTGATAAGAGAATCGGGAGTTATACACTCCTTAGTACCCTGAACATAACCGTGTGTAATGGTGATAACACCGTCAACGTCGGAGGTTATGACTATCGTAGCAGTAATTGATACGGAGTGACCGTTCTTCTTATCAGTACCGGTTATCGTGTAAGCACCTCCGTCCTGGACACCCGCAGGAGTTCCCGTCTGAGAGAAGGTGATCGCAGAAGAATCAATTCCGCTAACGGTAATCGAAAGAGTACCGTCCTGGTAGATCTTATTAGAAGTATTGGTAGTTATAGTAACAACCACGGTGCTGTTGCCCGCTACGTTGCTCTCGGAAAGTCCCGTATAGGAAACCGTACCGGTAGCGCCACCGCCAAGAGTGACGGATGGAACGTAATAAACCACGGGGGAAGCATTGGAATCAAGAGTCACTGTATGCTCATAATCTCCTGTGGACGTCAAGAGCGGATTGCTCATATCTACCTCAGCAGATGTTGCCGCATTCATGAGAATAAGCTGATTCTTGGTGAGGTAGAAGGTGACATCACTTCCCTTTACAATCTTGATAACAGAGCTGTTCTGCTTGGTAGCTCTCGAATCGTAGGAGTCAATATACACATTGCCAAATTCGTCGGTAAACAATACGAACTCAGCATACACACCGTATCCGTTCTTAAGCGCAACGTCAACGGTCTCGGGAATCTCGAAGTTCCAGTTTGCATTGGCAGAGCTGGACGTATACTCAACGTTGAGCATTACTTTGGACTTAACCACAACGCCGTTGTAGCAAAGCTCAAGAGTATTGGATACGTCGGTGTATTTTGTAGCCTTAGAGCTGAAGAAGCTTGCGGTAAAGCGGTTCATCTCTCGGTTACTTACAGTAGTGCCGTGAGTAGCGATGATCTTAGCTCCGTCTGTGTCGGTATGTACCTTACCGCCGATATACTTAGCTATGAGCTTACCTCTTACCGTGAGGATCGCATCACCCTTGCCCGAGGGATAGGGACGTACGTAGGTTGTGAGATTACCATTATCGTCTACTACGTGTATGTCGTCAACAAAATCACCTGTGTAGATATTAATTCTTTCTATAATCATAGTAGCGCCCTGCTCTACCGTGATCTTTGCGCCGGGCAGCATTTTGAACTGATAGTTATCTTGACCGATGTTATATACAGCTTCAGTCTGTCCCGGGAGCTTATCAAGAATAATGTTCATATGGTAGTTGAACACAAACGGGAAGTCCTTGGTATTAAGCTTTCCTGCAATACCTGTATCGATAACGAAATTATCAAGATTAGCACCGCCGTAGAAGTGCATGTGCATAACGTCCTCATCTACGTCATATCTGAACTCCATATATCCGCCGGTCAGCTGAATGAGCGCCTCAGTATCAACAGTACCTATAACCTGACCTGCGAAATTGGAAACACCCAAGGTCGAGTAGATATTGGCGTTACCCCATATGTTCGCTCCGCTATCTATGGTGGTAGTGGGTGATACATTCATGAAGACAAATCTTGCGAAGGGAGTATACATACCCTCAGGCGGGCCATTCATAGCATCTTTGGCTACATTGAGGTAGTTACCGCTTCGGAAATCACGCAATACGAAAGGCTGATAAAGGAGAGAGCCGCTGTAGAGATGAATACGTGAGCCGTTGTTCTCATCATAGTTATGCTCTCTGATATAGCCATACACGTTAGCCGAGCCCTTGATGTCAAGCGTAGAGTTAGCTCCGAGCTCAAGGATAGCGTAATCGGTAGCGGTATGTCCGCAATAGTTGATATCAAATCCGCCGCCCGCGAAGAACTTACCTGCTATATCAAGAGTAGCTCCTGACTCTATTGTAAGCTTCTTGCCGTCTGCAAGAATAACGCGAAGCTTGAGATATGCCCCAGGATTGGTTTCTGCAGGTCGGTCATAAGTGCCGTCGCCCGTGCTATGATTCTCGGTAGCCTTAGTGCTCGAGTTATAATCTCCGGTACCCGGACCGTAGGGGAGTCTGAGAGTAACACCGCTCTTTACTACAAGATCACGGGTAATAATAACGTTGCCTGTAGTATCGGGAACTACCCATACAACACCCTTGCCCTGTGCGTTGGCTGCCTCTACAGCATCCTCGATAGAACCGAAGGCGGTGTTGTTGTCAATGGTAGCAACCTTCTTCAGCGGCACGTTAACGTTGATCGACGCGCTGTTGAAGTTGTTGGTGTCGGTAGGTGTTACGTTAAAGGTGTAATTTGTATTCGCTTCAGCAAAGCCCGCAGAAGAGATGCCGTAGGAATTAAGAGTTACAGATACCGGCACGTTACCGAAGTAAACGGTGTATCCTGCAAGGCTCAGAAGATTCTTATAGTAGAGGTCGCCATCCTTCTTGCTCGCGCCCCAGTTGGGAACGAGTCTGTCAGGAGTTGCCTTCTCTACAGTGAATGTGACAGATGCGGTCTCTGTAGCATCCCAGTTCTGACTGCCGTCAAGCACTGTCTTAACCGAGTACGTACCCGCATTAAGATATCCGTTTGTTCTGGGGAGATCTGCAAGAGTGCTGTACTCAACGTTGTTTGCGATATAAACGAGTCTTGCGGTAAGACCGAGCGAGGTTGCAACCTCATTGAGAGGAGCAATCGTTACGGTAGCATCCGCCTCGGTGAAGAACCACGTTGTCTTGTCAAGCGCGGTAGGTGCTGTGAAAGCTACGTTAGCCTTAACTATGGATGCGGTAAGAGTAACCGTCGCAGACTCGGTGGTGTTCCACTTGTAGTTTGCGCTGTCCTTAAGTCTGAGAGTAAGGCTCAGTGCATCACCGGCGTTAAGTCCGGTAATTGCGGACTCAGCGGTATAAAGCACGTCAAGGTTTTCGTCGGTGACGGTTATGCCCTGAGACGCACCGTTGTAAGGCAAGGTCGCAGAGCAAGTAGGAACGGTTACAACAGCCTTTGAAATCACAAGAGTAACCGTTGTGGTAAGCTCGTCGTAGTTTTCATCGGTAGAGGTGACGGTAACCTTGTATGTGCCTGCGCCTACGGGAACGTCAACAACTGTTCCGTTAAGAGTGTAAACTATCTCGACACCGCCGTGAAGCACGGAAGCGGATACGTTTACGGGATTGCCTGTGTATGTTACGGTCATATCAGTGGGTTTGTCTACCCAGCTGTTAGGAGCTTCGCTTATCTTGTATCCTCTCGTTACGCTCACGTGCTCGGAATCACCGAACCATTCGTAGTTAGCGGGATCTATAAGTGTGAAGGTAACGGTATAGTTACCTACGTTTGTAGCGGTAAGATCTCCCTCTACGGTATACTCTGCCGTATCGGAGAGTCCCTGACTGAACTCCTCTCCGGTGAACTCCTTATCGGAGACCGTGGGAACGTTTACAGTCTTTTTACTTACAGTAACGGTAACCTCTACCTCTCTGGGAAGATAGTTGCCGTTAGCGTCGGGGGTATATACCGCGGTAAATACCTTAGTACCTGCAGAGCCGATCTCGGTCACGTTCCAGCTCCAAGATCCCTCGAGTGCCTCGGGAAGTGTGAGCACGTCAAGTGCATCCTTGTAAACCGCACTCTGCTCTGTAAGAACGTTCTGAGTGTTGGGTATAGCCGCTACGTTTACCTCGCGCTCTATTCTGAGAGAATTGTAGTTAGTGCCCTCGGAAACCTCGATTACCACTACATACTTACCGGAATTGAGTATCTCCTCAACCTCTATACCATCCTTGTAATATGTGATGGTGAGAGTACCGTCTGTAAAGGCAGCGGATATGCCGGAATTCTTGATGTCTATCTTTGCGGTATCGTAATTCTTGTCGTAGCTGTCCTTAAGTCCGTTGAGAACAACGTCAGCCTTTGATACTTTGACACTCATCTTTCCGGATACCGTCTCATAGTTAAGTGTATCCGAGGGAGTGAAAATGACGTCGCACACGTGCTCACCCGCTACGATGACGTAGGAAGGATCTACCCACGCATATCCTAAAGGAAGCTCGATAGATCCAAGCGTGAGTCCCTCTTGCCATACTCTGTCGTAAACGGTAGTAAAATCTGTAACCGGTACAGCCTTGTTGACAACGAGGTCAACTCTGACGAAGCCCGTATATCTCGGGTCATTAATGTAAAGGGTGCGGTCATACGTGCCTGCAGAAATAACGGCATCGTTGCCTATGACCTCAAGAGACGAGTAGTCGCCGCCCTTGATCTCGTAGACGATCTTGTATACGCCGCCCTCGGTGTAGGTGAAGGTGCTCTCGAGGATATCGATAGTGAGCGTCTTCTTCTGCACGCCTGTGATCTTCACCTCAACTCTGGAATCGTTGTAGTTGCTATTCTCGTGCTTGAATATAGCGTAAACGGTAATACCGTCCATGTTGTCGATCACGGTTTCGGGATTCTCCCAATACCAAGTACCGAGATACTCACCGGTGAAAGCTATGTCGGAGAGCTTATCTCCGTAGGTAGGAACGGAATAGGTGGGAGGAGCAACTGTCTGCTCACCGCGTATAACCGTGAGAGTACCGTTGTTTACGGTAAAATCAACGTTGGGGTTATTGTATTCAACGGTGACGGTATGCTCGCCTGCGGTAGCGTTATTGGGAGCAAGGATAGTGATATTGAGCAGCTCAATATTCTCAAAGCCCTCTACCGTGTATGTAAATTTGGGTACTGCCTGAGGATAGGTTATGGTAGCAGATGATACGTTTATTGTAACTGCAGCCTTAGTTATCTCATAAGTGCCCTCGTAATATCCGGAGTAGTTGGGGTCTATTACCTCAAAGGAGTAGCTGTAAGTGCCCACATCCGTAGCCTTTGCGCCTACGGTGATCACGTCCTCAACGTCCACTCCGAGAGAGTAGCTCGGGAAGTGCTGTTCTCCGTCATAAACGAAGGACTCTTTATCTACGGTAAAATCGAGCCAACGCTTAGCAACCTTTACGGTTACCGTGCCGTATTTATAGTATCCCTCGTCAACGTTGAATACGAATCTTACGTTGAAGGAACGAGTGCCTGCATCACCTACGGGCGTGTCGGGGGAATCGATGAACTCCCATCTTCCAAGCTCGTTTTTAGGAAGTTCAAACGCTGAGATGGTGTCCCCGTAGGTAGCCTCAAGCACGGGGAGTGTCGGATAGTCAAGCTCCCTGAATACCGCATTGACCTGAATATTGCCGCTTATTCCTGCGGAAAAATCATAATCCCAATGCGAGAATTCATATCCGGGCTTAGCCTTGGGTGTGGGAAGAGTAAGCTCATCAGCAGTTACAACGCGCTGAGTATCTATTATCTCTCCATAGGAGAGGAACTCTACCCTGTATTTTACGTTAAATACAACTGTAAACTGTTTATTATTGTGTTCAAAAACTACCATTTTCTGTCCCGCGGAGGTGATGTCATCAACACTGACTATCATATCCTCGGTGAGACGTGTCTCAACAGCTCCGAAAATTCTGTTGTCTATGATTTTGATATCATTGAAATCTATCTCATCACCAAATTCTACTACGGTAGCAAATTCTTCTGTATCTACCGTATACGGTCCTTTTTTCACCGTGTTTGTGAGAGCCATAATTCCAATAATATCAAGGGCGATAAAGAGAACCAGCAAGGTTATCTTCAATATTCTCTTTGTTAGTATTGTCATCTTTTTTCTCCTTGTTATTTACCCTCAGATCCCCGACGGTTTCTGTATATGATCGGTCGGGGATCTTCATTTACTCAAAGTGTCAATATTTCGACCTATTATTTTGCGTTACGGAGGAAGCTGTACTTATCAACGATAGATATCTGATCTTCGTAGGTAAAGGTGCTTGTTCCGTCATAGAGCATGAAATAGAAGGGTTCATATCCCGCAGCAAGCTCAAGGTTGCCCGTGCCTGCCTCACCGAGTGTTATCTGATACGTATTGAACTCGGAAATACGGTTTCCGCCGGGAATATTGTTTTCAACGACGCTGTAGTTCTTACCGCCGCCTAAGAATACGATACACGGATTGATGTAATTCTTTCCGTTATAATTGAAGAGTACATTGCGATATCCGGGCTTTTTGACAAGCTCAGATACTATTCCCTTTATATCAAACGTAAGATCAGGAAGAGTAGATCCGCTCGGAATATGCGACTCGATAAACGTGCTGGAGTCAAGATCGTCAAAATCTCTCCAGGTGTACATTCTCACGTCGTTCTCCAAGATGACCTTTGCGCCGTAGCTGGTCTTGGCAAGACCGTTCCAGCCGGTGAGAAGATCGCCGTAGCTCATCTTATCTCCGTCAAGGAGAGGACCTGAGAAGTGAGTATCAAGGCCGATGGGAGCTATGCCCGCATCCTCAAATACGACGTTACGGAAGGTAACGTATGTATTAATATACTTATCGTCGTATGCGGCACGCTCCTCGGGAGAAAGGGTGTCATACACTCGCTTGGTATCATAATCGGTACCGTTGTCTCCGGGAAGATTCGGGTCACGTACTCCGTCAACGTGGTAGAAGCGGTTGCTTCCTATACGCGCGCTGAACTCTCGAGAGCCCTTGATAATAGTATTCTTTACTGTAGTGTGTATTTCCTGCGAAGAATCGTTGTCATCTCCGAATACACGGAGAATGGTTCTGCCGTACATAAGACGGGAGTACTCGATGGTTACGTTGTCACCGAGGACCTCAACCGTAGTGCCTACGTACGTAAGATCGGTAAGGTCTACCTTGCCGTCCTTTACGGCAAGCTCGCAGTTCTTAAGGATTATATTGTTAACTGTTACGTTCTCGTGAACGGCAAATGCAATATTGTCCTGCATATTGTAGCTGATAGATCCGCCTGCCGCCTCGGAAACAGAAACGAATGGGACGGGGCCTCTGAAAATAGATGCCGCGGTAAGACTGCCGGTGCTGTCGCAAGTACCGAGAGTCGCATTGTGAGCATTTATCTCATAGCCGTTGCCGTAAACGTCATTCTTGAACTGTATAAGCACCTTGATCATCATTCTGCTCTCGGGAGCATTTATGTTCTGGAGATAGGTGAGATCATAGGTGGACTTCATCTGAGTATAGTTTGTAGCGGAGAAGTCGTCCTTGATATTGCTCTGAAGAACTATGGGACGGGGATTTGCCTTTGAGGTCTCCTCCCAAAGCTCGTTGTAGCTGTATACGTTATATCCGTCGTATACGCAACGGATCTGCATAGGAGCTGATGCCAAAACAGCATCTCCAACACCGAACACGGCACTTACTCTGACGATGTCAGCACCTGTGTCGGCAAGAAGAGAGAGAGTACCGTCAGCGCCTACTGTCACGTTGGTATTATCGGTGACAAAGGAAAGATTCTCGTAGAATCCGCTGCCTATCTTATCCGCGCTGATGGAAAGAAGTCTGAGCTTTGTAAGTCCTGCCGCATTATGCTTACCTACAGTCCACATATTCTCAATGCCGTACTCGGTAGCCGTGTTTGCGATAATAAACTCCTCTATCGCGGGCATAATTACTATCTTTCTGGTAAGAGTCACGCTCTCGAGCTCGTTGGTCGCGTTGGTAGCCGTAACGGTAAGCTCGGTAACGCCAAGCTTAAGCGCATCAACGAATACGTATCCGCCGTATTCATATGCATTGGCATTGGTGTTTGAAAGAGAGGTGGAATAATTGAATTCTACGGGAGTTGTGCCTGCGTTGAGCTTCTGAGAGCCGATATCGCCTCCGAGAGTCAGACCTATGACGTTTTTACCGCCTACAGTGTTGAGTGTAGGAGCATCTACACGGGATATTTTCCAGCTCTTAGCCATAACGTCGGAGCCGCTGACAGAAACGATGATTCCGCTGTGGCCGCCGAGGCTGTAGCTGATCTTACCCGTCGCGGTATCCACACTCGCGATCGAGGAATCAAGCAGGTTGCCGTCAAGATCGGTGACGTTCAAATCTGCGGTAGAGCCCGCATTTACGTATCCGCTTGCATTTATAAGACCGTTGCCCGTCCAGGTGTACACGTCCTCCTGCTCGTTTGTGAGCTGGGTGTAGACTGCGTCCACTCTGAGATTACCCGTAAGTACGTTGGGAATCGCGGGCAGCCATTTATCAAACTGCTTGCCGGACACCTTGGGAGCTTCTGGCACGGATATCTCTGAAGCATCGGTAACGTACTGATGAGTTTCGTTGCCCTCTACGACAAAGGTAACCCTATACTTTACGGTGTAAACAGCTGAGAAGCTCTGACCGTTATAATTAACCGTCAAGGTCTTAGAACCGACGGAGGATGTGTCAATTCCGCTTACCATATCGTTGGTAACGTTGACAACGCTTCCGCCTGCTTCAACTAACTTCAGGCCGTTTAAGCTCAGGCTTTCTCCGTAAACTGCAAGAGAATTAAAGGATGCAGTGTCAAGAGTATAGCTCTTGGTGTCATTACCCTTATCCTTATCCTTCTTACAGCCGGAGAAGCCGATCGCCATACTTACGATCAGCACAAGGCTGAGTGCTAAGAGTAGAATTTTTTTCATTTTTCTGTCTCCATATATATTTTTTTAGTAAACAACATTATAGTGGCGAAGCAAAAAGAGTTATCTCTTTGAGATTTATCGTTTTTTCACCGTTTCCGTCGAGATAAGTTATCGAAAGATTGATAGTCACATCGGAAATTCCATTGCGTAAATCTTCGAGACTTAGCTTCTTATCACTGCGGATTGCACGCAAGCATGCGCCATCAGCGGAATTCTGAATCTGAATGCTCAAATATTCGTTAAGCACGTACATCTCGTCTACGGTAAGTATCTTAGTCTCTTCAGTACCGTCTTTGTGTCTGAGATGAACCGTGAATACAACGTCAGCGCCTAAAGGCTTCAAATCGATATCAAGCCTGTCGCCGTCGGTAGTAATCGTACGCTTACCGTCGGAGGGCCAATCCGTAACATTCCACTCTGCGCTGATCTCTTTGACCTGCTCGACGTAGCAGCTCTTGGTATGAGGCTCGCCGCCGTCGGGAGTAAGTGTAACACGAATCTCAAACGTACCAAAGCAGAGTCGGTCAATGACCTCGTACAGCACACGGCCTCGAACGGGATCTGCAGATGCCGTGATAACCGACGGAGATACGGGATTGCCATCCCTGTCGAAGATCTCGACTGTCGGCTCTGCCGTAAAGGTAAGCTCGGGATTTAACACCATTATGAACTCACCGCTCGGATTCTGAAGTGCGCTCAAGGTGGCCTTGCTATTCACAAAGTCCATAACGCCCGAGCTGTTAACCTCTATCTCAAACGTTGACACGGCCTCGGGGTTGTCAAGAGAAGAAACCTCTATCTTGGCCTTGCCGATGCCTATTCCCTTGATGAGTCCGTCGCGGTCGACCGTCGCTACGTCCAAGCCGTCTACGACTCTATAGGAAAGTCCCCGGTTCTTGGCTGTGGAGGGGTGGAAGAGTGTATCTATGGACGCGGTCTGTCCGACGGTGATATTTTCCGAGGTGGGCGAAGAGTTTATCGCGCTCACGCGGTTGGTTTTTACACGAATGAAGAATGAGTCACGGTAAGCGCCGTCGAGCGTCTCGACCGTAACCTTTGCCGCGCCTGCGCGCGTAGGTGTGAGGGTGTTGCCGTTCACACTGAACTCAGCAAGCTGAACGTCGGAATTTGTTTTTTCAAACAGGAATCGTACTGCCTTATTGCTTGCCTCGGTGGGTGAGATAGCATACTCTACGGTAAAGCTCTCCCCCTTGTCGAGATCAAGCTCTATCATCTCGGTCTCCTCGACCGATAACACGATACCGGAAACAGGCACGTCGACGTTTATCGCGACTATACTCGTTGTGGTATAAAGGCTGAGCATAAGAATGAGAGGAAGGCAGAGGATAAGCAGAATTATCATTACTATCATATGCTGTCCCCCTTTTTATATAACGAGCCCGTCAAGGCTCTTCTCGATTCTGAAGCCGTAGTAGAATACGGCAGCACCGAGATAAATAATGCTGATGATCACGGGGACGAGGTATGCATGCATACCTGCAAGAATTCCGATAATTGCTCCGATAAGGTTAGCGCCGTTTCCTCCGAGCTTGCTATCCGAGACGGACGAGAGTAACGTGCTGTGGGAAAGCATATAAGAGATAACGGAGAATATACCTGCCGCAAGGGCGAGTACGAGTCCAAGGGTTACTACCTTGGCTATCGTTCTGTTGCTCGCGTTCTTCATCTCAGCGAGGGTGGAAGAAAGCTTTGCGCCGTTGAGATCCATTCTGGTAGCTATGAAGATCTGAGCTGTCGAGAATGCTATGGCAACGGGAATGATTACAAGCGCGTCAAGGGCGGTAAGCGAGGTTGCACATGCGAGGACCACAACAGCCGCTATGATGGAAAGCGAGCTTACCGTGGCGCAAAGAAGCACCTTGGCAAGGAGTATGGTAGACGCCTTGACGGGATACATCTTGACCTTGATGGCTGCCGCTCCGTCACGGGTCACGTTGTTGGAGCAGAATGTGTTGGTCAGAACACTGAATATAAGTACTATCAGCACCGCAAGCGGGAAGGTAACTCTGAGTCCTATCATAGTGCTGATAAGCGACTCAAACATAGTGTAGCAGCAGTAGACCATAAGAGGCATACTGACCGCTATAGCGAAATAGGAGAAGAGATGCTTCGGCTCTCTGAGAATACAGATTAATTCCTTTCTCATAAGAGAGATGAGGGGCGGAAGCTTTATCTTCTGCACCTTGGGCTTTGCGGTGTGAAGCTTGTCGTCATTTTTATAGAGTGTCGCAAAGAAGAGTTTCTTTGAGATAAGGTAAAGAGTAAACACCGATGCGGCAGCTATAACCACAGCTACGGCAAGAGAAACTAAAAGATTGCTCGCAAGGGCGATATTGGCAAAGCAGTTTGCAGGATATGCCCATTTGAGAAGGCTCTTCATGGTGTTAATGAACTTTTCGTTAAAGAGGAACTTGATCGAGCCGGTCTCAAGCAAGGACTGCACCGTGCTAAGGAAACCGGAATAAAGGAGAAACGCTCCCATTATAGCTGCGCTGACGGTTATCAGAGTCAGTATATATTTGTGAGAGAGAAATTCTACCAGCTTTATATAAGGAACGAGAAGAAGCGTTGCGATAAGAAACGCCGCCATTGGCATAAGCAGCCAGACTATCACCGTCATAAACCAGAACAGAGGTGTAAGCTCGGAAACGGAGATATAGAAGATAAGGCTGACCGCGGCCATAAGAAGAAATGCGAGAATGTAGTTGGATATGAGAAGTGTAGCGAGCTTACTTGCAAATATGGTCTGATGCTTCACGGGCATTCTGAGAAGTATAGACTTATACTTGGTATCTGTAAGAGTCTTGCGCATATTCTCAAGGCCGGCGATGACAAGAGCTATTATCACCGCCATATAGCATACGTTGAGCAGCTCCTTCGTACGCATAAGAGGATCGTAAACCTTGTTTACTCTGACTAACGTGTAGTTTGACGCTACAGTAGAGAGCAGCTTTACGAACACGACCGCAATAAGAGTTATCATAAGCAACGAGAGAAGCGTTCCGAGAATATCTATCTTCTTCCCCTTCTGCGGCTTCAAGGGGAAGCGCATTTTAAGCTCGTGCTTAAAAAGTATCTTGAAATTATCCATTTTCCTTAGCACCTACAACCTTTGCTACTCTCTGTGTGATGTTAAGGAAGTATTCCTCAAGGTCACGTCCGGATGCCTTGAACTCGGCAACGTCTATTTCCTCAAGGATCTTACCCTGGTCGATGATGTAAACTCTGTTGCAGAGCTTTGATACGACGTCGAGGTTATGAGACGAGAAGAGGACGAGATTACCGTCTGCGGCATGCTGCTTAAAGAAGAGCTTTACCGAGTTTGCGGTATAGGGATCAAGTCCTACCATGGGCTCGTCAACGATAAGCACCTTGGGGTTATGTATAAGGGCCGCCATAAAGGAGACCTTCTGCTTCATACCGTGGGAGTATGAGGATATGGGATTGTATATAGAATCACCAAGCGCAAACAGCTCTTGATATCTGGCAAGGCGCTCTTCCCTATCGGCAATTTCAACTCCGTAGATATCAGCCATAAAGTTGATATACTCATAGCCCGTCATTCTCTCAAAGAGGACGTGCTCGTCTGCGATGTAACCAAAGTTCTTTTTGGCCTCGATAGAATCCTTTTCGAGATCGTGTCCCGCTATTATGACCTCACCCGCTTCGTAAGGATGCATACCTGTGATACACTTGATCGTGGTGGACTTACCCGCACCGTTGTGTCCTAAAATACCAATAATCTCACCGGCATCGCCAAAAATGCTTATGCCCGATACGGTATAGTCTGCTCTCGAATTGTACTTTTTTGCTAAGTCCTTAATTTCAATCAACATATTGCCTCCGATGTGCGTACACACGCACACGTAAATAAAAAAGTTATACTATAGTATATACCTTCCTGCCGAACATGTCAACATTTTATCTTTCTTTTCGTCACTTTTCTCCCCATTATACAAACGTAATTTATTTGTTTTGTCAACTTTGCCGACTTTTTTGCCATTAAATACCAAACATTTTAATTAATACCGTATGCACGCGCACATCGGCCGGTAAAATTGAATGAAAAAAACGCAAAATCGAGGAAAAATAATGATTTTGCAGGCATTTTTTGTAAAGTGCTTTAGAGGAATATTAGTTAATATTTGCCAAATAAGGCGTATTTTGACAATTATAATTTACATTGTTGGGTTATTTATCACATATTATCTTCTTTAACTCCAAACGCACTTTGCTGTGTGTTACTAAAAAAAGGCGTGCACTTTCTCTTCCGAATCCGAGTACGCGCTCCAACTTAAGATCCTGACTTAAAACCCCGGATTATAAGAGCTCACCGTCACTCACGAATAATGCGAATGCATAATTACGATACTCAGGGGGTGTGCCGTCTGATGTATAGTCTTACGCTCTACGGTTATGCAGTTTTTCTTCCTTTTTACATAGAAATCTCGGCAACAAAAATATTTTCAACTTTTTTGAATTTTTCTATTGACAAACGCACTTTTATCTGCTATAATAGTCAAGCAAACAAGCAACGGCTCGTTGGTCAAGCGGTTAAGACGTTAGCCTCTCACGCTGAAAACATGGGTTCGATTCCCGTACGAGTCACCAAAACAAAAGGACATCCCTCGAGGGTGTCCTTTTTGTTTTGCTGCGACTCCGTCGGGATCGACCCACTCGAACGCAAAGCGTTCGGATATGGGTTCGTAACATTGCCTTGTCGTCTCCTGCGGAGACCTCGTAAGACAAGGCAAATTCCCGTACAAAATCTCGACGGCTCGATGCCCGAGAGATTTTGAGTAAGAACGACACCACCCTTTTGGGTGGTGTTTTTTTGTCGTGGTGACTTGTACGAGGAATCTCACCCGGCGGAAAGCTTGTAAGACGGAGCTTTTTTAAGTTGAGATGTCAATCAATCGTTCAATTATATTCTCTTTTTACTTTTTCGATGAAATTATATTGATTTTCCCTTAAATCCATAGTACAATATGGTTAGTACATCAATTAACATTTGGAAAGGCTGTTTGACTATGAGTTTCAGAAAGAATTTTGCGTGGGGTGTTGCTACCGCATCGCAGCAAATAGAAGGCGCATATCTCGACGGTGGAAAAGGACTCAACATTTGGGACATTTACTCCCACGAGCCGGGCAGAATTGAAGACGGCAAAAATTCCGATGTTGCCTGCGACCACTACCACCTCTTCAGAGAGGACGTAAAGCTGATGCACTCGCTCGGAATAAATTCCTACCGTTTCTCAATCAGCTGGAGCCGAATTTTTCCTGACGGTGTAGGTAGAATCAACGAGGACGGAGTTCGTTTTTATTCCGAGCTTATCGATGAACTTCTCGCCTATGGAATCGAACCGTATGTCACTCTTTTTCATTGGGATTACCCCTATGCGCTTTACAAAAAAGGAGGCTGGCTCAACGACGAATCGGTGGAGTGGTTCAGTAATTATGCGGCAAAGATTGTAGAACTTTACTCAGACAGGGTAACACACTTTATAACTTTTAACGAGCCACAGTGCTTCATAGGTCTGGGGTACCTTAAAGCTTCACACGCCCCCGGTATTAGCGTTCCTTACAAGGATGCTTTCCAAATGGCTCACAATGTCCTGAAGGCACACGGATCAGCTGTGATAGCCATGCGTAAAGCGACAAAACGCGATATAAAAATAGGATATGCACCTACCTATAACGCCCACTACCCCGCGACAGACTCTCCCGAGGATATCAAGGCGGCGAAAAAAGCGTTTTTCGACTGTCCTGAACTTTCAAAAAACGTTTTATGGAACGTTACCTGGTGGAGCGATCCGGTTGTGTTAGGTAGGTATCCGGAGGATGGTCTAAAAATGTATCACGACTATCTGCCCGAAATCACCGACGAAGATCTAAAACTTATAAATCAGCCTATTGATTTTTATGCGCAAAACATATATCACGGTCATGAGATACGGGCAGACAAAAGCGGCGGATACATCACGGATGAACATCCCGAAGACTCTCCTCGGACGTCTATGGGATGGCCCATAACTCCAAAAAGCTTATATTGGGGACCGCGCTTCCTAACCGAGCGTTATAACCTACCATTCTATATTTCCGAAAACGGTGCAGCAATGCAGGACGAGCTTACAGCCGACGGGAAAATACACGATGTAGGTCGTATTGACTTTCTGTCATCTTATCTTACCGAGCTTGAACGTGCATCGGATGAGGGAGTAGATATAAGAGGCTATTTTCTCTGGTCATTTATGGACAATTTCGAGTGGGCAAAAGGGTACGTGCCACGTTTTGGAATAGTTTATACCGATTACGAAACCATGCAAAGAATACCTAAGGATTCTGCATACTGGTATAAGCATTACATCGAAAAGCATAGCAAATAAATTAAGCAAGTGCTCTCTTCCATTAACGTTGAGAAATACATACAACATATTAGACTCATAAAAGCAGAGCCTATGGACTAACACTCCGTGGGCTCGCTTGTTTTGCTGAGACTTTGTCACAACAGACCCGTTCGCGGTGTAATATCTCGAAAAAGGGTTCTCATCATTGTTTCCCCCTTCACCGCAGACATCGTTCGCATTAATTTACTATATTACGCTTTGTTATTCTCATTTATGTAATCATTTATTGTCATTTTCAGATGCAAATCGGTTATTAGTGTCAAATGGCGCTGATGACCATTTTTGTTTTATCCCTGCTTTTATGGCAGATGATCCCCCCACTTCCATACATTTATCATTGAAAGCGGTATGGCGGTTATGGTAGAATATAGACGTACTATTCCTCAGCCGGGTGGCCTTTTCCCACCGCGGTAGAAAATATCGGGATAGTATGAAAGGAGAAGAAAATATGACTAAACGAAAGACTGACCAAACGAGGCTCAAATCCTCGATCATAGGAGGTGCGCTCGTCCTGACACTCGGCGTATCTGCAGCTGTACCCGCCGCGGCAAACGGAGGTAGGCTTGAGGGGCACTCAGAGATAGATCACGGAGGATACATAAACCTTGAAACCGGAAAAATTGAATATAAGCTCCCCGGCATCGCATCAAGGCACTTATGGAAGTTCCCTCAGCGTACTGTGACCGTAAACGGCAAGAAGCTCTCAGAGCCTGCTATGATGATGAACGGTATCCTATATCTGCCTTTAGGTGCA
Organism: Clostridia bacterium; assembly: GCA_017508665.1. Taxonomy (GTDB): domain Bacteria; phylum Bacillota; class Clostridia; order Oscillospirales; family CAG-272; genus UBA1740. The sequence continues at coordinate 9,600 of JAFVYL010000014.1, read as the reverse complement.
TTTGCCGAATCGCTCGGCAACGCAAAGCTAAACTACAATTCATCTACCAAGACCGCAACGCTGTCAATGAGCGGCCTATACCTCACGGCAACAGACGGAGGATTTGTAACGTATGCCAACGACCGCCCCCTGTTTGCATTCTCCCCTAACGTAATGATGAGTAACGGCAAAATGTATATACCCGCGCAAACTCTGACAAAGGCTATGGGAGTAGAGATAAAATCCCACACAAACAGTCAGGTAAGCATATCAGGACGCTACACGCCCCTCACCCACGCATCAAAATTCTACCGAGAGGACGAGGTGTACTGGCTCTCAAAAATAATCAGCGCGGAGAGTGGCGGCGAGTCGCTCATCGGTCAGATAGCTGTAGGTGACGTAATAATGAACCGTGTGAAATCTTCCCTGTACCCGAACACCATATATGGTGTAATCTTCGACAGAAAATACGGTGTACAGTTCAGCCCCATACTTGACGGAAGCATATACAAAAATCCGACATACACAGCGACGTTGGCGGCAAAAATCTGTCTTGAGGGCACGTCACTCTCGGACAACGCTCTTTTCTTCCTCAATCCAAAAACCGCCGAATCAAACTGGATAGTGAGGTCGAGAGAATACGCTTACACGATAGGAGGTCATGATTTTTATCTTTAAACCAAGGTTATTTTGGTAAAACTATTGAAAAATCCCAAAATCTGTAGTATACTGTATCTGTAAATATATTTCCTCGGAGGATTATCAATATGGTATACAGACTTAAGGTTGCGGGGATTGAAAGAGATCTTCCCCTCTGCCCCATCGGCGAGAATCTCTATATCGGAGCTTTCATTATGTTTGGCGACGTTGAGCTCACCGAGAGATGCGCTACAGACCTTATCGCAAAAGCTCCCGAGCACGACGTGATCATTACCGCGGAGTCCAAGGGAATTCCGCTCGCATATGAGATGTGCCGTCTTTCCGGCAAGAACCGTTACGTCTTGGCAAGAAAGTCGGTTAAGCTCTACATGAAGGACGTTGTTAAGTGCGAAACTCAGTCCATCACAACCGCCGCAAAGCAGACTCTGTACATTGACGGTGAGGATGCCGAATACTTAAAAGGCAAAAAGGTACTTATAGTCGACGACGTAATCTCCACCGGCGGCTCTCTGCTCTCTCTTGAGAATCTCGTAGAGCAGGCAGGCGGCAATATCGTAGGTAAAATGACCGTTCTCGCCGAGGGTGAAGCAGCGGACAGAAACGATATTATCTTCCTCGAAAAGCTTCCGCTCTTTGACGGTAACGGCAATCCCCTTGCGTGACCGCACACAAATAATACACGCTACCAAGGCTTGCCAAATGATTAAATAGGCAGGCCTTGTTTTTATTTACTAAGGAGGATTTAAAATGGCAAAAAAACGCGTTTTACTCTACACGGTTATGCTTGTCTTGACAGTTTTCACCTGTCTTCTTATTACGGGTTGTGATACGAATGAGTACACCGTAACTCTTATTGGCGACGACCACGTCAAGATAAGCACCGAAAAAACGACCTACCGCAAAGGCGAAACAGTAGTAGTTACCAAGGAACTGGATCCCGGATACAGCTGCTACATGGAGTACGGACATACAACATTCTTTGACTCCTTCGAAATGCCCGGCTGTGATACAACGGTAACTGCAACATCCTACCTACGCAACTATCGCATAACATACGTCACCGGCGAAGAGGGGATTTCCTATTACGGAAAGGGTCCGGTGGGAGATTACAACATAGAAACCGAAGTAACCTTCCCTATAGCTGCGAAGCGAGGATACAAATTCGAAGGCTGGTATACAGACGAAAACTTTACCAACAGGATCACTAAAATTGAAAAAGGCTCCACCGGAGATATAACAGTATATCCGAAATTCTCAATTGAGAATTATACGATCACCTACCATCTGCCCGAGGGGGCAATCAACAATCCAAGTAACGTTACTACGTACACTATAGATGATCAAGTTATTTTACACGATCCCGAAATGGCAGACCGTGAATTCCTCGGTTGGTATGCGAATGAAAATCTGTACGGCATTGCCATTAAATCGTATAGTGTCGGATGTTCAGGGAACGTAGATCTTTACCCAAAATTTTTAAGTCTTGACTATAGTGAGGACGGCTATCGCATCATAAGAAGCAAAACCGACTTTGAGGAAATATTCAAGGACGGATATGACAAGGAAGGTAAATACCGACTGGTAGCCGACATTGAATACAACGCCACTGACGATACTCCTATGATCACCGGCTTCTCGGGAGTATTTGACGGCGGCGGACATTCAATAACCAATCTAAAATCAGCACTATTCGATACGCTTGAGAATGCAACGGTAGAAAATCTGTCCATATCATCTACGCTCAGCGCTACCTTGAAAGTAGAATCAGACATTCAAAGAAATATAGGTGCTTTAGCAAACAAGACCATCGGCACAGGCAACGTTACTATCAAGAACGTAAAAGTTCTCTCTGTTGATGCGGATGTATACTTAATAGCTCCGCTCAATCTCGGAGGACTGGTAGGATGTGCAGGCGATTCCTGCGATCTGTTGATCGACAGCTGCACGGTAGAGAATATAAACTTCAATGTCTTCTGCGCGAGAAAAACGGCTATCGGAGGAATGCTTGGATACGGTACCTCAGTAGAGATAAAGGACTCATCTGTCACCCTGTTTGAAAATGATCTTTATCAGGTAGAATGTACAGGTGATGACAGTACCCTGTGTGTTGGCGGTATGGTTGGATATGCAGGCGGAAAAATAACCAATAGTCATTTCGAACAGGAGAATTCGGGTGCAAAGATCAACGTATACGCTTCCCTATACTGTATCTCCGCATCTATCGGAGGACTCGCCGGAGAGTGTGACGGTCTGACAATAGAGAACTCCTATGCTGAGCTTCACGAGATCAATTTTGACTCTAATGCAAAATCAACCACCAGTCTTCGTATATGTATTTCGGGATTGGTCGGTCTAAACAGATATGGTCTATTTATGGAAAAATGCTATATAAGCACCGGAGGAATAGGGCTTAGCTTTAATTCCACTATAAAAAAGAGCGGTTATCCCGGATTAAGATTCGGCGTAGCATATCTGGCGTGTGATATAGATGCATCCTGCCTTAAAGACTGCTCGGCAAGCGGTGTCGATGGCATCAAGAACGAGGGCGAATACATAACAGATACTTATATCTTAGATGAGCATCTCTTGGGAAAGTGATTTTTCCTCGGAATAAAGTCAGTTGCCTTTCACATATTTTTCTCCGGTGCATAATATGAAAATGAGCGACGTAAAGTCGCAAACATACATCGGAGGAACATACTATGAATAACAACTGCCTTTGCCATCTCTTTGACGATAACTGCACCTGGATCATCATCCTTGCTATTATCGTAGTTTTCTGTTGCTGCTGTAATGGCTAAGCCAAAAAGCTCTGTTTTACAGCGTTTTTGACAAAAACAGTTAGCATTTAATCAAATAAATTGAGCGAGCCGCATTTCTGCGGCTCGCCTTTTTTATTATGCATTATTATCTGTAGAGTCCGGCTCAGAGCCAAGAGACTTCTTTTTTCTGAACAGTTTTTTTACCGATCCTTTAAGATCCGCAAAGCTCTTTTTCTTGATAACAAACCAGAAGAGAGCGAAGCCGCCGGTACCGGCTACTGCAACAGAGCCGATCACGATACCAACAATTGCGCCTGCGCCGAGTCCGTCCTTATCCTCTCTCGGATCATCGGGAGTGTTATTCGGGTTGTCGGGCGTATTGTTAGGATTATTGGGGGTTGTGCTCATCTGATATTCACAAGCGTCGCACTTACCGTTGCTATCGCTATCGGTATGAGCTGCGATGTTGCCATATGCGGTGTTACAGGTCGTGCATACTGCCTTTTCGGTACACGTAGCAGTACCGCCTGCGCAGTTGCCGTTCTCCTTATGCTCAGCGTTCAAGCTACATACTCTCGTATGCGTTCCGTCGCCGTTAGAAGTCCATGCTCCGTAGGAGTGTTCATCTGTTGTGTTGCCGTATGCGGTGTTACAGGTCGCGCATACTGCCTTTTCGATACAAGTTGCTGTACCGCCTGCACAGTTGCCGTTCTCCTTATGCTCAGCGTTCAAGCTACATACTCTCGTATGCGTTCCGTCGCCGTTGGAAGTCCAAGCACCGTAGGTGTGAGCGTTTGCATCAATAGCAATCGTTAACTCATTCTCGGTCTTAACTGCCTTATCTGCATCGAACAGCGTATGGCATACGGAACATTCAAAGTGTGCCTGCATACCTGCCTGCGAGCAAGTTGCATCTTCCTTTGCAACAAGATCGCCATAGCTATGACTTGCAACAATCTTTCCCGCACCGTTCTTCCATTCTTCAAGAGAAGCAATCTCGTTTGTACAAGCCGCTTCGGTGTAGAGCTTGCCGCAAGAACACTTGTAACAATCTATCCAACCGTTTACGGTACAGGTTGCGCCTTGGCCGTCTTGCTTCGTTGCACTTCCGCAAGTATGCGGTACGGTTCTATCATAGCCGCAATCGTTACAGATCATATCGGAATTATCATCATATTGGTGCGTATTTTCACTTGACTTTAATCCGCAAGAGCAAACCTTCCAGTGCTTTTCGTTGTCCTTGATCCAATCACCGTAAGAATGTTCGGGCGCAGGGATTATCAAAGCACCTTCAGTTGTAGGATTCTTATTTTCATCAAAGTATTCCTGACAAACAGAACACTTATAATGTGCGCGCATACCTGCTTCAAGTTGAGTTGGTGTATGAACGACAGGATCTTCGGAAACTAAATCGCCGTATTTGTGTTCAGCTGCTATCTTACCATCGTTTACTTTCCACGCTTCAAGGTCAGAAATAGGTGTAGTGCGTGCTTCATCTGCGAAGTATTTGCCGCAAGCACATTGGTAATAGTCATTCCAACCGTCAACAGTACACGTTTCATCCTGACCGTCTTTCTTCGTTACGGCTACGCTTGTATGCAAGCAAACGTATTCACATTCAGAGCAAGTGCCGTTGTTCCATTCGTGAGCTTCTTCCTCTACAACTGCCTCTCCACAGCAAGTATATTTCTTTTCGTGCGTAGCTGACGTTTTAGTCCATTCGGGCGTTCCTGTATGTGCCGCTGTTATCTTACCGTCGCCTACTTTCCAAGCCGCAAGGTCATTGATCGGTGTTTGACAATTTGCATCCTCGTAATATTTTCCACATTCGCAGCGGTAGTAGTCCTTCCAACCGTCAACAGTGCAGGTTGCGCCTTGACCGCTTTCAAGAACACCGCTGCATTCGTCCTGAAGAACCTCACCGTATTCGTTTCCGCAGGTTGCACAGATTGCCTTTGATGTATGCGTTGCTACACCGCCGGAACAAGGTGCAAGATTTCCGTATTCGTGATTGCATATCTCGCATACCGACTTGTGCTGACAGTCGGACACACCGCCCGTATGATAGCTCCAGCTAGCTATTTTGTCACAGTTTGCACAGTAGGTTGCGCATTTCATATCGTCAAGATATTGATAATCGGGAACTGAAAAATCATGTTCAGCGTAATATTCTGCGCCACACTGACCGCATACACCTGCGGTATGACAGGTTGCATCTCCGCCCCAATGGAAAACGTATCCTACGTAATCTTCATTGGGATCAGGACAACTCGGCACGATACAAGGCATCCAGTGTCCGCCTTCGTCGTCATATGCCCAAACCTCATCGCTGTACTGATGCGTATGGATTGCAGTAACCTCACCTATGTAAGCATAGCCGCTATTGTAAGTAGCTTCTGTACCGTATATATAAACGGTTCGATTAGCTTGGTCGGCAAAAACAAAAGTATCCTTCGGAGAGAACAGTATGTAAACCTCATATACAACGCCTTCGACATACTTATCGTAACCCTGCATTTCCACCTGCGTTTCCTTGGGCCACCACATAATACCCGATACGGTTGCTCCGTCAACGGAAACGTCACTCTTCTCAATTCTTGTTTCCCCAGCCTTCGGATAAGGCATTTGAACGTTAAGAACCGTGATAACGTTGGTGATCACATACTGTTCACCAATGCCAAATTTTCCGTCAACGAGAGTTACCTGACAGTGAATCAAGCTATTCTTATCGGTAGATTTAACAGTATATGAATCTTTTGTTGCACCATTGATAGCCTCACCGTTCTTGTACCACTGATAGAAAACGGTTTGATAAGTGGGGTTTGCTTTATCGTAAGCATTCTTGAAGGTACCGCTTTCGTTGCACATCTTCTCAATGTCAACGGTAAGCGTCACACCGATGCCGATCTCACCGTTTTCGGTATAATATACGGGATAATCTGCCTCGGGAACGCTAAATTCATAGAAGAAGCGTCCTGTATCAAGCTTGTCCTGCATCATCTCGTCATTTACATAAACGTTTGCACCGTTAGCCACGCTGATGCCATCCTGCGCTATGATCTTACCAACCAACAGGTAGTTCTTACCGGGTACTAAAATGGCATTTGCAACATTTTTCGGATTGCTGTAGGAATTTTCTCCGAGTATCTCATAGATAACCATCGTATCAACGTCGATAGAAATTCCGGGGGTAGCCGCGGTTATCTGCGGAGCCTTTCCGCCTGCAATTATATCGCCTGCGTTCAAATATATCTGATAAAGATTGCTGCTGCAAGAAACGTTATGACCGTAGTTGGTCTTGCCGTCTGCCGTTACAATTACGTAAAATCTACCTTCTGCATCCTGTGCGGTAAAGTTATAAACCGCGTTTGTTGCGCCCTCGACAGCCTCACCGTTTCTGTACCATTGATAGGTTACCTTATCTGCATCAAGTGCTGCTTTAAATTCCGCACTCTGAGTAGCCATCAAGGCTGTATCAAGCACAAGCTTTCCACCAACTCCAAGCTGAGAATTGTTTATGTCATATACAATGCTGAATCCTGCGGAAGGTGTTGCGGTAAACGTATAATCAATATATACGTATTGCGTATTTCCGTTAACCGTAGCGCTGTTTCCGTTAACTGTAGCAGTTACAGAGTTATCAAATTTATGCTCATTCGGAGGGTACACAAGAATCTTTAACGTGTAGGTTTTGCCTGCCTTGAAGATATCATCCTCTCCCATAAAGTAGGATTCCTCGCGCCATTCAAAGTCTTGGAGGATCACTCCGTTTTCCAAGGTGATTTCGGTATCGTATGCCTTTTCTCCGGGAATTATCTCGCCCACAGTAGCGTTAACGCTTTTTACACTCTCATTGCCATAGTAAGCCGTGAGATTTACGGGGGATGCAGGCATGGTGAAAGTAGTCGATGCGTTATAATCGTCAGTAAGCACGCCTCCGGATGCACCCCAACGAACGAACTCCATTCCTTCTTCGGGAGTATTGGCAACTACGGTAATTTCCTGTCCGTAGCTTGCCTCAGTTACGGGAACACCGCCGAACATAGCAACTCCGGATTCAATCGTTATGGGATATTTCTTTTCATAGGAAATAACACGGATGGGATTTGAAAACAGTGAGTTTTCGGTTTTATAAAGTGCCCATTGACTATATGAATACCAAAAATATTCTTTATTCTGTTGATTTGCTTCGTAGCTTGTTCCTACGAAAATATCCTCGGTCAATACCTTTCCGTTAATAGTAACCTCATGCGTAGCAATAGAAAATGCATCTGCCTGAGAGCTGTTTATCTGTACGCCCGATTTGAAGAAAGCGTTATTTATGGTAAGCTCTCCAGTGCTTTCAGAATAAAGCGCACCGTAACCGTCCACGTGTGCGGTAGATGTACTGTCTCCCATAACAGTGTGAATATAAACACCTCCGTCAAGCGTCAGAGCTGCTTGAGCTTCTAAATAAAGAGCAAAACCATTTTGAACGGTGTATTCTCCACCGTCAAGCGTAACGGTTGAAGTGCCGCCCGCATATACCACCGTGCCCGTGTATGCGTTTTTCATATTAACGTGCGTGGCAACAAAGGTAGAGCTATCCTTTACGGCAACATTACCTTTGGATTGACGGTCGGCTTTCGCAAAGTAATTATCAAAGAAAATATCTCCGTCCTTAATTTCAAGGCTCGAATCATTTGATACCTCAATCAAAGCAAAATCACCAGAGAAGAATTCGTTGGAATGATTGAGCACCTTTAATTCGTAGCCGTTCAAATCAAGAATAGAATCTACTCCGCCGTCAAAAACAAGGCGGTGCTTTGTGGGAAGCTCATCATTGGGAACAATATCCTCAATATCATTTGTCAACTTGATATACGTTTTATCCGAGTTAACTGCATTAAGAAGCTCGTTAAACGTAGAAACTTCAGTGATGTTTGCCCATCTGACAGTAAATTCACGGCTGTAATATGCCTCACCGTCGGCGATTGCTTTGATTCTGAAAAGCAATGTTTGTTCGCCATCTCCACCCGATATGGATACTCCGGTGGCGGTTGCATTGGAATAACGCTTCCATGTATTTCCGTCCTTAAACTCAAGAGATACGTCGGACGGTGTGAAGCTCATGGCGTATGTTACATCATATTCCGCACCGGGAGATAGCATTGTATCATTCGGTTCTGATGTAAAACGGTTATTTGTATACTTGACAACGAATTCATTACTGTAGTAATCGATGCCGTTTTTGCTTGCACACAAGCGGAATTTAATTGTTTCCTCGCTATCCTTATGGATGGTAGGAACGCTAAAGTGAGTTAGCGCACCCTCATACGCAGGTATTGTTGCAAGCATATATTTTTCGGCCCATATGCCCTGATAATCGTTATAAAATTCAAGGAACATCGTTTCGGGCTGCAACGTAAGACGATAACGAATATCAAACGTTCCGTTTACAGAAGTCACACCGCCATCAGGACGAGTTTCATAAATGGATGCGGATTCAGTCCAAATGGCAACGATCAAAGTATCCTCGGTTATGTTGATTGCCGCGCCGGGTTGCTTTTGCTCACCGCTTTGGCTACCGATCGCCCACGCCAAAAAAGTCATTTCAGGGGGAGCTGTAAAGCTGCACTCGGGCAGAACATAAAGTCCCGAAACATTTTCTATCTGCTCTTGTGTGCCTTGTCCATCATTTGCGTACAACGTTACCGTATATCCGCTGTCAGCGAAGACCGTCATCGCAGAAAACGGAACGATAGCAAGAACCATGATCGTCACGAGCAGTATGCCTAAAATTCGATTTCTTGTTTTCATATTGTTTTCTCCTTTAGCTATTCCCCTTGCCCCGAAGGACAAGGGGATATTATTTAACGCCTATTATTTCTTCTTGAATACTGCCAAAAGGTCAGCCCAAGTTTTCTTCTTAATAACAAACCAAAGAAGCGCGAAGCCGCCAATACCGGCTACTGCTACGGAGCCAATAACGATACCGATGATCGCACCTGTGCCGAGCTCACCGTCGTTGCTTTCAGTAATTACATATCCGCAAACGTCGCAAGAGCCATTGGCATTGGAATCAATATGTGCGCCCTTATATTGCTTTGCGCCGCAAGCACATTCCTTGTAATGCTCATCGGCGGTCTGCTTCCAATCCTCACTATAGCTATGAGTATGGTTGGGATCGTTTTCTTCGGGGGTGGTATCGGAAATATCT
>JAFVYL010000013.1 GCA_017508665.1 Clostridia bacterium | reverse complement strand
TTTTTCATAGATAATCCTCCGTTTGTGTTTTTTTAGTTTCGACTGGCAGGTCAATTCTAATTATATCACAAACGGAGGATTTTTCTCATCGGTTAACCTCTTTTGAACCACGCGACTATCGCGTGGTTTTCGTTATACAACAAAGAGATGGGAGCGAATATCTCCCATCTCTTGTAAATCGTTATATCATCTTTTTTTACATTTTTGAATATTCTTCCGCTCCGCGTTTAAGACGCTCAAGGCCGTCGAGAACTCGCGACCTCTGAGTAGCGAGATTCATTCTGACAAAGCATCTGCCGCTCTCTCCGTACTCTGCACCGTCGCAAAGATAAAGGCCGGTGCTCTCGCGGAGCTTATGGCAAAAATCGACAGAGTCATCAGCTATACCGGAAATATCTATCCACAAAAGATAGGTAGCCTCCGAGAAGGACGCCTTCATTCCTTCTATATTCCTGTTTATAAAGTCACAGGCAATACGCTTATTCTCAAATACGTATTCAAGCATCTCATCCACCCAAGCATCACACTCGGTAAACGCAGCTATATTCGCCGATACAGAAAAAGCATTCGGCTCTCCGACTTCATCGGTATTCACACCTCTCCATACCTTATGTCTGAGTACGGGATCCTCCGCAAACAGGCAGGCGGACTGCAGTCCCGCGATATTGAAGGTCTTGGAGGATGCAACAGCGGTAACGGATATATGTCTGCACACCTCGTTTACAGATGCAAACGGTGTATATCCTGCGGAGTGCGGATCGGTTATATCGCAGTGTATCTCGTCCGAAAGTACGGTAACTCCGTGCTTGTGACACAAATCGCCTATCTTGGCAAGTTCATTCGCGGTCCATACCCTACCGACAGGGTTGTGAGGATTGCAAAGTATCATCAGGCTCGTCTGAGGAAGCGCAAGCTTTTCCTCAAGATCGTCAAAATCGATCGAGTATCCCGAGCCGTCGTAAACAAGATCGCTTGAGATAACATTACGGCCGTTATTCAGGATAGAATTGTAGAAAATGTTATACACGGGTGCTTGGATAAGAACATTTTCCGCAGGAGTGGTAAGTTTTCTTACGATAGATGAGATGGCCGCGACAACACCGTTTGAATACACCATATGCTCCGTCGGAATCTCGTATCCGTGACGTCTGCCCCAATACTTTGACACAGCCGAGAAGAACTCATCGGGTATCATGGTATATCCGAAAATGCCGTGCTCACTTCTTTCACTTATCGCACATTGTATCGGAGGTGCTACCTCGAAGTCCATATCGGCAACCCACATAGGAAGCTCGCCCGGTCTTACATCCCACTTATATGAAAGCGTTCCCGACCTATCGGTAAGCTTGTTAAAATCATACATCTCGCTTTACCTCCGTTATTACGGTTTTTGTAACGTCCACTTTGGAGGGATCGTGTATTATTTCACCTATGCTGTCAGCCACGATCCTGCCGGATATGGGGTTCTTCACACTGTCAACGTGAGAAATTATTTCCGCATCAACGGTGCAATACTCGAAGCAAAGATCGGTGTTTACAAGCTTGCAATCGCGGAGCGTCACGTTATCCATATAGCACATGCCCTGATTAGATTCTATAGTACAGTTTATGAAGGTAACATTCTTGGAATTCCAACCGAGATATTCACCTACTATCAAGCAGTTTTCAACCAAGACATTCTCGCAATTCCAGAACGCGTCCTTGGATATAAGCTTAGAGTTTCTGACGGTGATGTTTTTTCCTCCGTCGAAAACATAGTTTCCGTCAATATCAATATCCTCAGCGATAATGTTTTCAGAGCCGAATCCAAAGTAATCACCCTTGACAGATATTCCAAAGAGCTCAATATCAGAGCAATTCCACATTGTCTCCTCCGCATTGGGTATATTAACGTTGCGAAGTCGGATACCGCGTGAGCGTCTGAATGTCTTGGGAGCGGCTATCACGCACCTATCCATTTCAATCTCCTCGGTGTACCATATTCCCGAGCGCGCAGATTCGTTTAATACCGTATCATACGCTCTCACGTCCTTGCAGTACCAAAGCGGATATTTCCACCCGAACTCGCATCCTTCGAGATCTATATTGCGGCTTTCCTTGAGAGGCGACTCGCCACTGTGGAAGCTCGCATTTTCTATTTTCAGATCAAGCGAACCGAACAAAGCTCTCTCGCCTACAAATTCGCCACCTGTTATAATATTCACTGTTTATACCTCGTTTTGTAAATTAAGATTTACATAAATTTAAAAAATCAAATTCAAAAGTGCCTCAACACCGACAGCCACGAACATCGCCGGTACCATATTTGCGGTACGCACCTTTGTTACACCGAGCACATTAGTACCGATCAGGACAACTATAAGAGAGCCCGTAACGGACATATAAGTCAGAGTCGCCAGAGATACCGCATCCAAAAGCAACGTGGCAAGGAGTGTCAGCGCACCTTGATACAGAAGGATAAAGAACGCCGAGAAGGCGCACCCGATACCGAGAGTCGATGACATAACAAGCACGGAAACGCCGTCTATCAAGGATTTGGTTAAAAGGAGCTGATGGTCGCCCGATGCACTCTCTATCGCACCGTTAACAGTCATAGCTCCGACACAAAAGAGAATACTGCAGGAAACAAATCCCTTTGCAAAATTATCCTTTTCTCCAAGTCTTCCGAGCTTCTTGGAAGCAAAATCCCCAAGCTTATTTATCCATTTTTCAAAGTCGATAAGCTCACCTATTGCCGTGCCTATCGCCATGGAAAGCGTCATAACTAATATCTTAAAAAGTCCGGGAGAAAGAAGCGGAGCGTTAGCCGACGTATCCGGCGCCGCCTCGAGAACTCCGGATATTCCTATGTAAATGACGCAAATCGCCATAGCATTCATAATGCTCTCGGAAAATCTCTTAGGTAACCCTTTCTTAATCAGAGCGCCGACAGTTCCGGCAACTAACACAACGGCAAAATTCACAACAGTGCCGAGATAAGGTGCAAAAATACCCATATATCTCCTTTCTCAGGGTCAAAATCAGGAGCGGAAATCCGAGCCGTAGAGCATATCGAGATCTACTTTGCCGATCTCACCGTCGCTGACTATATAGTGTGCGCGGAGCTTAACTCCTACACTTGAAAACATATTTATCAGCCGACCCGTGGTAATTATGTCGTCCTTTGAAGGAGAAACCGTCCCCTTTGGGTGACTGTGAGCTACTATGATCTGAGTTGCCTTTCTCTTCTTGGCACATTCAAGTATTTTTCTCGGTAACACGTCCGAAGCATTTACGATACCGTCGCTTACATGCTCGGCATGTACTGTCCTGCCGTTATTGTCAAGCAATATCACGTACACGCTCTCCACGGACGTGCCGAGAAACAGTGCGCCAATGTATTCACGCAACTCAAGCTCCGTGTGAACACGTCCGAACTCAAACTTATCGGTTATTCTTCGCGAATTGACGTAAGCAACGAGCTTTATCAAAAGAGCTGTGCTCATACCGACTCCGGCAACGCGGCATATTTCATCCTCGCTTGCGGAGAACACGGTGGAAAGTGAGCCATATCTGCCGAGAAGCTTGTCCATGCATTCCCTGCTCTTTTCATTTCCCAAATGAAAGGCGAGAAGCTTCTCGAATGAGGATCTTGTATCAAACGTGAGCATATCGGGAAGTCCAAGTTTATTTCTCATGATAACCTCCCAGATGCTCGGGAACACTCTCGTAAAACATCTTCAGCTCCGGAGTGCAATCGGATGCCCCGAAAGCGAAGTTCGGTCTGAGTCCGGAATAATCCTTACCGCTTACAATGTAATGCTCGGCTACTGTTACGCCGATATTTGAGAGCTCGGATTTTATAAGCTTATCCGTAGCGATAGCCGCGTCGGAGAAATACAGCAGACTGTGAGTTCTGTGAGCAATAATAACCACGGATGCTCCCGATGAAATTGCGGCATCAACGAAGTATCTCGGCTTTACAGCAGCAGAACCGAAGTCCTCGACAGGAATGTCCGCCACCTCGATCAGTCGCATAGCACTGTCAAGCAACAGCATACATGCAGTGCCGCCGTTTTCCTCAAAATAAGAGGTAAGGAAGCGACCCGTGTCGTTATAATCGTTGAAAATGCGCACAGCACACCTATGCTCAAGCGCGATATCCTCTACTACAGCACGACCAGCCAAAGAAATGAACTCAGCGCATCTATCACCTATTCCGTCAACCTCGGCAAGCTCGGAAATCGCGGCATTCAAAACTCCGTCAAGCGAGCCGAATGTGGCAAGCAAACGCTTGGCTATTGGGTTTGTATCCTTATAAGGTATCACGTAGTAAAGCAGCATTTCGAGTAGCTCATAGGTATCGAATATACACATGCCGTAGTTTTCGAGCTTGCTCTTCATCCTGGCTCTGTGACCCTTGTGGATGTCCTTATCTTCAATGTACATATCAGTTCCCTGTTTTCGTGAAATAAGTAATTCTGTCCGCCTTCAGATCGTCAGGAATAGGCAGTGAGAATCCGGAAGGCTTCACCACCTCAACCATATTGATTTTAACACCCTGAGACGAAAATGCCGCCTCGTACTCGGTGACTACGTTGCCCTCGTTCCATTCGGACGCGTGCAGGTCACGAGTAATTTTGTTAAGCGGAAGTCCCACCTCGGCTAATTGCTCAAGAGAAAAATCGAACAGTCCGACGTTATCGGTCTTGAAGCGAAGGATACCGCCATCCTTCAGCAGCTCCATATATACCGCCAAATAGCGTGCATGTGTGAGTCTGCGCTTGGCATATCCCTTCTTACTCCAAGGGTCTGAGAAATTAAGGAAGATCGCATCGACACTCCCCTTTGCGAAAATTTTAGTAAGGTTGTCCGCGGTATCTATGATAAATCTGAGCTTATCCGTACCCGCATCCTTAGCTCTTTCTGCCGCAAGGACCACACAATCTGTAACCTTTTCCATAGCAAAGTAAGCCACGTCCGGATGCTGTGCGGTCATACCAACGGCAAATCCGCCCTTTCCCGCACCTATTTCGAGATATACGGGTCTATCCTCACCGAAAACCGCCTCAGACGGAGAGGTAAGCGGCGCCCCCTCATGGTTATATAAATACTCGGAGCATCGCGTGAGTCTCTCCTCACCGTGCTTCTTTTTTCTCATTCTCATCGGTCAAGCTCCTTGCTTTCGATATGGTTAATGTCTTTTTTGACAACTTTTGTTTGAATTAAACCTCATTCTTGCTGAATTCCGCAAGTTTGAGATGAGGATTATCCTCAAGCACCCAGCGGATACTCCACTCACTCGTGAAGAGCAGAAGGTTCTTTCCTCTGAAATCGGTGACACATTTTGTGTCGTGAGAAAGCTTGAGTGTCTTGGGGTCGAGTCCCTCGTTCTCTATCCATCTTATCTGCTGATACGCAAGATTCGTACGGCGAAGATCACAGCCATATTCGCTCTTGAGTCTGTGCTCGAGCACCTCAAACTGAAGCACACCGACTACTCCGACGATAACTCTTTCAAGACCTGAGTTAGGCTCAAAGAATATCTGTATCGCACCCTCTTGAGCGATCTGGTTCATACCCTTTGCAAACTGCTTACGCTTCATTGAGTCAACCTGCTCAACCATCGCAAAGTGCTCGGGAGCAAAGGTGGGGATACCCTCGAATTTTACCTTCTCACCCTTCTCGCATATCGTATCGCCTATGGAGAAGATACCGGGGTCAAAAACTCCGATAATATCACCCGCATAGGCTTCGTCTATGACTGCTCTCTCGTCAGCCATCATCTGCTGAGGCTGAGAAAGTCTGAATGATTTATTTCCCTGAACGTGATAGTAATCCTTACCGCGCTCAAATTTGCCGGAGCAAATACGCATGAAGGCAATTCTGTCTCGGTGCGCCTTGTTCATGTTAGCCTGTATTTTGAACACAAAAGCGGTGAAGTTCTCGTCAAACGGATCGATCTCCCTCCCCTCTGCCACACGGGGAAGCGGCGAGGTGGTCATCTTGAGGAAGTGCTCAAGGAACGGCTCTATACCGAAGTTGTTGAGAGCAGAGCCGAAGAATACGGGAGAGAGCTTACCGTGTCTGATAGCATCGAGATCAAAGTCGGCACTTGCACCATCAATAAGCTCAACCTGCTCTACAAGCTCCTCGCGGAGCGACTCACCTATAAGCTCATCCAGTTTTTCCGTATCCGATATTTCGCACTTGATCCCGTGTATAAGCTCACGTCCGCGGTGCGCGTTGTCAAAGGAGAGTATCTGTCTTGCCTCTCTGTCATACACGCCCTTGAACTTCTGACCGCATCCGATTGGCCAGTTCATAGGATATGTGTTGATTCCGAATTCTCTCTCGAGCTCGTCAAGAAGATCGAAAGGATCTCTCGCCTCTCGGTCAAGCTTGTTTATAAATGTGAAGATCGGAATGTCACGCATAGCGCAGACCTTAAAGAGCTTTCTGGTCTGGGGCTCGATACCCTTTGCCGCGTCTATTACCATGACCGCGCTGTCAGCTGCCATAAGCGTACGGTAGGTGTCCTCGGAGAAATCCTGGTGACCGGGTGTATCAAGTATGTTTATGCAATATCCGTCATATTCAAACTGAAGAACCGACGAGGTAATGGATATACCTCTCTGCTTCTCGATATCCATCCAGTCGGATACCGCATGCTTGTCCGACTGCTTTCCTTTTACCGAGCCTGCGGACTGGATCGCCCCTCCGTAAAGGAGAAACTTTTCGGTAAGAGTCGTTTTACCCGCGTCGGGGTGAGATATGATGGCGAAGGTACGCCTTCTTTTAATCTGTGAGGTTAATTCAGACATATTTATTCCTTTTCGTAACTCTTGCGCACGTTGGCGCATATTATAGCTATTATATAATATCACCAAAAATATATTTTGTCAACCTTTTAGCGCGCATAGAGAGGTTTTTATTTCGCGCATTACTTGACATACGGGATACCGATGTGTATAATATTAGCGTATTAAAAAACGAAAGGAACGGTATGAAAAAGGCAAGCGAACTCAACGTAAAGGAAATTGAGAAAAAGATCAATTACACCTTTAAGGATAAATCTCTTCTGATACAGGCGTTTACAAGAACGAGCTTTTGTAACGAGATCAACCCGAGCGTAAAGGTCAAGTATCACTCCAATGAGGTGCTCGAATTTTTCGGTGACGGAGTCCTGTCTCTGTCTATTATCTCATTTCTTCTTAAGGAATGCACCGAACGGTACGAGCACGGCATCAAGACCGAGCTTGGCGAAGGAGATTTCTCCAATATCAAATCCAAGCTCTCGGATAAGCAGAATCTGTCAAAGAGTATGAAGGCACTCGGCCTTGAAAAGCATCTGCTTATGGGTGAGGGAGACGCAAAGCTCGGCATACAAAACGAGCCGTCTGTAATGGAAGACCTGTTCGAAAGCATTGTCGGCGCAATATTCATTGATTCTGACATGAGCATACGCGCGGTCATAGATGCGGTATCGGGAATGCTCGATATGTCGGTCTATACAAGCAGACAGAAAATAGCTCAAAGCGCAAAGAACGCCCTGCAGGAGTGGTGCGCGGATAAAAAGCGAAGGCTGCCTCCACCAAGATATGAGACCATCTCCGAAGACGGCCCCGATCACAAGAAAACGTATATGCGAGCATGCTACATTGGCGACAAGCTTGTAGGACGTGGCATCGGCAAGAATTTCAAGCTGGCAGATGCGGCGGCGGCAGAGGATGCCTTAAAGGTGCTTATGGCTCATAATGAGCAGAATTTGCAAAATAAAGTTGTCAAAAATGAGGATAAACCGGCAACTAAGAACAAAAAGGATGAGAGCGTGCCCGTAGCAAATACAGCGGAAAACATCACTGCAAAAGTGGCAGAGAGCTCAGCTACTGCAGCTAAGGTGACAAAGCAGACATCCTCAGCGGTGCTATTAAAAAACTACGCTACGTCTAACAAGAAGTCCTCCCCCGCCTTCAAGGATCTCGGAGAAAGGCGCAACGGACAAAAAACCGAGTATGCGGTAGAATGTTACTTTGCCGGTGAATCAGCTATAGGAACAGGAGCTACCAGGACGGAAGCACGCGAATCCGCCGGAAGACTTGTTGCCGAAAAGATAGGCATCGGCAAGAAAAAGCAACAGATCCACTCCTCTCAGTCCGGCAGAAGCTCTGCGGCAAAAAAGAGGGTCACAAAGAAGCCCGTACCGAAAAAGAATCCCGGCAAGATGCCGGCTAAGGCAAAATAAAACAAGGGTCGCTCATAACGGGCGACCCTTTTATCAATCTTAATAAAGATTGTGCTTCACTTTTATTCAATTGTAGATTTCAAATTACAACGTGTTACTATAATACTCAACACGCATTACCTCAATCGTACATTGGCTTATACCTTTTATTTATCGACGGAAACTATCCTTCACTAAGATAGATATCCGAATTGCTTACTGCCTCTTCCGCGTTTAGCATCAGGTCCTACCTGCAGATTACCGCCGGCTTCTGTCCGGGAAACGGGCTGCCGCAATCTGCCCAACCTATACCTTACGCGACTTTAACACAACACGAGCCCTTTCTTATGGGCGATGTCTTATTTTCGGTCCATAAAATTAACTCCGTTTACCGAAATCTATATAATGCTGTGAAAATATATTTGCGGTATTGTTTTTTGGGTTTCCTATGTGGTGAATAACAACGGGTGACATAATATAACGTCACGGGTAGAAGTTCAGAACATTGGTTTAGCCCGCCTTTCTCCGGGGCATCATTCCCGGTGTTTCAAAAGTTTTTTCAAGGTTACCTCTCCGGAACGATAAGACCGTAGCTGCCTTCCTTACGCTTATACACAACGCATACCTCCCCGGTATCGGCATCTGTAAAAGCATAGAAGGAATGACCGATAAGATTCATCTGCAGAATTGCTTCCTCTGCCGTCATCGGCTTGAATGGGAAGGTCTTGACTCTGATCTCAAAGTCCCCCTCCTCAACATACTCGTCGTCATCCTCCTCGGTAATAACAAAGGCGTTTGTTTTGACTCTTTTTTCAAGTCTGGTCTTATTCTTTCTGATCTGTCTTTCGAGGCCCTCGACCGCCCTATCAAGAGCCGTAATGAAGGTATCGCTCTCCTCTTCGCATCTGAAGGTCGTACCTCCGTAGTTTACGGTAATTTCGATTATTTTCACTCCTTTTCTAACCTTACAGGTTACAAAGGCCTCGGTGTCTTCTCCGAAGAATTTATCAAACTTCAGAAGCTTCTTTTCAACCGCAACCTTGAGTGAATCACGGACCGTCATCTGTTTTCCGTAAATCGTAATCTTCATACCGTCTTACCAGCTCTCGACTGAGAGCTTCCTTTCGTGTGGAATACAAAACGAGGAATCCCACCGTGCCCACGATATCAAAGATAATATCAGATTGTATCGGGGTGTTCCCCCTCTTGCACTATCATTATAGCATATATTTTGTGAATTGTAAACACTTTTTTTGAAATTTATTTGATTTTTTTATAAGTTATGTACAAAGTGTAAAATATGTATACAACGGCTTTCAAATATCCGAAAATCTATTGACAAGGATGTTGATCTGTGGTAAAATTATTTTTGGTGGGCAATAAAATTGCCCGCTTTTTTCTTTATTCCGACACGGCAAATCCGCGTTATAAATAAAAATGCGCACAAAATCAATAAATCTCTTGACTTTACGCTTAAAATATAGTATCATTATATTACTATACTAATTTTGAAAGGACCGTGCTATGTTTATTCTCGATTATATAAACGCCGCTATAGCAAAAGGCAATATCGGCTCATATATTTCGATAGGTCTGTTCGCGCTGGTTGCAATTTATGCCTTGCTCGGCTTATTCTTCGGTGCGAAAAGAGGTTTTTCCAAATCGGTAATCAGACTTTTCACGGTAGGCGCGTCTGCAGTGCTCTCGCTCCTTGCGGTGAAGTGGTTATCCGGCTTTATAATTGATGTTTCGGCAAGTGCTACAAACGGAGGCGCTGACACCATCGATCAGGTGCTCGACAGTTTCTCCCCCGACATTGTAGGCTCGATGCCTGAAGCGGTAAGAATGATTCTCTCGGAGGTTGATTCAAAAACCGCAACTATCTTTGCTATGATGATAGTTACCGTAGTGGCATCTCCCTTACTCTTCATTCTTATTTTCCACATACTTAAGGTAGTTTCATTCGTGATCTACACTCTCCTTGCGGGACTCACAGGTGCTATCAGCTATGGCAAGGGCTTCTTCTCTACCGTATTCGGTGCTGCAGTAGGACTTGCACAGGGAGTTATAATCGCGGCTGTAATGATATTCCCCATCGCGGGACTTTGCAACGTTGCGACAGAGGCAAGAGCTCCTCTTATCGAAGATACGGAAGAGCCCAACACCTACATTTACAACGCTTATGCTAATCTTATAGACGACCTCGCGAGCAATCCTATGTTCGAGCTTGTTAACAAGCTGGGCGGCGGAGATCTCTACAAGGATATGATCACCGTTACCATTGACGGCGAGAAGATGTATATGGGTGAGAAGTGTGTCGGCGTTATCAAGATTGCCGCAGACGTAGTACCCCTTGCAGACGGTGAATTTGATTGGAAGCACCCTGACGAGGACGAGAGAGCAGCTATTGACAAAATCGTCGCAGACATCGGAGATGACGATCTCGTAGGTAAGCTCGTTGCCGACGTAATGAGAGGTATGTCAACGGCTATGCTTGAGGATAAGATACCTCACGGACTCACAGGAGCAACAGACGCGCTCGTAGATGACGCTATGCATATGTTTGCTACCAGCACAGAGGAAACGATTGACGAGGACCTCGATGTAGTAGTTGACGTTTACTTCATCATGTGTGACAGAAACCTTTGGGACTCCTTCAACAACAGTGAGCACGACGTCATGAGAGATCTTCTCACCGATAAGGACGAGAGCGGTAAGACGAGCGCAGACCTAATTCTCGCGCGTCTTAACGAGTACGAAAGATCACAGCCTATCGTTACCTCTTTCACCAAGATATCACTTTCGGTTATGCACGGTTCCGAAAACTTTGATGAAGAGGCAGATGCACTCTACGAGAGTGTAAAGGGCGGTGTAACCGATGCTCTTTCTCACAATAAATCCGACTTTGAGACCGAAGAAGAATACAAGGAAGCAGTACAGGCCGACCTTGACAAGGCTCTTGAAGAGAACGATATTAATATTGATGAGAGCGTTAGGGAAAACATGGTTGATTATATTGCCGAAAACTACGGTGACCACGAGGGTGAGATTACCGAAAAGGAAATCAACGATGCACTTCTTTCTTACTACGCATCCTACTCCCAGGCTCAGGAAAGCGGCGGAGAGAGCTAATATAAAATTTTAATGAATTAAATACAAAAACAAGCCGATTACTCATCACGGGTAGTCGGCTTGTTCTTTTTTCTCTGTTATTTACATACGAGAGAGCCTTGGCGCAGCCCATCCCTCTCGAGTGTCTTTCTTATCTCTTCAATTATCCCACTTTTATCCCTGTTCCACTCCGGAGCCACGAGCATACCGTCGGGGCAATCCCCCGTTATACGGTGTACTATCATATCCTCGCGCAGACTCGCGATCGTCTTTGCGGCAAGTCTGACATATTCCTCACGCGACGGAGGTATATACTCTCCGTCTCTGTACATCTCGGCTAAACGAGTGCCCTCCATAACGTATATGGAGTGTATTTTAATTCCCCACGCAGACTCGTTTATCAGACTCACAGTGTTCTCGATATCTGTCTCATTTTCACCCGGAAGTCCGATTATCATATGCGTGACAAACGGTATACCGTGTGACTTTAAAATGTCTGCTGCGCGTCGGTAGACCTCTGTTTTATACCCTCTGTTGATAAGCTCTGCCGTCCTATCGGATGCGCTCTGCAGACCGAGCTCGACCCAAACATCCACACGGTCGCTGTATGATGCCAGAAGAGTAGCTATCTCATCGTCTATGCAATCCGGACGCGTGCCTATAGCAAGAGCTACTATCCTGTCGCTGATAAGCGCGCTGTCGTATCTTTCCTTTAATATATTAATCGGCGCGTACGTGTTGGTAAAATTCTGGAAATATGCTATAAATCCGCGACTCCGTTGATCTGCGGCAAGCGCCGAGCTGACCTGATCGCGTATGCTCAAAGTCGGATCTATATGCTCTCCCGCGCCCCTCTCACCGCAGTAAATACATCCGCCCATGCCGCACGTACCGTCGCGGTTAGGACAGCCGAATCCGCCGTCGATACATATTTTTGATATTCTGCCGCCGTATTTTGTCTTCAGATATGACGAAAAATTATTGTACAGCATATTCGGCCTCCTATATCTGATTTCAATCACCATTTTACCACAAAGGCGGAGAAAAAGCAATAACGCATTCGTTTTTTTGAAATTGTACAAATATGCGCTTGATATATTACGTTTTTTTGCCGTTATTAGCACTTGACAAAACGCGCGTACGTATGATAAAATAAATAGAAAAGATTTTGTGAGGTGAGTGCACTATGAAGGCTTTGTTTAAGAACGCTAACGTATATGTAAACGGCGAATTCAAAAAGCAGACTATGCTTCTTGACGGCGCTTCCCTTTCTATTTTTATAGGTGACGTATCCCGTATTGATTGTCCCGTTTTTGATAATATTGCTATTTTTCCCGGTTTCTGTGATGTGCACGTACATTTCAGAGAGCCGGGTTTTTCTTATAAAGAGACCATAGCATCCGGCTCGGCGGCGGCAGCTCACGGTGGATATACCGCCGTATGTACTATGCCGAATCTTAATCCGACACCGGACAGCGCAGAGAATCTCAGAATTCAGACCGAAATAATCGATCGCGATGCAAAAATTGCGGTATTCCCCTACGGAACGATAACGAAGGGGCAGCTCGGAGAAGAGCTATCCGATATGGAGAATATGGCGGATGAAGTTATAGGCTTCTCAGACGACGGCAAGGGCGTACAGACCGATGAGCTTATGCGAAGGGCTATGGAAAAGGCTCGTTCGCTCGGTAAAATGATAGTGGCGCACTGCGAGGATAACTCCCTGCTCCGCGGCGGCTATATACACGACGGAGAATACGCAAGAGCGCACGGACACAGAGGAATATGCTCAGAGAGTGAGTTTGCTCAGATAGCCAGGGACCTCGAGCTTGTAAAAAACGTCGGTTGTAAGTATCATGTATGCCACGTTTCCGCCAAGGAGAGTGTGGAAATAATAAGAAAAGCAAAGTCCGAGGGAATTGACGTCACATGTGAGACAGCACCGCACTACCTCACTATGACCGATCTTGACATCGGCGAGGACGGACGCTTCAAAATGAATCCCCCCATAAGAAGTGCCGCAGACCGCGACGCGCTAATCGAGGGAATAAAGGACGGCACGGTGGATATGATAGCCACCGATCACGCTCCGCACAGCACTGAGGAAAAGTCGCGAGGACTCGAGAAGAGTAATATGGGTGTCGTTGGAATAGAGACCGCTTTTCCGGTCATGTACACCTACCTTGTAAAGCCGGGAGTTCTTTCACTTGCAGAGCTCGTAGCTCTGATGTCTGTAAAACCGAGAGAAAGATTCGGTATTACAACCGATGCGGGCTTTACCGTATTTGATCTTAGTGAGGAATACAGCATAGATCCGGAGGAGTTTCTCTCTATGGGAAGAAGCACACCCTTTGCGGGAGTGCGTGTATTCGGAAAATGCCTTGCCACGGTATATAACGGCAAGATAGCATACGCGAGCGAAAAGCTCACCTCAAACGTTAATAATTCGGAGGATATATAATATGGCAAAGAGAAAAGACTTGAAGAGAATTATGATCATCGGATCAGGTCCTATCGTAATAGGACAAGCCGCTGAATTCGATTATGCAGGAACTCAGGCGTGTCTTGCGCTAAAGGAGGAGGGATACGAGGTCATTCTCGTCAACTCAAATCCGGCGACCATTATGACCGATACTACCGTAGCTGACAAGGTATATATGGAGCCTCTCACGCTCGAGTACGTAGCGAAGATCATAAGATATGAAAGACCCGACGCGATAGTTCCCGGCATCGGCGGACAGACCGGCCTTAACCTTGCTATGCTTCTTGAAAAGAAGGGTATTCTCAAGGAGAGCGGCGTCGAGCTTCTCGGTACGTCCAGCGAGAGTATCGAGAGAGCTGAGGACAGAGAGCTCTTCAAGGAGCTGTGCGAATCCATCGGAGAGCCCGTAATCCCCTCCGATATTGCAAATACGGTCGATGAGGCTGTCAGCGCAGCCGAGAAGATCGGTTACCCCGTAGTTCTGCGCCCGGCATTCACGCTCGGAGGTACAGGCGGCGGATTCGCTTATAACGAGGACGAGCTCCGTGAGCTCGCTATCGGAGCACTTGCGGCATCCCCTGTAAATCAGGTTCTCGTAGAGAAGAGCGTTAAGGGCTTCAAGGAGATTGAGTTTGAGGTTATGCGTGACGGAGACGACAACGCTATCACCATCTGCGGTATGGAGAATATCGATCCCGTAGGCGTTCACACAGGTGACTCCATGGTCGTAGCCCCCATTCTCACCCTCTCAAAGGAAGATGAAAAAATGCTCAACGATTCGGCTATCAAGCTTATCCGCGAGCTTAAGATAGAGGGCGGCTGCAACGTACAGTTCGCGCTCAACCCCAACTCCTCGGAATACTATCTCATAGAGGTGAATCCGAGAGTTTCCCGTTCATCAGCACTTGCTTCCAAGGCATCGGGCTTCCCCATCGCGAGAGTTACCGCAAAGATTGCGGTAGGTATGACTCTTGACGAGATCGAGGTATCCGGAGCTCCTGCTATAAACGAGCCGAGACTCGACTATATCGTAGCAAAGTTCCCTCGTTTCCCCTTTGACAAATTCACCTCCGTTCCCAATAAGCTCGGCACTCAGATGAAGGCTACCGGCGAATGTATGGGAATCGGTTCTAACCTTGAGGAATGTATTCTCAAATCCGTACGCTCTCTCGAAATAGGCATCTGCCATCTTCATATGAGCAAGTTTGACGGGCAGTCTGACGGTGCGATTCTCGAATACATCAAGGAATTCCACGATGACAACGCATTCGGTATCGCAGAGCTTCTACGCCGCGGACATACTACCGAGGAGCTTCACAAGATCACCGCAATTACCGAGTACTTCCTCGAGTCCTTTAAAAAGATCACCGATATGGAAGCGGAGCTTAAGGCTAACGTTAAGTCCGCAGACGTGTTAAGACGTGCTAAGGTCATTGGCTTCTCGGATAAGTACGTGGCAAAGCTCTGGAAGCTTAGCGAAATCGACGTAGCAGAGATAAGAAAGGAAAACGGTATAGTTCCTAACTTCCGTATGGTAGATACCGCGCACGCAGGTGCGTATATCCCCTACTTCTACTCCTCGTACACGGGTGATAATCAGTCGGTACTCACAAACAGAAAAAAGGTTCTCGTTCTCGGAGCAGGTCCTATCCGTATCGGTCAGGGTGTCGAGTTCGACTATTCCACAGTTCATGCAGTAAACACTATCCGCAATTCCGGATATGAAGCAATAATAATAAACAACAATCCCGAAACGGTATCCACAGACTATACCACCGCGGACAAGCTCTATTTTGAGCCCCTAACGGTAGAGGACGTTATGAATATCGTTGATTTTGAAAAGCCAGACGGTGTCATAGCTTCTCTTGGCGGACAGACCGCTATCAACCTCGCTGAGCCTCTCGCAAAGCGCGGCGTAAAGATAATAGGTACGGATTGCGAGGCTATCGACAGAGCGGAAAACCGCGACACCTTTGAGAAAATACTCGAGGAGCTCGGTATCCCTCAGCCCAAGGGACAGGCAGTTACCAAGATTGAGGACGGCGTGAGAGTCGCAAAGGAAGTCGGATATCCCGTGCTCGTACGTCCCAGCTTCGTTCTCGGCGGACGCGCAATGCAGCTCGTCGGAAACGAGGAGCAGCTCAGAAACTACCTCAAGACCGCCGTTGAGATCGATGAAGATAAGCCGGTACTCGTAGACCACTATATTCAGGGCAAAGAGGTTGAGGTAGATGCGATCTGTGACGGACGCGACGTTTTTGTAGCAGGTATTATGGAGCTTGTAGAGCGCACGGGTGTACACTCAGGCGACTCTATCAGCGTGTATCCCGCATTCTCCATCTCAAATAAGGTAAAGGGCAAGATACTCTCTTATTCCAAGGCTCTCGGCCTCGGCATAGGCATCGTAGGTCTCTTCAATATCCAGTTCATCGTTGACGACAAGGAAGACGTATATATCATCGAGGTAAATCCCCGTTCCTCGAGAACCGTTCCCTTCCTCTCCAAGGCTACAGGCTACAGTCTTGCCGACATAGCCACCGAGGTTATTCTCGGAAAGTCCCTTAAGGAGCTCGGCATCTTCGATATATATCCCGAGGAGAAGAAGAGATGGTACTGCAAGGTTCCCGTATTCTCATTCAAGAAGATCAACGGTATCGACGCCTACCTCTCTCCCGAAATGAAGTCTACCGGTGAGGCTATCGGTTACGACGATAACCTTTACCGTGCATTCTACAAGGCGCTTCAGGCATCCGGAATGACCGTACAGAACTACGGCACGGTGCTTGTAACCCTCGCAGACTCCGACAAGGAAGAAGCTCTGCCCCTCATCAGAAGATTCTACAATCTCGGCTTCAATATAGAGGCTACTCGCGGAACTGCGATGTTCCTCAAGGAGAACGGAATCAGAACCAGGATCAAGAACAAGATCAGCTCCGGCTCAGACGACATTCCCAATTCAATAAGACAGGGACACATAGCGTACGTTATCAACACCTCAAAGCTCGACTCCACAGCCTCTCAGAAGGACGGCTATGAGATCAGACGCCTTGCGGTAGAAACAAATACGACGATGTTCACCTCTCTTGACACGGTAAGAGTTCTTCTCGACGTGCTTGAGGACATTACTATCACCATCTCCACGATAGACAGCTAAGGAGAGAAAATGAAAGACACATATTTTACTCTGACAGAAAATAGAAAAATCGCCAAGGGCACCTACCTTTCTGTGCTTGAGGGCGACACATCGGATATCAAGGCCTCGGGACAGTTTGTCAACATAAAGCTTGACGGACTCTATCTCAGAAGACCTATATCCGTGTGTGACGTGGAAGGCGACAAACTCACCGTTATATACAAGGCTGTCGGTGTAGGAACAGAAAAAATGGCGAGCACTCCCGTAGGCGAAAAGTGGCTCACCCTCACAGGTCTCGGCAACGGCTACGATCTTACTAAATCCGGAGACAGACCTCTGCTTATAGGCGGAGGCGCCGGAGTGCCACCCATGTACTATCTTGCCAAGCTTCTTGTAAAAGAGGGAAAGCACCCTACGGTCATTCTGGGCTTCGGTAAGGCGGACGAGGTGTTCTTTAAGGAAGAATTCGAAGCTCTCGGCGTAAAGGTGATCGTAACAACTGTCGACGGCTCTTATGGAATACGCGGCTTTGTAACCGACGCCTTTGACGGACTCGACTACACCTACTTCTACACCTGCGGCCCTGAGCCGATGCTCAAGGCTGTGTACGATAAGACCGTAAGCAGCGGTCAGTTTAGCTTTGAGGAGCGAATGGGCTGCGGCTTCGGTGCTTGTATGGGCTGTACCTGCAAGACAAAATACGGCAACAAGAGAATCTGCCGTGACGGCCCCGTGCTTGAAAAGGAGGAGATAATATGGTAAACACCAAGGTCACACTCTGCGGTATCGAACTCGATAATCCGATTATACCCGCGAGCGGCACGTTTGGCTTCGGTTATGAATTTGCAGAGCTCTACGATATAAACATCCTCGGCTCTCTCTCCTTCAAGGGGACAACGCTCGAGCCACGATTTGGAAACCCCACACCGCGAATTGCGGAATGTGACTCCGGTATGCTCAATGCAGTAGGACTTCAGAATCCCGGTGTCGACAAGGTAATTGAGGTTGAACTCCCGAAGCTCAGACAAGTATTTAAAAAGCCGACTATGGCTAACGTATCGGGCTTCTCGCTTGATGAATACGTAGAAACAGTAAGAAAACTCGACACGCAAGAGGACATCGGCTGGTTTGAGATCAACATATCCTGCCCTAACGTACATGGCGGCGGAATGAGCTTCGGCACTTCTCCCGAAATGGCGGAGAATGTAACACGTGCCGTGCGTGAGGTTACCAAAAAGCCGATAATCATTAAGCTTTCTCCAAACGTCACCGATATCGTATCTATAGCAAAGGCGTGTGAATCGGGCGGTGCTGACGGCATCAGCCTTATAAACACTCTTATGGGCATGAGGATAGATCTGAAATCCAAGCGTCCGATACTTGCCAACAAGACCGGTGGCTTCTCGGGTCCGGCTATCAAGCCCGTGGCGGTAAGAATGATATACCAGGTATACGACGCTATAAAAATTCCGATCGTAGGAATGGGCGGTGTATCCACAGCGGAGGACGTTATCGAGCTTATGCTCGCCGGTGCTACCGCGGTTGAGGTAGGCGCAGCAAATCTCGTCAACCCTTACGCAGCAAGAGATATAATTCTCGATCTTCCAAGGGTGATGGAAAAATACAGAATCAATTCGCTTGAAGAAATTATAGGAGGCGCACACTGATGGGAAAAGACGTAATTATTGCTTGCGATTTTGCAAGTGCCGAAGAAACCTTTAAGTTTCTTGATAAATTCGAGGGCAAGAAGCCCTTTGTAAAGATAGGCATGGAGCTCTACTATGCTGAAGGACCTTCTATAGTAAGGGAAATAAAGGCGCGCGGACACAAGATATTCCTCGACCTTAAGCTCCATGATATTCCCAATACCGTTAAAAAGGCTATGTCCGTGCTCTCAAGACTCGACGTCGATATGACCAATCTCCACGCGGCGGGCACGGTAGCTATGATGGAGGCCGCACTTGAGGGACTAACCCGTCCTGACGGCACACGCCCCCTGCTTATCGCCGTAACTCAGCTCACATCCACAAGCCAGGAGAGAATGGAAAACGATCTTCTCATTAAAGAGCCTATCGATCAGGTCGTGCTTCACTATGCGCACAATGCGAAGATAGCGGGACTCGACGGTGTAGTATGCGCTCCTCTCGAGGCGGGCAAGGTCCACGAGAGATGCGGTGATGGCTTCGTAACCGTAACTCCCGGCGTAAGATTTGCTGACGGAGACGTCGGTGATCAGGTAAGAGTAACCACTCCCGAGGGTGCTAAAAAGCTCGGCTCGGATTATATTGTGGTAGGAAGGCCCATAACCGCAGCAGCAGATCCCGTAGCCGCATACGAAAGATGCTGCCGTGAATTTATAGGATAATACAATGAAGAAAATAGTTCTTATCGGTGATTCCATACGAATGATAGGCTACGGCAATCCCGTTGCGGAGCGTCTTAGCGGTGAATTCGAGGTTTGGCAACCTAATGACAACTGCCGCTTTGCGCAGTATACCCTCAGAGGTATGTGGGACTGGCAGGACAGTATGAAGGGCGCGGACATTATACATTGGAACAACGGACTTTGGGACGTTTGCTATCTCTTCGGAGACGGCGCATTCACCCCCATAGACGTATATGTTGACACCATGCTCCGCATAGCAAGGATTCTCAAGGAAAGAGCGACAACGGTAATATTTGCAACCACAACCCCCGTAAGACCAGAAAACGAGCACAATAGAAATGACGTTATCAAGTCGTATAACGAAGCTCTCGTGCCAAAGCTCAAGGAAATGGGAATCGTGATTAACGATCTGTACACCCCTATGTCGGAGAACGTGTACAAATACATCTGCGAGGACACCATCCACCTCTCCGAGGACGGAATATCTCTTGCATCCGACATGGTGGAAAGTATCATTCGCGCAGAGGCGGAAAAGCTGATGCACGAAAACGTAAAGAAATACGACGCGCAGGCAGACGTCAGTTTGGGCGCACCCGTGTAAAATCATTTACAAAGGAGACACAAAAATGGAAAGCTACAAGAGAGAATTTATAAAGTTCCTTGAGGGCGCAGGAGTTCTCAAGTTCGGTGATTTCACCGCAAAGAGCGGCAGAAAAATCCCTTACTTCATCAATGCAGGCGATATCAAGACCGGAGAGCAAATCTCCAAGCTCGGCGAGTTCTACGCAAGAGCGTATAAGGAGAAGCTCGGTGATACAAGAGCGGTTCTTTACGGTCCCGCATACAAGGGCATCTCTATCGCGGTATCCTCTGCGGTTGCTCTTGCTAAGGAAGGTCTCGATCTTCCCTTCTTCTTCAACAGAAAAGAGGCGAAAGATCACGGTGAGGGCGGTATCTTCGTAGGATACACTCCAAAGGCAGGCGAGAATATCGTAATCGTTGAGGACGTTATCACAGCAGGCACTGCGATCCGCGAGAGCATGGAAATACTCTCCTCTCTCAAGGACACAAAGGTGGTAGCTACCTTCGTTATGGTAGACCGCAAGGAAAAAGGAAAGACCGATAAGTCCGCTATGGCGGAGGTAGGCGAGGAATTCGGATTCCCCGTATATTCCGTAGTAGACGTGTACGATATTATCGAATATCTCGAGGAGGATGAGGCTAACCGTGAGAACGTGGAGCGCATCAAGAGATACCTTGAGGTGAACGGAGCTAAAGCATAATGAGAAATCTTATAGACATACTTGATTTTTCGGTAGAGGAAATAGACGAGCTTATTGCGGTTGCCAATGATATCATTGACGACCCCGAAAAATACCGCGACGTATGTCACGGAAAGATTCTCGGCACGCTCTTCTTTGAGCCGTCAACCAGAACTCGTCTTTCCTTCACCTCTGCTATGATGTCACTCGGAGGACAGGTGCTCGGATTTGACAACGCGGCATCCTCTTCCACATCCAAGGGTGAGACCGTGCAGGATACGGTACGTATGGTATCGGCATACACCGATATTATAGCTATGCGCCATCCTAAAGAGGGCGCGCCTATCGCGGCATCGAGAGTAGCAACCGTTCCGATCATCAATGCAGGTGACGGCGGTCACTTCCACCCTACTCAGACTATGACCGACCTCATCACGATCAAGCGTAAATTTGGCAGACTTGATAACCTCACCGTAGGTATCTGCGGTGATCTTAAGTACGGCAGAACAGTACACTCTCTTATCGCGGCTATGTCGAGATATGAGAACGTGAAATTTGTCCTCATCGCTCCCGACGAGCTCGCTCTGCCCGATTACGTAAAGGATGAATTTCTCGCCAAGGACACCTCGAGCTACGTAGAGATCAAAAGCCTTGAGGAAGCTATCCCCTCTCTCGACATTCTCTACATGACGAGAGTGCAGGAGGAAAGATTCCATGATAAGGCACAGTACGAAAAGCTGAAGGATAGCTATATACTCAATTTAAGTAAGCTAAAGTTTGCAAAACCCACGCTTTCTATACTTCATCCCCTCCCCAGAGTGAACGAGATCAACGTCGACGTAGATGACGATCCCCGCGCTCACTATTTCGAGCAGGCGGCAAACGGCAGATACATAAGAATGGCGATAATACTCAAGCTGCTCGGCACTAAGGGTATAGAAGACAGACGGAATGACGGACTCGAGGACGATACGCTCGAGTGCAGAAATCCACATTGTCTTACCCTTACGGAGCGAGGCATAAAAAAGCTCTTTAAGGACGGTAAATGTATTTACTGTGACCAGACAGCGCATAAAAAATAAATAAAAAAACGGGCAGGAACAAAGGACAGCAAAGGTCTCTTTATTCCTGCTCGTTTTAATATATAAGGCTTTATTCTCCCTTTTTCTTAGGCCCGCGACGCTTTGCCGCGCTCTTGACCTCGTTGTATGAGGTTATATAAAGGTTTATGGTCGATTCAAGCGTATCGCGAAGCGCGCCTCGCATGCTTTCCGGCATAGAGCGTGATTTTCGGTAAAGCTTCAGTAAGTGAAGCTCCTCCTCGGAGAGCTCCGATGTATCACGGCGCAAGGGCATATCCATAAGCTCACCGATATTTACCTTAAACTCCTCCGAAAGACGGGGGAGCATCTTCATAAACGACGATGATCTCGCGCGTCTCCAGTTGTTTACCGTTTTGTCTCCGAGTCCCATCGCGCGCTCAAACGCCGCATCACTCTCAAACTCAGATTCTATCAGGGCAAGTATTCTCGCTCTTATGCGCTCGGTATTATCCTGCTTCATCTACCCTTTCTTCCTCCCTTTTGCTTACTTCCCTTTCCTCTCGGTGCATCGAGATAGAAGGGGCGTTTTTTATTTTCCTGAATATCCGTTTCCTTTGCCACGGGTGTGTTCTTAGGCTTGTTTTCGACAGCCTTGTTTTTCTGCGGCGGCTTCTTTGCCGACTGCTTTTTCGTGCTGAAGCCAAACCGTCCAACCTTCTCCCCGAGAGCATAATACTCACCGTGTGCATATGCAAGAAGTCCGGCACGGTCAAAACATATTTTTCCGTTCTCATCAATAATGCTCTCATCACAGGAAACGCTTACGATATCCGCGATAAAGACGTCGTGAGTTCCCATGGGAATAACCTCAACGACTCTGCACTCCAAAGAGAGCGGACACTCTGCGATAGTAGGGGCGGATACCTCCTTACTCTCCGCTTTAGTGAGGCCGCATTCCTTGAACTTATCTACCTTTGCGCCCGTGTATATACCGGCGTAGTCTACCTTTTTGGCAAGCTTTGCGGTGGTGAGATTTATAACAAACTCATTGGTTCTTTTTAAAATACCGTAAGAATGTCTCTCGGGTCTTACCGATATATAGGTTCTCGGCGGTATCGTAGAAAGTATACCTGTCCAGCCTATAGTGATAATATTGGAGTTCTCCATATCTCCGACCGTAACCATTACCGGTGGCAAGGGTGCTGTCAAAGCTCCTGCCTTAAAACTTCTTCTTGCCATTACTTTTCCTCTTTGTATTTTTCGCTTTTTCTCTCGCCTACAAGCATACCGAGCCAGAGCTTGGTGAGTATGCAGTCGGGCACAAGCTTAAAGAGTGTGTGCTGAAGCTTTGTATACCAATTTGTTACGCACATTGCCTTACCCTTGACGGAGGCTTTGATGCACTTTTTGACAACCTTTTCACAGCTGAGAAGAGGCTTCATAGCCTTCGGATGAGTGTTTCCGTTAGCAACGGACTTGCCGAGGAACTCGGTCTCTACCCAACCGGGACAGAAGCAGGTCGCACGTACACCGTATTTCTTCAATTCGTGATTGAGTGATTTTGTGTAGTGAAGCACGAACACCTTGCTGGAGGAATAAATATTGAAATAAGGAAGAGGCGTGAAGCAAGATCCGCTTCCGAGCTCTATGATTCTTCCTCCGAGCTCCATATAAGGTATAGTCATATGAGTAAGGAGCACGAGAGCCTTAACATTGAGATCGATCATTTTAACGACCTCGTCCTCGCTGATCTCGTCAAATGCTCCAAAGTTGCCGAATCCCGACGCGTTGATCAGGAATTTCACCTCGGGCTTTTCCGTCTCGAGTGCCTCGCGCACCTTATTGATTCCCTCCTCTGAGGTAAGATCTGCGCCTATGATCTTAGCCTTGACACCAAGCTCCTCGGCAAGAGCTTGCATTTTATTTTCACTTCTGGCAACAAACCAGAATTCATCTATAAGCCCGAGCTTAGAGAGTTGGCGAGCAAACTCGCTGCCTATTCCTCCGGATGCACCGGTAATAATTGCAATCGACATAGAAAGGTCTCCTTAATACTGATTTTCTTCTTTCAGCGCCTCGGTGAAGATCTGCTCTATCTCACCGTAAGTGAGCGCCCTGTTAATTTTCGCGCGGATCTGCGCCGCGCCTCTGAATGAATGTAAATATGAGGCTATCTGCTTTCTTGCCTCGGGTACAGCCTTTTCCTCACCCTTGTCCTCTATGGCAAGTCTGAGCTGCCATAGGGCAACGTCCACCTTTTCTTCAAGAGTAGGGGGAGTAAAAGACTCGCCGCATAACGCCGATCGGATCTCGGAGAAGATAAAAGGGTTACCCACAGCACCGCGCCCTATCGCTATTCCGTCACTTCCGGTATCCTTAAGCATGGATATGGCATCATCAGCCGAGAGAATATCTCCGTTGGCTATAACAGGTATATGTAAACTGTTTTTTACTTTTTTTATAGTTTCTCGGTCTACGCCCCCGGAATACATCTGCGTCTTTGTCCTGCC
Source organism: Clostridia bacterium (assembly GCA_017508665.1). GTDB lineage: Bacteria > Bacillota > Clostridia > Oscillospirales > CAG-272 > UBA1740. The sequence continues at coordinate 137,596 of JAFVYL010000013.1, read as the reverse complement.
GTGTACGGTGATAAGCTCTGCTCCACCCGCCTCAGCGGCAAGCGCGCACTCCACAGCGTTTATGTGAGAGGAGTCAACTCCCGTACGGTGCTTTACCGTCACAGGCAGATATGTACTCTCCTTTACAGCGCGAACTATTCTGTATATAAGCTCGGGATCTCTCATCAGAGCAGATCCTTCTCCGTTAGAAAATATCTTATGCACGGGACATCCCATATTGATATCTATCGCGACAGGAGAAGCGAGTCCAAAGGATGCCCAATCTTTTTGTGTAAGTATCTCCGCTGCGCGTCCTATAACATCGGGCTCGCTGCCGAATATCTGTAATGCCACAGGCCCTTCATCCTCTTTTATTGTCGCAAGAGAAAAAGTCTTCTTATCACCAAAGGTAACAGCCTTTGCGCTTATCATCTCGCTGACCGAATACTCAGCTCCCATTTCGTGACACACGCGTCGCATGGCGCGGTCGGAAAATCCTGCCATCGGAGCTAAAAAAAGTCCGTGACGTACCTCGACGTTTCCTATTTTCATTTTATCTGAAGAAAATTGAAGCGGCCGAATCTACGGGCAAGGTAAAATACAAGCCTGCATCGGTAAGTCCTGCCAGTACGAGAACTATTGACAAAACAGTAAATAGGGCATAAATTCCAGCGCCTACAAGAGCGGAAATTCCCGCAACCTTGGCATAGCCGTGCTTAGTGGGATCATTTCCCCAAAGGAGCCAGATCACAAGTCCGATCAGCGGCATAGATACACAAGCGCTGCTAAGCGCACCCTTTACAGCGGACTCAGCCTTGCCTGGGCGTGTACGTCTGCAGAAGAACCATATGATGAGACCAACCTGCCAGAATATGAACGACAGTACGGCAATAGCCCTACTCGGCTGTGTATCGTAAACGGGACTGTATCCGGGGTTGTATCCGCCGTACATATCAAAGTTGACGTTAGGTCCGTCTCCGTTTGAACGCGCTCCGCACCTGGGACAAAAGATTGCATTGTCGTCAAGTGGGTTTCCGCAATTTCTACAATATTTCATTGAAAATTCCTTTCATAGAGTATATATATCGGGTAAAGCTGAAAGCACAGTCGCATCTACAGATCCGCTGTCAGAATCCGACGAAAGTCTTCCAAGCTCTACGGTTTTGTTTTTGCCGTGATAATCACTGCCTGCCGACTTTAAGAGTCCTCTCTCCTCGGCAAGCTCCGAAAGAAGAGCGGAATCCTCCGAAGAATATCTTGAATAATAGCATTCAAGTCCGCCGAGCCCAAGCCGACGGAGAGCATCCACTCTCGGTGAGAGCTCCTCTCTTGTAAGCCGCCTTTCCCTCTCTCCTCCGAGAGGATGCGCATACACGGATATGCCTCCCGCCTTAGCTATAGCGTCGATTGCCTCAGCAGCGTCTATCCTATCGTCGGGGAATCCGTCGCCCTTGAGATAGGTGTCCATAGCCTCTGCCATATCCTTTGCCACTCCACGTTTTACAAGAAGACTGCCGAGATGAGGTCTCGCGACCGAGTTGAGTGAATGAAGCCACTCAAGCTCTTCTCCGTCAAATCTTATACCAAAGCGAGTATAAAGATATTCAAGACGCGCCTCGAGCTTAGCAAGGCGCATTTCACGTCCGTGGGCGATCGCACCGAGAAGCTCGGGAGACTCGGGATCAAATCCGTAGCCGAGAATATGACAGTCAAAATCACACTCTCCACAGTGATGGCAGGAGAACTCTATACCCGTGATGACTTTTACGCCACACTCGGGTATGTTTATAGCCTCGATACACCCTGCCAGAGTATCGTGGTCTGTGACGGATATTACCGTCAGTCCCACCTCCTTGGCGAGTCTGAGAAGCTCGCGCGGAGTATCAGAGCCGTCCGAGGCGGTGGTATGAAGGTGTAAGTCAATTTTACGCATTTTCTTTTTTGCTGTCGCAACGGCAAAGCAGCCATATGCAACCTATAAGGAGACAGGAAAGTATACCTGCCGCGAGGAATATTTCGGGTGCAGGGATATATTCAGTCGTCATAGCGTCAGCTCCGGCATTCTCGAGACGAACGTTGCGCAGCTTGTTTATTCCGTTACCTATCATAGGACCTACGAGCATAGGAATAAGAACGCTGAATACCATTCTTACACCCTGCAATTTACCCGCAGACTCGGGGGGCGTGTTATCTCTTACGATAGCACCTGTAAGTGCGGAGACAAATATATAGCCCGTGATCATCACAAAGCCCGCAACACCGAAGAGTATTATCGTAGCTATGTGTCCCATTCCCTTGGCAAGATACATAACAAAGAGTCCTGCTGCCATGATGGGTGCCGCGACGTAGAGCAGTCTCTTTTTATCCATTTTGTCGGAGAGTCTGCCAAGAAAGACGTTGATGACTGCGCCGAGAGCAATAGCTACTCCGAATACAATACTGTATTCTATCACGGAGAATCCGAGATAGGTTTTCATATAAATTATGAGATAAGGCATAAATATCTGACACGCTACGCCGTATACAAGAATTACAAGAAGCGCCGCATACAGTCCCTTATTCTCCTTAACTACCGAGGGACGGAAGCCGTAGAAGATATCTCTGATAGTTCCGTTTTTCTCGAGCTTGTCGCTGTCCTTGATTATAAATATACCTACAATACCGCAAAGCGATATAACTATACCGAGAAGAAGAAATACGGTGGAATATCCTCCGAAGAGCTCAACGAGAATACCGAAACCGCCCGCTACGATAAGCATAGCGATAAGGGGCAGTATTGCGAGCACGCCCTCAACCGTTCCGCGGAAGGAGGGCTTTGTGTTGTCGGTGACCCACGCGTTAAAGCAGGCGTCGTTTGCGGTCGAGCCGAATAGTGTCATAACACAGTCACCTATGATAACCGCAGCGAGAGTAATAGTAACCGCTTGCTCGATTCCCACGCCGAAAATACGTACGGCAAGCTCGGGTGAGAGGTAGCCGAAGAGCGCCACGGTCACACCCCATATAGCATATCCGATAGAGATGAATTTGCGTCGGTTTCCAACGTTGTCGGAGATTGCCCCGGCGATAAGAGTCGCTACGGTTGCCATAACTCCGCTGAGCTGTATCATTAAGGTAATAGCACCGAGATTGGGGGCTACCGTGTCAAATACAAAGAGGTTGAAATACATATTTTCAACGCTCCATGCTATCTGTCCTACCAGACCGAACAGTATCAGAATGACCCAATTATTTCTGCCGAATGTCTGTTTTTCGTTCATATGATCCGCCTTGTTTTAATATTTCTTTACTGTGCTTCAAACGAGGCTATGACCTAAGCCATGCCTCGTCTGAAATTATGCTTTATCAGTTGTTTCTCTCGTATATCTCACGGAACTGACGTACGCAGTCAGCGAAGTCATCGATCGCGCTGGTAATTACCTCGGGCTTAGTCATATCTATGCCCGCAACGAGAAGACTGTCAAGGGGTGACTTAGCGTTACCGCACTTGAGGAAGTCAATGTACTGAGAAACGTATGCTTCTCCCTCGGACTCTATTCTCTTCACTATCGCGGATGCCGCGGAAATGCAGGTAGAGTACTTGTAAACGTAGAAGCAGTTGTAGAAGTGAGGAATTCTCATCCACTCATAAGCGATCTGCTTGTCAACGGCAACGTCCTTGCCGAAGTATCTCTTGACGAGCTTGTAATACTTCTTGTTGATGACCTCGGCAGTAAGGGGCTCACCCTTTTCAACGAGGGCGTGGATATCTCTCTCAAACTCTGCAAACATAGTCTGACGGTAAAGAGTTCCCTTGTAGGTTTCCATAAGCTCGTTGAGAATATACATCTTTTCGATGTCGGACTCAGACTCGCGAAGCTTTTTGTGAGCCATAAGTAGCTCGTTAACGGTAGATGCTACCTCTGCAACGAAAATTCTGTAGCTGGAATTGTGAGGCTCGTTGTATTTGATTGAGAAGTAGGAATGCATAGAATGTCCTGCCTCGTGAGCAAGAGTGGACACGTTATCGAACGTTCCGTTGAAGTTAAGAAGAATATAGGGCTCTGTGCCGGGACAGCCGGAGGAGAATGCTCCGCCTCTCTTACCCTTTGTGGGATATACGTCTACCCATCCGCGCTCGGTAAGGCCTGCCTTGAGAGTGTTGTAATACTCATCTCCGAACACCTCTACCGCCTTGAGTGTCTCCTCAACAGCCTCCTCATAGGTATACTTCTTGTCAAGCTCGGAGATAAGGGGCGCGTATACGTCGTAAAGGTGGAGCTTGTCAACACCGAGCACGCGTCTTTTGAGCTCATAGTAATCGTAAAGAGGCTGAAGTCCGCCGTTAACCGCGGAAATAAGGTTGTTGTATATAACGGGTGTTACCTCATCATAGAAGGTGTAAGACTCGATTGAACTCTTGAAGTTTCTGACCTTTGCAAGAGTGGTTCTCTCCTTTACGTGGCTGGAATAAAGGGATGCAAAGGTGTTGCCAAACTGCTCGTATGTCTTATAAAGCGTGCGGAATGCGGCCTGACGCACTCTTCTGTCCTGACTCATAAGGAAAGGAACGTAGTTGGTGTCGGTAAGCTCTACCTGCTTACCGTCCTCACCGCGGATCTTGCCAAACTTGAGATCGGCGTTAGCAAAGAGGCTTCTGGTCTGACTGTTTCTGCCGAGGAAGTCCTGCATCTTGGACATGAGCTGCTCGCACTCGTCGGAGAGAGTGTGATTTCTTTCTCTTACGGTGAGCTCTACCATACGGCGATAGGTCTCAAGAGCGGGATACTCCTCGAACCACTTGTCAAGTGTCTCGCTGTCAACTCTGAGAAGATAGGGAGATACGAACCACGAGGTAGTACCCGCCATAACCGCAAGGCTTCTTACTCTCGCGTCGAGAGCCTGATATGCGTTGTTGCTTGTCTCAACAGAGAAGTTGAGAGATGCATACTGCCAGAGCTTTTCGATAACCGACTCGATATCTGTCATAGCCTTAAGCGCGTTGTAAAGTCCCTCAGCGCCGGAGAGCATGGTCTTCTCGTGTGATGCAAACGCTTTAACCATCTTTTCAGCCTTTGCGTAATCCTCAAAGAAAGCCTCCTCATCCTTGTATATTACGGACAAGTCCCATTTATATTTCTTGTCCACGTCTTTTCTTTCAAGTGCCATTTTTAAAGAATCTCCTTTGGTTTTTTCTTTAATTTTATCACAGCTTCGTACTTTTTACAATAGGATTTAAAATATTTACGAAATGTTTTTATTTAGTACTCGAAATTTTTTTAACTGATTTACATTTTTTACTTTAAATATACTTTAATTGTTCATATTTTAGTGCTACAATATTATGGTAAACTGTAAAAAAGGAATTTTTAACACTATGTTGAACTTAAAATCAATCAGAAAGGACTATGTAACTGCATCCGAAACAGTACATGCACTGAAGGGTGTTTCCATCTCCTTCAGAAAGACCGAATTCGTATCAATCCTCGGTCCTTCCGGATGCGGTAAGACAACACTGCTCAACATCATCGGCGGTCTTGATCACTATACCGACGGCGACCTTATGATAGGCAGCCGCAGCACCAAGGAATACGGTGACAGAGACTGGGACGTGTATAGAAATCACAGGGTAGGCTTTATCTTCCAGAGCTACAACCTTATCCCCCACCAGACTATACTCGGCAACGTAGAGCTTGCCCTCACTATAGCAGGCATCAGCAAAGAGGAGAGGATAGCAAGATCAAAAGAGGCTCTCGACAGAGTCGGTCTTGCCGGCCAATATTACAAGAGACCGAATCAGCTCTCGGGAGGCCAGTGTCAAAGAGTTGCTATCGCAAGAGCTCTTGTAAACAATCCCGAGATACTTCTTGCCGACGAGCCCACAGGCGCGCTTGACACCACCACCTCGGTACAGATCATGGAGCTGATCAGAGAGATCTCAAAAGAGCGTCTCGTAGTTATGGTAACTCACAACCCCGAGCTTGCCGAGCAGTACTCCACGAGAATAGTAAGACTCCGCGACGGTGAGGTTATAGAAGATACCAATCCGATGACCGAAGAGGAAATCTTAGAAGAGATCAACGCCGAGGCGGAAGAGGAAAGAAAAGAGCTTGAGGCTCTCGAGGCTCTTCCCGAGGAAGAAAAGAAAAAGAAAATAAAGCAGAATAAGAAGCGCAAGGAGAAGGCAAAGATGTCCTTCTTCACCGCCTTTAAGCTCTCCGCGAGAAACCTTTGGTCTAAAAAAGGCAGAACGGCGATGGTCGGTTTTGCCGGCTCGATCGGTATTATCGGTATCGCTCTCGTTCTTGCATTTTCTGCGGGTATCAAGGGCTACATCTCCTCAATGCAGGACGATATGCTCTCTGGCAACCCGATCGAGATTGCCGAAACAGGCTTCAACACCTCTGCGCTCAACGATTTGATGAAAGACGTTGATAAAAAGGATATCAAAAAATTGGCGGATAAGGTTTACATAACCAGCACAATAGCAAATCTTGCCGAAATGAGCGATAAGCTGGAAAAGCTCTTCTCAGCTAACACCATTACACGCGAGTACGTTGATTACGTAAAGGCGATGCCTAAAGATGCTTATGAAGCAATGCTTATCAGCTACGGCATTAATATGTCAATCAACCTTTTCACAGACTTCACTTACAAAAGCGGAGAAGCCTCCGAACACATCTCGGTACAAAGACTAATTGATATGTATTCCGCAGTGCTCAAAGAGACTGATTATAAAAAATATTCTTCATTCATCCCCTATTTAGTCCCCTCTATGCAGCAGGCGCCCAACAACCCGGATTACATACTCTCTCAGTATGACCTGCTCGGAAACAGCGAAATAGCGGACGAAGCAAACGAAATTATGCTCGTTCTTAACCCAGATGATGAAATCTCCGATCTTCTCCTTGCGGCATTTGGCTACTACACTCAGGAGGAATTCCTCGCAATAGTAGATAAAGCGACCGCGGAAGATCCCGAAAACTATAACAGTAAGTCTCTCTATCGCGAATACTTCGAGTACGAAGAACTTCTCGGAAAGAGATTTATGTGGTATCCTGCAGATACTCTCTTCACAACGACCGAGGGCGATATGAAGGCGCAGATGATGAGCGGTTCATATAAGTACAACTCTAAGTTTGAGGGCGCAGACATTGGCAAGAACGGCAAAGAGCTTAAGGTTGTCGGTATTCTCACACCTAAAGAAAACGTTTCATACGGTTGCCTTTCTGCAGGCATCTATTACACCGAGGCTCTTACTAACTATATGCTCGAGACGAACGAGACCTCGACCTATATAAATGATTATCTTATGTCTGATCTAGCAGTTACCGAGATAGGCGCGAAGACCATATCAATGCCCAATCCGGAAGATCCATCCAACCCCACCATAATCAGCTTGCCAAATTATTCTTACATTTACAGCTATAATTACCGTTATGATAATCCTACTACCCCCGAGCATGAGGATAAGGATTCAGAAGGAAATTACATCGTAAAGGACAGCGTGGGAGTCATATCTCCGAAGAGTACGAGCATGTCCCCGGCATCTCTCTTAGGCTTAGGCGGTGAAGAGGAAAATGAGCTTGAAAAGAGCCGCAACTCTCTTATCAGAAATCTCGCAGGTAACGATTTAGCTAACAACATTCTTATTTACCCTAAGTCATTTGATGAAAAGAACAAGGTAACGGAGTACCTTAACCGTTGGAGCGACAAGGATGCAGAGATAATCGTTAACGGCGTTGTTATTCCCGCCGATGACAGAGTTGATGTCACGTACACAGACACTCTCGAGCTCATCATTAATATGATAAACACGATGATCGACGTTATATCTTACGCGCTGATCGCATTCACCTCGGTTTCTCTTGTGGTTTCCACAGTTATGATCGGTATTATAACCTACGTATCGGTTGTTGAAAGAATAAAGGAGATCGGTGTTATCAGATCTCTCGGCGGACGTAAGAAGGACGTAAGACATCTCTTCAACGCGGAGACGTTCATAATCGGATCGCTGGCAGGTCTGTTAGGCGTATGCGTCACCTACCTGATCTCGTTAATAGTCAACATGATACTGAAGCCGCTTATCGGTTACTCGAGCATCGCAGCTCTTCCTATAAACGAGGCTATCATCCTCGTTATACTCAGTATAGGACTTACTCTTATCTCCGGACTTATTCCCGCATCAAGCGCGGCTAAGAAAGACCCCGTAGTAGCACTTAGAACAGAGTAAGATTAACTCAACAAACAAATAAACTGTCCCCTGCCCGATTTTAACACGGGTAGGGGCTTTTTGTATATTGAAAAACAAGATTGACTTTTCACCTGTAAAATGGTATACTGTTCTTGTTCAAAAAATATCACGAAAGGATGGGAGAAGATGAAGAATATCGTTATGGGAATTATTGCCCACGTTGACGCGGGTAAAACCACGCTCTCGGAAGCTATACTCTATCAATCCGGCGCGATCAAAGAGCTCGGCAGAGTTGACAAGCGTGACGCTCACCTTGACACCCATTCTCTCGAGAGGGAAAGAGGAATAACCATCTTTTCAAAGCAGACGGTATTCGACTTCGGAGAGACGCACGTATCCCTGATAGATACTCCGGGCCACGTAGACTTCTCCTGTGAAACGGAGCGTTCGCTCTCGGTACAGGACTACTGTGTGCTTGTCATCAGCGCGACCGACGGTATAAAGCCGCATACTAAAACACTCTGGCAGCTGCTTGCGGCGCGAAAGATCCCAACTTTTATATTCATAAATAAGACCGACATATCAGACAGAACGAGGGATGAGCTGTTCGATGAAGTACGCACCGTCCTTTCTGACAGATGTGTTAATTTCTCAAATATAGACTCTTATGAGTTCTACGACGAGGTAGCAGGCAAGGATGAGGCTCTGATCGAGGAATTTCTCGATAATGAGTGTCTGAGTGACGAGAGCATCACCGATGCTATACGCAAAAGACTCGTCTTCCCCTGCTTCTTCGGTTCGGCATTAAAGATGAAGGGCGTAGGAGAGCTACTTGTCGGAATAGACAGATTTACCCGTGAAACCCCCTACCCCGCCGCGCTTTTCGGTGCTAAAGCGTACAAAATTATGCGCGATGCAAACGGCAGAAGAATGACTCTGGCTAAGATCACAGGCGGTACTCTGCAGCCCAAAGCTATGATTGAATACAGAACCAAAACGGGTGAGGTTATGTATGAGAAGGTAGAGGAGATACGTCTGCTTACTCACGATAAATCACGTCCGCTGAAAGAAGCGGAGCGCGGAACTCTGTGTGCTATCATAGGTCCTACCGCCACCGCTGCAGGCACAGGCATCGGAATTGAGGCCGACGATTCAGCGATGCTCTCCCCCGTTCTTGATTACAGAATGATACTGCCTAAGGGTGTCAGTCCGTACGACGCGTATCTGAGGCTCACGGCACTTGCGGAGGAGGACCCCTCCCTCGGCATCACTTGGGAGACCGGATCAAAGGAAATACGTGTAAGTCTGATGGGCGAAATACAGCTCGAGGTACTGAAAAGAGTAATATCGGAAAGATTCGGTATGACGGTAGAATTTGACGAAGGAAGCATACTTTACCGCGAGACCGTGTCAAATGAAGTAATAGGATCGGGACACTTTGAGCCGCTGCGTCACTATGCCGAGGTGCACCTAAGACTTGAACCTCTGCCCGAAGGCTCGGGAATTATGTCCTCGAGTGAATGTCAGACCGATCTGCTCTCTTCAAATTGGCAAAGGCTTATACTCACACACGTGGATGAGAGAGTGCACCGCGGAGTACTGATAGGCGCTCCTCTGACCGATGTAAAGATAACACTGATAGCCGGCAGAGCCCATCTCAAGCACACAGAGGGCGGAGACTTCAGACAAGCGACCTACCGCGCGGTAAGACAAGGTTTGATGAAAGCAAGGTCGGTCATCCTTGAGCCTACCTTCAACTTCCGTATAGAAGTGCCGACGGATTACCTCGGCAGAGTTATGACCGACCTTACCAATATGCACGGTACTTCCTCATCTCCCGAGATATATGAGAACTGCGCGATTCTCGAGGGCACGTGTCCCGTAGCGACTATGCGCTCTTACGCGAGTGAGCTTAGAGCTTTCACACGCGGTGAAGGTAAAATAACTATGAACGTCGGAGCATATGCTCCTGCGCACAATCAGGATGAAATAATAGCAAAATACGGCTACGATCCCACACTTGACGAGAGAAACCCCGCATCCTCAGTATTCTGCAAGGCGGGTGCAGGCTATGCCGTGCCGTGGGACGAGGCCGATGCGCTAATGCATATCCGGACGGATGCATCAGCCGATGAAGAAACTGACAGTGCCTCAGATATACCCGTAAGAGCACGTGCTATAAAATACACGGGTACTGTCGAAGAGGACAAGGAATTAATGCGCATTTTCGAGGCAACCTACGGCAAGATCAAGCCGAGAAAAGTTGCCGAGAGAAAGGAAAACAAAGCTCCCGAAACAAAAGTCAAGCGTAAGACAACGCCTCATAAAAACCTCACAGAGCACGTCATTCTTGACGGATACAACCTCATTTTTGCCTGGGACGAGCTGAAGTCCGCCGCAGAGCGCGATTTTTCTCTTGCTCGCGATATGCTGACGAGAATTATGTGCAGCTACACCGCCTTCAGAAAATGCCATGCGACAGTGGTCTTTGACGCTTACAAAAGGCGCGGAGGAGAAGGCAGCGAGGAGCTGTGCGGAAACGTCAGAATAGTCTATACAAAAGAGTCTCAGACGGCAGATTCGTATATAGAAAAGCTCTCAAAGGAGCTTGTCGACGAGTATACCGTAAGAGTAGTGACCTCCGACCTTGAAGAGCAGAATATCATTCTCGGCAACGGAGCTCTGCGCGTGAGCCCCAAGGAATTCCGCAGAGAGATCGAAAACACTACCAGCGAGATCAATGAGGTAATAGATAAAATCAAATACGGCGCAAAATAGAAAACGGAGTAGAAGATCTACTCCGTTTTTGTTATATGGTGTAAATTAAAGTGATAATGTAAAGTATGTTTTACTTTCCGTGCGCTTTTCAAGGCTCATATACTTAGATGTCATTTTTATAGAGCTCTCATTTTCATTGAGTATTTCAGCGCGCAGGCTGCCAAGACCTATATCTTTTGATAGAGAGATCAGAGCGCGTGTCGCACGTGAACCTATGCCCATAGAATGATATTCGCTAAGTACTCTGACAGCTATAGAGGCCGAGCCGCGATAGTCAAATCCGTAAACAGTGGCCTCTCCAACAAACTTGCCGCCTTCTCTGATTGCGAGTGTGATAGCAACTCCGTCTGCAAATTCACGCCTTGCAACGTCAAGATAAAAATCGGCATCCCCATCGGGATTATCCTCGTCGGCATCGTATCCCCAATATTTATTCAGAACACGGTCGCGGCAAAGATCTGCATATTTTTCCTTGTCCTCATCACGAAGCTCGTCAAGAGTGACTCCGTCAAGCTCGATGCTCGGTACATCAGATAGCATATCGCATTCATTATTGACCTTGATAAAGAACGTGTCATCGTCATCCTCGTAGGTATATGCATCAATATGGGGGAACACAGAGCACAAAAACTCCATCTCATCCCTCGGCACGTCGGTAATGATCAAAGGAATCATTTCTCTTACCGAATATGCGGCAAGATTCCGACACGCCGCCTCAGCATCCGCACCCTCCGACAGCATAAACGGCAGGGGGAAAAGATATTTCTCACCGTCAAACACCCTTGCATATAGCACCTCGTCGAGATATGAAAAGGCAAGTGTTGCTTCTTCGCCGATACACTCGGAAAAACCGAGAATAATATCAAGAGCATCGTCCGAAAGCTTTTCGGGTACTGCCAGCGTGTCGATTATTTTTCTTTTACAAAGAGGCTCTTGAGCTTGCCCCATGCGGTCGATACAAAGCTCTTGAAACTCTTGAAAACGTATTTCAGCCATCCGGAAAATCCTCTCTTATCTTCCTTCTTCTCGGCACTCGCGTAATCTATATTGGGGATGATCGGTACACAGAGAACAGATGTGTATATACCGTCCGTCTCCTCAGCCGAGAATCGAATATCCATAGCGTTAGCAAGCTTCATAGACGAGCGCAGTCCTATTCCATTCTTCTGCGCTTCATCGGGGTTCGGATGCACATAATTGCTAACTTTAATTGTCATTTCGTCGATATCTACGTCTATATTTATAGTAACAGGTTTTTCGATATCTGCGTATTTTAGTATATTTGAGAACAGATTTTCAACTATTCTCATGAGCTGGGGAGGATCTGTAACGACAGTAACGTCCTCAAGGAAATCGTTGTCGCATTCTTCAAAATTGAAGTCGATTGTATACCCCTGCTCGCGAAGGAGAAATACGTGTCCTGAGAACATCTGATCTACAAGCGTACGCGCCTCGCACTCCTGCACGTCTACCTCAACGCTTCCGCCATAAACAAGGAAATATCCGAACATATCGTCAGACATTTTCTTCAGTCTCATAGCGGTGCGCTCCGATACCTCGATATACTGCTGCATATCCTCGTCGGTAGCATTAGATCTCATAACGTCGAGATAACCGAGAAGCACGGTAAGAGGAGTTCTTATATCATGCGACATAGCCGTTATAAGCTCCTTGTTCGCTTCAAGTGCGGCGCGCTCCTTTTCTATATTCTCAAGCATAGAGATTCTCATGTACTCTACGTCTGCGCAAAGTCTGGTAAGCTCATCGTCACCGTCTGTGGTTATCTTACGGTTAACGTCTCCGTCAGCAACCGCAGTAACCTCTCTGCCAAGTCGGCTTATCTTCTTGGTTATTCCAAAGAAATAGAACCACATGACGAGTATGAAGCCGATGGACGCAAGAACTATAGATACAATGTTAAAAATATCGTAGTAGAGATACTCTGTGAAGTCGTTTATCTTTACGATAAGCATACCGTCTGCCGCTGTAATAGAATGAGGAGCTTTCGCTATTGCTTCGTCATACAGCTCCTGTCTTGTAGGAGTTTTTATCGTAATACCGCTACTCTGATACTTGTTCTCTTCCTTATCGGTCTTATCCTCTTCATTTTTATCTTCGCCCGGCTTGTTGCCCTCGGGATCTGTGCCGCCGGGATCTGTTCCACCCGGATCTGTTCCATCCGGATCTGTTCCATCCGGATCTGTTCCGTCAGGATCTGTTCCGTCGGGATCCGTTACGCCGGGATCTGTTCCACCCGGATCTGTTCCACCCGGATCTGTTCCACCAGGATCTGTTCCATCCGGATCTGTTCCACCCGGATCTGTTCCGCCGGGATCTGTTCCGCCGGGATCTGTACCATCGGGATCCGTTACGCCGGGATCTGTACCGTCAGGATCTGTTTCGCCGGGAGAATCGGGATCGTTTTCTTCCGGTTTTTCGGTACTATCATCTGCATTTTCTTTGTTTTCTACCTTTTCTTCCACATATCTACCGGTTTCAAACAAAAGCTGGTCATCCTTGTAGACAAGAATATAAAGGTATTTCTGAGCCTTCGCCCAAGTAGAGATCTTATCCGTATCGTCACAGTCAAGATTGTTCTCTGTAACGTAATTCTGCAAAGCATCTCTGTATCCGTTTATTCTCGCTGTCTTACTATCCTCGGACAAGTATTTCTTATCAATGTAGCTATCGAATAGCATCTTAGATAGGAAGAAGAGAGCAAGAGCGACAACGATAGCAAGCAGAAGATTAGCGAGCATCGTGAGTCTTAGCGAGGCATAAGATTTCCTAGAGCGTGTGCTTGAGTGCTTAATCTTTTCTCTAATCAATCTGATAACCCTTTCCCCATACGGTTCTGATAACTTTCTGTCCGCCGGCGCTATCCTCGAGCTTACGTCTGAGATTAAGGATATGCACCGTTACGTTATTACCCGACGAAGCGAGCGGAATCTCGCCCCATACAGCCTGATAAAGCTCGTCCGAGCTGACAACGCGTCCGCGGTTCTTGACAAGGTATATAAGGACGTCTATCTCCTTATCTCTCATCTCAATTCTGACACCGTTTTTAGCAACCTCGCGTCCCTCGACGTTAACGGTAACACCCGAGTTGAGTCTCACACCGTCCACTACATCGTCATCCTTAACTCCATAGGAGTTATATCTTCTCGTAAGAGCCTCTACCTTCATAAGAAGCTCACCCGAGGAGAATGGCTTGATCACGTAATCGTCGCCTCCGCTGGCGTAAGCTACCGCCTTATCTCGCGCAAGAGATTTTGCAGTAAGGAAAAGAACGGGCACAGGCGAGAATCCGCGTATGACCGACGTAGCCTCGATGCCCGACATATTCGGCATCATGACGTCCATAATGCAAAGATCAATGCTTCTGTCATTTTTTACACACTCAATCGCGGACAGTCCGTCCTGAGCTTCAATTACTTCATATTTAGCCTTTTCAAGAAGGATGCGCAGAATTCTACGTATATCTGCTTCGTCATCAACAATTAAAATACGCATATTCCCTCCAAAATTTATACTTTTATTTAGTATAGCACAAATAAACACACTTTGCAACTTTTGTTTTGTGAATTAAAATTAAATAACATATAAATATGGCGGGATGCTGCAAAGGTGACGCATCCCGCCTGAAATTATACTCTTTTTTCTCCGGAAACAAACACAGCCTTGACCGAAATATCCGAGTCAAATACCACAATATCTGCACCGTATCCTTCTTCGAGCAGGCCTTTGTCCGTAAGTCCCATGACACGAGCGGGATTTTCGGTGAGCATTTTGACCGCATCGGTGATCGGTATGCCCGTCTCCTTGGTCAACACTCTGAGAAGAACATCCGCCGTAGCTATGCTTCCCGCAAACGCGCTTCTGTCAAGCAGCTTACACACGCCGTCCTCGATAATAAAATCGGTCGACGACATTCTTCCCATCTTAACGTCGGTGCCGGCAAGGGAGAGGCTGTCCGTCACAGCCACAATTCCGTCAGAGCCCTTGATCTTGTAGATCATTCGGATAAGCTCGGGGGGCAGATGCTTGCCGTCGGCTATTATCTCAGCGACAATGCCATCTTCAAGAAATGTGCTCTCGATAACACCGAGCGAACGGAAGCCGTGATCTCTGGTGACGGTCGAGGTACAGGAATAAAGGTGAGTGACAAGAGCGCAACCGGCATCAAGTGCCCGTTTCATATCGGTATAAGTAGCATTGGTGTGTCCTGCAGATGTGAGGACACCTGCACCTCTCATATATTCCGCAAACTCGGTGTCCTGATCGTTTTCGGGCGCATAGGTCCACCTCGCGAGTGTGCCGCGATAGTCGCTTACTATGGAAACATAGTCATTTTTGATAGGAAAAGTGATACACGCCCCCGCCTGAGCTCCCGTCTGAGCCAAGGAAAGATAAGGCCCTTCAAGGTGTGCGCCGATTATGTATGCCATCACTCTGCCGTCCGACATAGCGGCCTTGATGTTGCCGAGTGAGCGTCGCATATCGTCTATAGGTGCGGCTGACACTGTGGGGCAGATGGAGGTAGTGCCGTGTGTCAGATGGAAATTGACTCCGTTTATAACGTCGGAAACCTCGCCCTCAAAAGAAAAACCTCCGCCGCCGTGCGTATGTATATCGATAAAACCTGCGCTGACAAAATTGCTGCCCGCGTCATATTCCTCATCAAAGGGAAGCTCTCTGTCGGTTACAGACACAATACGTCCGTTTTCGTAGTATACGTATCCGTCAAGGAGCTTACCGCGTGAAATTATATTTGTGCTTTTAATTCTTTTCATAGCATTAAAGAAGCGACGAGCTGTCCTGATCAAGATACAGCTTTGCGCAATTATGAGCTCTCAGAGCGCTTGCCGGACACTCGGGAGTTATTTCTCCGTTTACCGTAGCATATACAGCCTTTGCCTTGGTTTTCGCAGGTACGATGCAATAGAGCTCCGAGCCGGACATGAGTGCGGGAACTGTAAGTGTGAGGGCGTGGGTAGGAACGTCATCAATTTTCGCGAAGCAACCGTCGTTTACCTGCTGGTTTCTGCATACCTCGTCGAGCTTTACAGGCTTTACAAGTCTTTCATCGTTAAAATCGGCAAACGGCGGATCGTTGAACGCGATATGTCCGTTTTCACCTATACCAAGAACAACTATATCCACGGGATTCTCGCGGAGAAGCTGCTCGTATCTTCTGCACTCCTCTTCTTTATCGGGAGCGTCGATCCTGATGTAATTTACACTCGCAAAGGGGGCTATACCGAAGATGTGATCGCGAAGGAAATTACCAAATCCCTGGGGCGCATCCTTGTCAAGTCCCACGTACTCGTCCATGTGGAATGCGTTAACACGTCCCCACGGTATCTCGGAATCTTTTGCAAGATTGGCAAGCACCTCGTTCTGCGAGGGAGCTGCCGCAAAGATCATATTTAAGGTGTCTTTTGTCTCAAGAGCGCGAAGTATAGCCGCTTTAACGTCCGCCGCGGCGGCTGCGCCCATCTCGTCTCTTGAGGGGTATATGTTTACCTGAAGATTATCCTTTTTAAATGTTCTCATCGTGGTAATATCTCCTTTAACTTATTGACGGCATCGGTAAACGCTTCTTTGGCATCGCTATACTTGTAAGGATTTTCAAATTTTCTTCCCACAAGCGCATTGAGACCTGAGAAAAGCTGAAGATGAGGCTCAAGAGAAACGAAGAAATCATCCTCCGCATAGCTGACGTGATCGGCAAGTATCTCCTTTATGTGTGCCTCACCGCATCCGGGAGGAACGATAGCTCCCGCGGAAAGCGCGTCCTTGATATGGAAGTATGCTATCTTATCCTTGAGAAGTCCGTAGCCCTCGGTATAAGGCTTCACACCCTCGAGCACGTAGTTACCCATGTCGAAGACTGTCTTGATATCGGTGAAGGTATCGGCTATCTCACGGCACCGAGCAGGTACGTCACCGTATATTTTCGCCTCATTTTCATGACAAAGCACCACCCCGTGCGATCTGGCAAGGGTAGCAAGTCTGCCAAGATTCTCAAACACATCATCTCTGCATTCTGTTATATCACGTCCTGTAGGTGCATAGAAGCTGAACATTCTGACATACTTTGCTCCAAGCTCTCCGGCGGTCTCAAAAACACGCCGAGCCATCTCACAATGACCGTCAAGATCTCCGTCGAGCTCTATCTTGCCTATCGGTGAGCCTATAGCTGAAACACCAATACCGTAAAATTCGAGCTTTTTCTTTGCCTCCAAGACTTCGTTTTTGGTAAGGACGGAGACGTTTTTTCCGTCTACTCCTCTGATCTCGACGTGTCCGATTCCATAGCCGTTGAGAGCCTCAAGCTGCTCTGCAAAATTGCTCGAGTATTCATCCGCAAAAGCGGAAAGTATTATTTTACCCATATTCTCTCCTTAGGCCTCAAAGTACTTTACACTTTCTTCTCCGCCGCTTGCTAAAGAGCGATCGATCGCATTCATTACAAACACGGACGAGAAGATATCCTCGTAGGATACGGGAGACGGAGCACCGTTAAGCAGCGCATAAAACTCACAGAACTCGGACTCAAACCAGTTGTGCTCATCCGTACTCTCAAGATTCATACCCTTAACCGATTTATCAGCAAAACGACAAGCATAGTATACATAATTATCATCTACGAACGTTCCGTGCACGGTGTAGCCTTCATAGTTAAACTGTACGTTCGTGGTTTTTCCGACTCTCTTTGCTTCTACCGATACGGGATATCTGCCAAAGACCTCAGAGACTACCTCAACGAGATGGGGCGCGTAGAAATAGAATCCGCCATAGATGTTATCCGCATTGAGAGGTGCTCTGACAAATCCGCCGAGAGTTTCTCCGTCAACAAGATTTTCTCTTTCCGCCTTAAGAGTCTTTACGCCTATATCGTGCTTCAAGGACGATCCGCCCGTCACTCTTACGGCGTTTGCTTTAAGGTCGTTCATAAACGCGACAGCATCCGAGGCCTTGATGGTAAGAGGCTTATCGATAAACATCGGTATGCCGCTCTCAAGATACGGCTTTGCATACTCGTAATGCAAATCTCCGTGGCGCGCGGTAATCACAAGTCCGTCTATCTTGCCAAGCGCATCGGTATAATTCTCCATAACGGCAACACCGTACTTTTCGTTCAGCGCCTTTGCCGCAGCGGGCTCGTTGCTGTAAACTCCTATGACCTCTACGTCGCGGTACTTGTCGGTGTTGTATATAAAGTTAAGAAACGTATCAGCGTGCGAGTTTTCGCAACCGATAATAGCTATTCTTTTCATATTGCACCTCAGAATTTCAAAGGAAGGGGATTGTGAGCGTGTACGGTTTCTATAACCGAGATCACCTCAGCGGCCATCTCGGGAGTAATATCCATTTCTCTGCCCTCGGTGAGCTTATAATAAAGCTGCTCGTAGAGAGTGGGAGTACCTACAGAGAATGCATCTCCCTCAAAGTCACCCTCCTCCACGTGCTTTACAAGATCCTCGCGGCAGTACGCGGGATTGCGGTTCTCGTCCTCGAGGAAGGTAGGAATAACAGGACGCTCGGGGTTCTCGCCGTCGACCACGTAGGTCATCTTGTACTTGAGAGTCGTTGACTTGTACGTGCCGCGAGAGCCAATGAGCTTAAGATTGTAATCGCTGTAGGCGTCGGCGGATGTAACCTCAATATCTACCACGGGGCGCTCGGGAGTTTCAATAATGATCTTGCAGAAATCATCGGAGTCGCCGCTGGTAAGAAGTGTATCAAGCTTGCTGTAAACCACGTTGTACTCGGGGTCAAAATCTATAAGACTGAGGCCGAGACATACGGGGTGAGGGCCGGTGTTGTAAAGTCCGCCCGCTACCTTTACCTGAAGAGTCTGCCAGTCCCAACGTCTTACAAAGCCGTTATATCTTATGCTCACCTGCTTGATATCACCGAGCTTGCCGGAGTCTATAACCTCCTTGGCAAAGGTGTAAATGGGAGCATAATTAGACTGCTGGAACACAGCGAGGGTAACGCCATTGTCTCGAGCCAGCTTTATGAGTCTGTCACATTCGTATCTCGTTCTCGCAAACGGCTTCTCAACAAGCACGTTGAAGCCGTGGTTAAGAAGATCCTCGGTGATGGGATAATGGTATTCGGAATAGCTTGCGTTGACAACGATATCAACGTCATCAAGATCAAAGAGCTCGCGATAATCCGCAAAGGTCTTGCAGCCGGGGTATATCTGCTCTGCAACTCCGCGTCTGTACTCATCAGCATCGACAACGTACTTTACGTTATAGTAAACGTTCTTTTCGCCTCTGAGATAAAGACCGTGAATATCCTTACCGCTTCTGCCCTGTCCGATTATTGCCAGATTCAGCTTTTTCATAGTATTCTCCTTTATTTATGTAAAATTATTACTGCTGTATTTAGTATAAGATATAGTTTGTGAAAAATAAATAGCATAAATTAGACTTTAGTATTGCAAAAAATGAACATTAATGGTATAATGAACAAAAAAGATCTACCGAAATGAGAAAAATATGAATCGGGAATATTTATACGAGAGCGAATATCTTTTCTTTAAGCATGAGACTACCCGAAATATGCCGAAGAACGCATACTCAATGCACTCGCACAACATGTATGAGCTGCTGTATTTCGTAGGCGGAGACGCCACGCACGTCATCGAGGACAGAAGGTACAAGCTCAAGCGCGGCGACCTTGTACTTATCAAGCCGTCAAAATACCACTACGTGCAGATAGACTCGTCCTGTGACTACGAGAGATACGATATACTTATCAGCACAAAGACGAAAAATATAGCCCGTATTGAGCTATTGGACGAAGCGCCCGAGATAATAAATCTCGAGGAGTACAGTATGGCTACCGAAATAATCAAAAAGACGGATTTCTATTTCAAGCACTTCTCCGGAGAGGACTTTGAAAACATACTGACCTCGCTTTTAAATGAACTGCTCTATCTGCTCAGCGTAACCCCTGCGACAGAGCGGACGGATGCCCCGGAGGTGACCTCTGCCACAATATCCGATGCGCTCACCTACATCAATAACAATCTTACCACGCTTGAGAATGTAGACGAGGTGGCGAAGAGCTGCTTTGTCAGTGAAAGCTACCTGTTCCGCCTATTCAAAAAGGAGCTTAAGCAGACACCTGCAAAATATATCAACTCCAAAAAACTGCTCCTGGCAGAAAGAATGATAATCGACGGAAAAACTCCCACGGAGGTGTATGAGCAGTGCGGATTTAACGATTACACCACCTTCTACAGAAACTACGTCTCATTCTTCGGGCACCCACCGTCGGGCGAGGATAGACGGACGAGAAAAGAAAGTTGATGTTTTGCAATACAATGTATCGATTTTGCAATTCAATTTAAGAGAAAACCGTTATACAATACAAATATAGATCACCTCAAAAGGAGAAAGATATGTACATAGGAAATATATCAAAAGACATACGCCCGAGCTTCTGCCATGCAAACACGGATATCCCGTTTGAGCCTCAGAACAACGGCTCAGGCTTCGTATGGGCATCCGGTGTTATATACACCTCGGACGTAGATATCAAATATACCCTTGATAAAAGCTATTTTATCGGAGAAATTACACACGGTATCGTGGGAGCGGACAAAATAACCGTTTTCGTTGACGGTGTAAGAGTCTGCGCAAAAGACACGGCATCCCCCGTATACGTAAACCTCTGCGGCTCTGAGGTGGTAATAAGAGCGAGAGGAAAAATGACAGATCTCACCTTCTCCGGTGCTGAGATATACGGCTTCGCGCCCGATGATGACGAGCCGCTTCTTCTCCCCCGTCCCAAGACCTGTAAATTCGGCGGTAACAGAGTAAAGATCGGCAAAATCGTAGGTGATGGAGATGTTGCTTCCTTTGCCGCGGAATTCACACGTGAGAGCCTTGAAGAAAGGCTTGAGACTCTCGCGGAGGGCGGTATCACACTCAGATATGAGATATGCAAGGAATATGCTGACGAGAGATACACGGTATCCGTCACAGAGACAGAGGCTACCGTAAAGGCAGGTACAAAGCTTGCGCTTTTATGGGGAGCGTGTCGAGTTATCGACCTTTGGGACAGCGGATATCTCCCAATCATAGAAATAGATGACAAGCCCGATGCACCTATGCGCGGATTCCATATGGGACTGCCCGAGAGATCGAACTTCGACTTCTTCAAAAAGCTTATCCGCTACGTGCTTCTCCCCTTCGGATACAATCACGTAATACTCGAATTCAACGGGGATATGCGTTATGATCGCCACCCCGAGATCACGGAAAAGTGGATCGAGGCAGAAAGACTCCACCGCGAGGGCAAGGGAGCGCGCGTGATGCACGCGGATATCGGTGCTGAGGGTACAGCTCTCGAAAAGGACGAGGTACGCGAGCTTGTCGAGTCGATCGAAAAATACGGCATCGAGGTCATACCCGAGGTGCAGAGCCTCTCCCACGTTGAATATATCACAAACGCGCACCCCGAGTTTGCCGAGCTTGGCAAATATCTTGAGGAGAAGTCCGGCAAACCCGTGATGAATCACGCGAGCTATGTAGCGGAAATACCGGACACCGACGTCTCGGGTATACACCATAGCAATATTTTTGACCACTGCTACTGCCCCTCGGACGAGAGATGTATGCAGATGATCTACGATATAATAGACGAGGTAGTCGAAGTAGTAAAGCCACGTCGATACGTACACATCGGTCATGACGAGGTATATCATATAGGCCTCTGCTCCGAGTGCCGCAAAAAGGGCGGACCGCGAGTCTACATAGAGCACGTAAAGGCTCTCTATGATCATCTTGCCAAAAAGGGCCTCAAAACCATGCTTTGGTCGGATATGCTTCACACGGATATGTACTATACAGGTGAGGACTACTCGATAGTTAAGGATGAATTGCCTAAGGATCTTGCGCTGCTTGACTTCACATGGTACTATCACTTTGATAAAGATATAGAGGACGATATCCTGCCCGCAGGCTACAAAAATATAATGATGGGTAACCTTTATTCCTCACACTATCCGAGATTTGCAAGGAGAATAGCAAAAGACGGTATGACGGGCGGTGAGGTTTCCACCTGGACTGCTGTCTCAGAGGATAAATTTGCGCTCAACGGCAAATTCTTCGATCTTCCCTACACCGCAGAAACGCTTTGGAATGCAAATAGCTACACCGAGTGTGACCGCCCTGCCCTCACAGCGCTTATCGGTCAGTGTGTTATCCCGGAAATGCGCGATCTCATGCACGGAAGATACGATCTGTACCTTGCTACCGACGTTGACGCGGCAGATATACTCGGCACTCTCCCCGGCGAATCCGCGAGAATACCCGAGGAGCTATCCTTCCTCGGTCTTACCGAGCCTACTGGCAAACTTAAGATTGGCGCAAAGTATGACCGTCTTATCTTAGAGCATACGACACTTAATCCCGCACCCCGCATATGCTGGCAAGATCTCGTGCCCGTTGGAAGCTATACGGTAACCTACGAGGACGGTGAGGCAGTAGAGATACCCGTAAACTATGCCGGCGGAATACTCCACCATTCCGCACCTTACGGACTTCCTCTGCCGCAGCAGTACTATCGCCATCAGGGCTACGTCGGCACGTGGTATGCAGATCCAACCTACGAGTGCCGCACCGCAGAGGGCGCACCCGTGCTGCTTCTCGGTCAGGTCTGGGATAACCCCCACCCGGAAAAGGCAATAAGCTCCATCTCCTATACCCCGCACGAAAAGGACTATGCAATCCTTCTTAGCGCAGGCGTTCTCGGAGTGAAGCTAAGCTGATATAAAAATCACACGTGTTATAACGAAACAGAAGCACTTTTCACCGAGTGCTTCTGTTTTTATTTTGTATTGACAAATATTGTAAAACCGTGATACAATTAAATAAAGGACAAAGTACCACTGCAATTCAACCGGCGGTAAGCTTGTATCTTACACCTATACCGTTAGTTTTTGGAGGTTGTTCTATGATTAAAAAGAAAAAAATAACACACATTTTCCCACAGTTGATTGTTACAATTGGAGGACGGCTTTGGGCTTTAGTCATGTTTTGTACGATACTATACATGGGGTGGCTACCATTTGCTCCAGAAGATGTAGCTACTTGTTCAACTGGTGATTCAATAGCACTTTTTATAGTGTCTATTTTAATGATGCTTGGTTATGGATATTGTATGATTTGTTACTGGCATAACTTTTTTGGAGAAATTATAATAACGGAAAAACGAATTATCTACTACGCTTTGTTTTTGCCAATAATAACCATAAAATTTGAAGATATAAAGTATGTAGATATTAGAACTTTCGATAAAGGAAATCTTTATTACTCACGTGGTAATAATAATATTGATTCGTATAAATTTATACTTATTTCCGAAAAACCGCTACCTACGAAAGGAATTTTTAAGATACGACCATCAAGAAAGGGGAAACTAATTAAATATGCCGTTAGTAGAAAACTATGCGAGGCATTGGTAGATAAGTTACCGCAACCGCAAGCTAAAATTGTCGATTATCAACTTTTCATATACGAAAAAGCGGGAAAGAAAAAACGAAAAAAGAAATAGACTCCCCGAGAGCCCGATTAGTCGGGCTCTCTTTTTTAGATTACAGACTGTCTATTTTTTGTTTCATACTATTGAAAAAAATCCTTTAATAATATATAATATGGTTATAAGAAAATTTCCTGTCGGATACAAGATAAGGATAGATTAGCCTATGAAGAATGATATTAATGAAATTAAAGGTCAATGCATACAAATTATAGAATTTGTTTTAGGTGTTGAAGAAGATGAAGCATATATAAATATCAATGCTATTGTAAACCAGAAGAGCGTACATATGTCTTTTCACAATGTTTCCAACTTAGAAATTCATGATATTTCTAAACCGTTTCAAATTGTTGGATTTGACATTGTAGACAACAATGAACGTGGATGGGATAATAGCTCAAGATTTTATATATATGATTTTGAGGACAACAAAATCAGTTTTTATTGTGAGCGGTATGAGCTGATTTTATAAAGGAGTTATTTCTGGATCAAGAATTCCAACTATATCGCCCATATAAAAATGAAAAAAACGATAAAAGCACGATAATAGTGGATGCTGTATTAGGAGTTTCTCTTGGTGGTTTGTTTGGCGCGATAGACGGGCCACAAGATAGTATGATGGAAGTAGTAAAGAGTAAAGCTGGAAAAAAGGCATTAGAAAATGGTATAAGGTTTTTACAAATCCAAAAGGAGTTACAATGCAAGAAATGAAATTATATCGGCCTCACAAGCGACTAACAGTCTGGATGTCATTTGTTTGTTGTGTTTTCACATCTATACTTTCATGTGGATTGATCTTTTTCGATCAGTCTATAAAAATGTTATGTTTATGTATATTCTGCATATTGTTTTTCTGTATCTTTTTCTACATGCAATGCAACGAGTACAGTCAGGTAATCGCATTTAGCGACAGCGAAATACAAGTTTTAGGTAGCAATTTTTATGACAAATATTCTTGGACTGATTTTTCTCATGCATATTACTATATAAACCCGAGAGGACACCTGTTTATTGTTCTTTCTAGCGAAGAACTCATAATGAAACAAATTAAGTCTATTGCCAACAGGATTTGTCGACGGAGAAAAAACATTAACTCCGAACGCAAACTTTCCATTTATGTCGGCTCGTTATTTATCGATTCGGAGTTGAATGACAAAAACAAGGATGTGATGGTTATAGAGGAAATTAAAAAACATAACATAATTATTCATAAATAGCCTTACACCAAAATTCTAAAATTTTAACGTATATACACCGGAGAGCCCGATTAGTCGGGCTCTCTTTTATATTTTCCCTATACGTACAAGAATAACAAAAAGTCGAAGGTAATTAGCCTTCGACCCTTTGCTTTTTTATATGAGGTTATTGTGAGTTGCCTGTGAGCTGTGGCAACATGTAAAACGATTATAAATGGAGAACTCTTTCCTGGATCTCCTGGGTACGTCCCTGATTCCAGTACTGCGTGCCGATATAACCGCAGGTACGTCTCGCTACGTTCATCTTGGACTGGTCACGGTTGTGACAGTTGGGGCACTCCCAGACGAGCTTGCCGTCGTCGTCATTGGTGATCTCGATCTCACCGTCATAGCCGCATACCTGACAGTAGTCACTCTTGGTATTGAGCTCCGCGTACATAATATTGTCGTAGATAAACTCCATAACACCGAGAACGGCATCAATATTGTTCTGCATATCCGGAACCTCTATATAGGAGATAGCGCCTCCGGGAGAAAGCTTCTGGAACTTAGCCTCAAGAGCAAGCTTTGCGAAAGCGTCGATCTTCTCGGTAACGTGGATATGATAAGAGTTGGTAATATAGTTTCTGTCAGTAACGCCCTTCACTATGCCGAAGCGGTTCTGTAAGCACTTAGCAAACTTGTAGGTAGTGCTCTCGAGGGGTGTGCCGTAGAGAGAGTAGTCGATGTTCTCGGCTGCCTTCCACTTTGCGGTGTACTCGTTGAGCTTTCTCATAATCTCAAGGCCGAGCTCTTCGCCCTCGCGCTCGGTAAGCTTCTTGCCGTTAAGAGCATATACACACTCCCAGAGGCCTGCGTATCCGAGAGAAAGAGTGGAATATCCGCCGTGGAGATACTTGTCTATAGTCTCACCCTTCTTAAGACGGGTGAGAGCGCCGTACTGCCAAAGGATAGGCGCGGCATCGGAAAGTGTGCCGGTGAGACGCTCGTGTCGGCACTGGAGCGCTCTGTGACAGAGCTCCATTCTCTCGTCAAACACCTCCCAGAACTTGTCCATATCCTTGTGCGCGGAGAGTGCGATATCTACGAGGTTTACGGTAACTACGCCCTGATTGAAGCGGCCGTAATACTTCGGCTTTCCGTTCTCGTCTACGTAAGGAGTAAGGAAGGAACGGCAACCCATACAGGTGTAACAGTGTCCCTCTCCGTTTTTGTCGATCTTGCTCTCGAGCATGATCTTCTCGGAGATGTAATCGGGTACCATACGCTTTGCGGTACACTTAGCCGAAAGCTCGGTGAGGTAGTAATAGGGAGAGTCGGGATGAACGTTCTGCTCCTCAAGAACGTAGATGAGCTTGGGGAATGCGGGGGTGATCCATACACCTGCCTCGTTCTTTACTCCCTTGTATCTCTGGAGGAGAGTCTCCTCTATTATGAGTGCAAGGTCAGCCTTCTCCTGCTCATTCTTAGCCTCGCCAAGATACATAAACACGGTGATGAAGGGTGCTTGTCCGTTGGTGGTAAGAAGGGTTACGACCTGATACTGAATACACTGAACGCCGCGGCGGATCTCCTCACGCAGACGGGATTCGGTGATCTTAGCGATAGCGGACTCGTCGGTAACGCCTACATCCGCGAGCTCAGCGGTAACCGTCTTGCGTATCTTTTCACGGCTGACGTTAACAAAGGGAGCGAGGTGGGTAAGGCTGATGGACTGACCGCCGTACTGGTTGGATGCAACCTGTGCGATGATCTGAGTAGCTATGTTACAAGCGGTGGAGAAGCTGTGGGGCTTCTCGATCATTGTTCCGCTGATTACAGTACCGTTCTGAAGCATATCCTCAAGGTTGACAAGGTCACAGTTGTGCATATGCTGTGCGAAGTAATCCGCATCGTGGAAGTGGATAAGTCCTTCCTCATGCGCCTTTACGATAACCTCGGGAAGAAGAAGTCGTCTGGTGATATCCTTAGAAACCTCGCCTGCCATATAGTCACGCTGTACGCTGTTGACAGTGGGGTTCTTATTGGCGTTCTCCTGCTTAACTTCCTCGTTATTGCACTCAATAAGCGATATGATCTTATCGTCGGTGGTATTGGACTTACGTATGAGCTCTCTCTTGTATCTGTAGGTGATATAAGCCTTGGCGAGATCAAACGCGCCGATCTTCATGATCTCCTTCTCTACAAGGTCCTGTATCTCCTCGACACCCGCCGAGCGAACCATGGTAAGACAGAGTCTTTCCACCTCGAGAGCTATGTTTTCTATATCTTCATTTGTTATTCTGTACTGTTCATCTACCGCTTCATTTGCCTTAGCAACAGCGACAGCTATCTTGTCTCTGTCAAAAATAACCTCAGAGCCGTTTCTTTTGATGAGCTTCATATCTCTTTCCTTTCATTAATATAGTGTTAATATGGTGTGACGCGCCGCGCGAAAAACACCACGCGTACGCGACGATATCGTTAAAAAAACCATCACTCTCCATTTTTGTTGGTGAGCGACGAGTGAACTTATTATACACTATATTTAGTGTCTTGTCAATAGCAAAATCACAACATGTTGTGTTTTTGGAAATTTTTGGCTCGGAAAAAATTGCTAAAAAATGGTGTTTTTCCGCTTTTTTATCGTTTCTTGTTTTGAGGTATAAAATAATCTCGGGCAGAAGTTTTTTAAGATTGTAAGTTTTACATAAAAATCGCGTGTTTTTTTCTCCGTATATCTATTTTGCATTTCTCATTTACCGAAGCGAAAAAGTACATAATTATATCAAGATTTTGGGATAAATACAAAAAAGGGCTCTCCGCCTTGACAAGAGCTGATGCGAAGTGATAGAATATCCATATCTAAATTCAACGGAGATTTTATGAGCAATAAGAAATATATATCCACCGCCCTGCTCTTTATCGCGGCGGTGATCTGGGGATTCGCCTTTGCAGCACAGGATGCGGCATCGGATATGGGCGCCTTCACTCTCGGATTTGCGAGGAGCATTGTCGGAGGTGTGTTCCTCATCGGTGTAGTCATGATGTTCGACAAGCTCGCCGGCACGGACAGGCGGCTCTTCTCAAAACGCGGCATCGACCTCAACAAATATGAGCTTATCGGCGGAGTTATAATCGGCTGTGTGCTGGTCATCGCATCGGCGTTTCAGCAAATAGGAATAAACTCCGGCACAGACGGCGGCAAGGCGGCGTTTATCACAGCGCTCTACGTGGTACTCGTTCCCGTATATGCGCTTGCGCTCAAAAAGAAAGCGCCCGTAAACGTGTGGATCAGTATTGCAATCGCGGTTATCGGCTTCTATTTCCTCTGTATAAAGGACAACCTTACGGTAGCCCCCTCGGACCTGCTTGTCGTAGCCGCGTCTATGATATTCCCTATACATATTCTCACGATAGACCACTTCTCGCCCAAGTGTGACGGTATCAGAATGTCAATGGTACAGTTCTTCACAGCAGCGGCGGTGAATCTTGTAATTGCTCTCATAGCCGAGGGCCCATCCGAGTTCTCGCTCATCTTACCAAATGCTATGCCGCTGCTTTTCCTCGGCATTGGCTCAAGCGGAATTGCCTACACCCTGCAGATAATCGGTCAGAAGGGAGTCAACCCTGCCGCCGCATCGATCATACTCTCACTCGAATCGGTGTTTGGTGTGATCGGCACGGCTCTGTTTCTCGGTAAGACACTCACTCCGCGCGAATACCTCGGATGCGCTATCGTGCTCGTCGCGGTAATTCTCTCGCAAATCGACGTGAAAGCAATTGTCAGAAAGCAAAAAAGAACAGAAGAATAAAAAAAGAGCAAGAGTAGAAGGAAAAAACCTTTCTATTCTTGCTCTTTTAAATTACGTGTCAGAAGCGGTATTCAATTATACCTATATAATTAATATGCTTGGTTATTTACCGTAATTATACACCATAGTAGCGCCGAGTAAATTCGAATTGTTGTACTCATCGATTTCTACAAGTGCCCACTGCTCTTGACTTCCTTTGTAGCATATTCTCTCAAGCTTCGCGCTTCCTGATATGAGGGCGGCTCCGATATACTCAATGCTCTCGGGAAGAACAATAGACTCAAGGGATTCAAAGCTCTCAATACACCCGTCACCAAGTCCGAGAAGCCCCTCCGGGAAGAATATACTCGTAATATGTCTGCCGTGACTGTACGAAGCTTTAATAGCGAGACTTGCCACAGCCTTGGTATCCGAATGTACAGTCAGTGTTTCTGCCTCGTCATACCTTTCATCCAATGTAAGTTTCATAAGCACCGCATAGGGATTGCTCGAATTTCCGAGATATAATCCGCCGGCATACTCATTGTACTCAAATTTAGTAGACGTAAATACAACGTTGCTGAAGTAAGCGATGCCGTTGCCAACAGATACGCTCTCAATGTTATTACAATTATAGAATGCGCCCCATTCGATTTTCTTGACACTGTCGGGAATTACAACAGTTTTCAATGCATCGCAATCGCTAAACGCTTGTTCTCCTATCGTTTCAAGACTGTTTCCTATTATTAGGTTATTAAGAGCCTTGCAATATGAGAAGGCTTTTTCACCGATTGTCTTTACACCGTTGCCAATGGTTACACTTGTTGCCTGCTCGCATCCCGTAAATGCATAATTGCCAATCGAAGTAACGCTGTTCGGTATATTTATATTTGTAAGCTTTGAGCAATATTCAAATGCTTCTTCGCTTATTTTCTTTACACCGTTAGAAATAGTGAGGCTTGAAAGATTGTTACACTGTGTAAATGCATAATCCTCAATTTCCTCAACGCTGCCCGGTATGCTGATGGAGGTAAGACTGTAGCAATGCTGGAAAGCACCGTAACCCATACTTGTCAAACCGCTAGGCAAGGTAATGCTCTCAAGAGACTCACAGTATGCGAACGCATTGGATCCAATTTCCTTAAGATTCTTTGATAAAACAACGCTCTTAAGAGACGTACAACGCTCAAAAGTGCTAATTCCTATAGAAACGACGCTGTCGGGAATAGTTATACTCGTAAGACTTGAGCAGCCCCAAAACGTCTGAGACTCTATGAGGCCGAGATTGTTGGGAAGTGTAATACTCTTAAGACTTGTACAGTTTGTATAGCAGCCTATATACTCTATGTGTTTTCCGAACTTTATGCTTGTGATGCTTGTATTTCCAAGAAAAGCATCGGAACTGACAGCCGTAACACGCAGTCCGTTATAAGTATCGGGAATCACTATATCCGTATCGGTGCATGTGCCAATGCCGGATACTACGTAAACGTCATATGACTTTCTGTATGACAAGCCGCGGCTTCCGTTACTTTCTCCGGTATTTGTTCCGCCTCCGGTCTGGTTACCGGTTTGATTGCCTGTCTGATTGCCTGTCTGATTGCCTGTCTGATTTCCTGTCTGATTTCCTGTCTGATTTCCTGTTTGATTTCCTGTTTGATTTCCTGTTTGATTTCCGGTCTGGTTGCCCGATCCGTTGGGATTTGTACCGCCACCGGTTGCAGGATCGGTCTCACCCTCGGGAATTTCCTCGGAATTACCAATCACACCGTTGATGATCTCACATCCGGAAAAGCTAAAGAGAAGCGAAACCAAGGTAAATATGGCAATTAGAAAAATCAAGGTTTTTTTCATAACTGTATCCTTTCTTCTCATTTTTGGCATTTTTATTTTATTCTATCACACTAATCTGTGCTAGTCAAGTGCTAAAAAATAAGGTCAGATCATTTCCGTAAAATCCGCGGCACGTCACACCGTGTAAGCACAGCATTTCGGGAGAGCGTGGTTATCCTTTACCAATAAAAAAGAGAGCATCACGGCACTGTGACCGATTTGCTCTCTTTTTTCTGTGTCAGTGAAGTAGACTTCACTTGCCCCTCGGGACAAACTTGGTTTTAGCGTTCTATCCTTAATGGGGAATACGCTAAATCGAATTAGCCTGCGATAAATTCCTCAGCGCTCTTCTTGGACATTCTCTTGATGCCCTCGGTAGGATACTTGGACTCCTCGCCGCCGTTGGTGTAGAGGAAATACTTGCCTTCCTCGGTAACGTAGAGAGTCTCCTCGTAGCCTGCGGGATCGCCGTAGTAACCGTTGGTTACCTTCTTAACAACAGTAGAGAGCTCGGTATCGTACTCTACGCCGCAAATAATCTTTTTCATAATGTTTTTCCTTTCCTTTTATTTTTACATCACACACCGGATCTGTAAGGATCAGTTTTCTTCCTTGATCTTTACTATATCGTAAGGTGTAGTCTGGTAAACAAAGTAATTGAGCCAGTTGGTGAACAGCAGCGTCGCGTGTGCGCGCCACGTAAGCATCGGAGGCTTGGTATCGTCGTCTCCGGGATAATAGTTCTTTGGAACTTTAGGATTTATTCCAAGAGCCTTATCTCTTTTATATTCTTTCTCAAGAGTGACCGCGTCATACTCCGAGTGTCCGGTGAGAAAGACCTGCTTTCCGCCGGGTGTTATAACGGCATAAACGCCAGCTTCCTCAGACGAAGCGAGAACTCTGAGATTGGGTATCTCTTCTATATCCTCACGCTTCACCGTAGTGTATCTTGAATGAGGCACGTAGAAGGTCTCGTCAAAGCCGCGGAAGAGTATTGATCTCTTGTAGTCAACGGTATGAGCGTAAACACCGGACAGCTTCTCGTCCATCAGGTGCTTTTTTATTCCGTAATGGTAATAGAGTCCTGCCTGAGCACCCCAGCAAATATGGAGAGTGCTGTGCACGTGTGTCTTTGACCACTCCATTATCTCGGTCAGCTCATTCCAATACTCCACCTCCTCAAACTCCATCTTCTCCACCGGTGCGCCGGTAATGATGAGTCCGTCGAAGTATCTGTCCTTGACGTCAGAGAACTCCTTGTAAAACGCAAGAAGATGATCTTCCGAGGTGTTCTTGGATTTGTGGGTGGAGGTGTGTATAAGCTCGATCTCAACCTGCAAGGGAGTATTGCCGAGAAGTCTTGAGAGCTGTGTCTCGGTGTCTATCTTGGTCGGCATAAGGTTGAGTATAAGTATTTTCAAGGGACGGATATCCTGAGTTATGGCGCGCTTTTCGGTCATAACGAAGATGTTCTCCGACTCAAGAGTTCTCACCGCGGGGAGCTCGTTGGGAATTTTAATAGGCATTATTTTTCTCCAATAAAATGATAGTTATCAGATGCTCTCAAGAGCCTGCTTGAGGTCGGCAATAAGGTCGTCCTTGTTCTCAATACCGCAGGAGTATCTCACAAGATCACTTGACACGCCTGCCGCG
Organism: Clostridia bacterium; assembly: GCA_017508665.1. Classification (GTDB taxonomy): domain Bacteria; phylum Bacillota; class Clostridia; order Oscillospirales; family CAG-272; genus UBA1740. Next base: position 105,644 of record JAFVYL010000013.1, on the reverse strand, counting down.
ATAAGCTCCTCGTCGTTCATCTGTCTGTGTGTTGCGGACGCGGGATGCAGGCAGCATGTACGGGCATCGGCAACGTGTGTTTCTATAGCACCGAGCTTAAGGCTCTTCATAAATTTCTCTGCAGCTCCTCTGCCGCCCTTGACACCGAAGCTGATAACACCGCAAGTGCCGTTAGGCATATACTTTTTAGCAAGATCGTAATATTTATCGCCCTCGAGTCCGGGGAATCTCACCCAGGATACGTTCTCGTGGGATTTGAGGAACTCTGCTACCGCGAGCGCGTTCTCACAGTGTCTCTCCATTCTCACGTGCAGACTCTCAAGGCCGAGACCGAGGAGAAACGCGCTCTGAGGAGACTGAGTGCATCCGAAGTCGCGCATGAGCTGAGCCGTGCACTTGGTAATAAACGCACCCTCTCTGCCAAACTTCTCGGCATAAGTTATACCGTGATAGCTATCGTCCGGAGTACAGAGTCCGGGGAACTTGTCGGCATAGGCCATCCAGTCAAAGTTGCCGGAATCGACGATGCATCCGCCGACAGCCGAGCCGTGGCCGTCCATATATTTTGTAGTGGAATGTGTTACGATATCCGCGCCCCACTCAATAGGTCTGCAGTTTACGGGAGTAGCAAAGGTGTTGTCTATGATAAGCGGAACTCCGTGGGCATGAGCGCACTTGGCAAAGAGCTCAATATCCAACACGTTGAGTGCGGGGTTTGCGATAGTTTCACCGAACACGGCCTTGGTGTTAGGTCTGAAAGCCGAATTAAGCTCTTCCTCTGTCGCATCGGGAGAAACGAAGGTGAAGGATATGCCCATCTTCTTCATGGTAACGGCAAATAGGTTGTAAGATCCGCCATAGATAGCAGAGGACGAGATAACGTGATCTCCGCATGATGCGATATTGAAGATAGCAAAGAAGTTTGCCGCCTGACCGGACGATGTAAGCATAGCCGCGCTGCCGCCCTCAAGCTCACATATTCTCGCTGCGACGGTATCACAGGTGGGATTCTGAAGTCTGGAGTAGAAATATCCCGATGCCTCAAGGTCAAAGAGCTTGCCCATATCCTCGCTGGTCGCATACTTGAACGTAGTGCTCTGGATTATCGGAATCTGTCTCGGCTCTCCGCTTGCCGGAGAATAACCGCCCTGCACACAGCTTGTTTCTATTCTTACCTTTCTTTCTTTCATCTTTCTTACCTCTCTTTTATTTATAAGCAAACAAAAAAACGCCACCCGTCACAACACTTGAGACGAATGACATTGTCAGCCGTGGTACCACTCAAATTCGCGCCGAAGCGCCTCATGGACTCGCGAAAAAGTCCTGTACTGTGATAACGCTGTACTTGCGAGCTGCCCTACGTATCGAACAGCCGACTCGGGAGCCATAGACCTTCACCCTTCAACTGCCGCCTCGCACCACCCGCGGCTCTCTGTGAGTGTATCTGTGAGATCCTCTCCGTCCTCGCCTTTGAAGCTATTCTATCATACTGTACAAATATTGTCAAGTAGTTTCGTATATAATTTACAAATGTTTAAATTATAAATACACGCACGGGCGAGGATCTTTTCCGATAAAACAGAAAAACTTTTTCTTTTCATTAAGTTTAATGAATTTTTGTTGACTACTTGCGCAAAGTGTGTTAAAATATATATCCACAGCAATATCCCTCTCGCGACGAGTGAGGAAAGGAGTATATATGAACTTTTTACTTTCAGCATCCGCTCCCACCTTTTCTTTTAAAGATTTAGGCGTAGCGGCATTCAGAATATTTATGGCGCTCATCGTCGGTACTATAATCGGTATGGAGCGAGGACGTCAGGGACGCGCGGCAGGTATGCGTACGCACATACTCGTGTGTCTTGGCGCGACACTCACATCCATGACGGGAATGTACGCCTTTGAGGTGCTCAATTTTGGTAACGATCCGCTCAGAATAGCGGCTCAGGTAATCTCCGGCATCGGTTTCCTCGGTGTGGGAACTATACTTATCAAGGGTAGATTCCAGATCACCGGTCTTACCACCGCGGCAGGCATATGGTGTGCGGCAACCATCGGTATCGCTCTCGGTATAGGCTACTACGAGGGTGCTCTCGTGACCTTCTTGGCCTCCGTCATCGCTGTAACCATGATGCACCGCTTCGAATACAAGGTGACAAGACGGCACACCAGATTCGGTATGTACGTAGAGATAACCTCAGCTGATCATGTGAGAAATATTATTAACCACCTTACCGAAAACTACCCGTCCACAGACATCCAGGTAACTCCCCCGAGAAGCGGCACGGCAGGATCGGTAGGCATTGAGGTCAACATTCACCCCTCTGCTAAGCATCCCTACACTCCCAATAGTATCGCAGAGGATCTCGAAAAGCTCGATGAAGTAATTTTCGCACTCGAATCCATCTAAAAGATTGAAAGCAGGCAGAGCCGATAAGACTCTGCCTGTTTTTTTGCTTTTGTGTTATGTAAGACTTTATACCGAATACTTAGCGGCATACGCCTTGTACTGCTGCTCGAAATCTTCGGTCGTGTGCTTCTTTCTGTTGTACTTGTGCATATCAAGCGCATCATACTTAGCTATCTCGATAACGCATCCGCCGATGTTTGCACAATGGTCGGAAACACGCTCGAAGTTGGTGAGTATATCGGAAAGCACAAAACCGTGCTCAATAGTGCACTCACTCTTCTGGAGTCTGATGATGTGGTTAAGCTTGATCTTATCGCGAAGATCGTCAACAACCTGCTCGAGTGACTCTATCTTAGCTGCCGCGTCAAGATCATTCTCGATAAACGACAAGTAAGCAAGCTCGAGTATCTCATTTACAGCACTGCGCAATACAGCTATCTCACGCTTTGCATCCTCGGAGAAGGATATCTTTTTATCTCTGATCTCCTCACAGGACTCAACGATATTAACGGCATGGTCGGAGATACGCTCATAGTCGCCGATAATGTGAAGGAGCTTTGTAACCTGCTCTGAATCCGCAGGATCGGTTGCCTGAGCGGAAACCTTGATGAGATACGATCCTATGGCATCCTCGAAGCTATCTACCTTGCTCTCCATATCGCGTATGGAATCTGCAAGCTTTGCATCGAAGCCGTCAAAGAGAGATATTGCATCGCGAAGCGACTTGGTAGAAATATCTGCCATTGTAGCAACAACCTGAGTCGCACGTCCTACAGCAACAGCGGGAGTATTGAGAAGACGGTCGTCGAGAAGGGTGGAGGTCTCCTGATCGTCCTTGGAATCCTTGACGATGATCATAGAGAGTTTTGCAAGCTGCTTATAGAACGGACCTATGAGAACAACGCATATAAGCTTAAAGAGTGTATGAACTATTGCAACGCCCCACGCATTTATCGCTGCACCCGTGAAAGCAAATCCTATTATCGCATTAAGCGCATAGAAGATAACAGATACGGCAACAACACCTATAATGTTGAAGGAAAGATGTACAACCGCAGCTCTCTTACCGTTTCTGTTAGCACCGAGTGCAGAGATCATAGCGGTAACACACGTACCAATATTCTGTCCCATGACAATCGGTATCGCCGCGCCGTAGGTGATAGCACCGGTAACGGTCAATGCCTGAAGAATACCGATAGAGGCAGACGATGACTGTACTATAGCGGTAAGAATGAGACCCGCAAGAATACCGAGCAAGGGGTTCTCGAACATTGTAAGTATATTTTTGAAGCTCTCGCTCTGTTTAAGAGGAGCTACTGCATCAGACATCATGGTCATACCTGTCATAAGAACCGCAAATCCGAGAAGTATCGCGCCCATATCCTTCTTTCTGCCGCGCTTAGTGAACATCACAAGGCAGATGCCGATAACTGCTACGATCGGAACCCATGAGTCAGGCTTTAGTATGCTGAGCATTTCAACCGCCTCAGCACCGCCCTCGCCGCCAAGACTGTTAAGTGCAGTGAGCCATGCGGTAATTGCTGTACCGACGTTAGCGCCGATAATAACGCCGACCGACTGAATAAGAGTCATAGTTCCCGAGCTTACGAAGCCGACAACCATAACCGTAGTAGCCGACGATGACTGAATTACAAGAGTTACTATAAGACCGAGAAGGAATCCCTTGATCGGGTTCGTAGTCATCTTACCGAGGAAGGTTTTAAGACTGTTTCCCGCGCTTTTTTTAAGCGAGTCGCCCATAACGTCCATTCCGTAGAGGAAAAGAGCAAGTCCGCAGAACAATTCAAGCACACTGCTGAATCCGAAGCTTCCGGCGGAAAGCGTGAAGTTAAACAAGCTGTTCATTTTATTGTCCTTTCATGGATAGTTTAAAATGATTTATATTATCCCGGATCGGGTGTTTTTCTTGACACGGGTGTCGTTTAAAGAAGCTCCTGACCGTTGATTACAAGCGAGAACTCAAGGCCGAGAGCCGTGGCTGCGTGTCTTGACATCTCCATACGTCCGATAAATATACGGAAGTAATCCATCACCTTGCTGATGCCGGAATCTATCTTAAGTGTAAGGATAACACGTCGCTTGTCCTCGGAGATCGAGAGATGCGACTCCTCTACCGAGTAGTTAACTCTGTCATGTATATCAAAGGAGGAAATATCCGAATTTCTGACACGGCTGCGCCTTACGTCGGACTTATCCGCGATTATCAGAGCTGCGGCAACGGGATTTACGGGAACGCCCGTACCCTCGTCGTGATTACCGATAGCGGTAACGACCGTTGCTATCTCATCAGCGGGCATGCCGAGATTGTCAAGGATTCGGAACGCCATTACCGCACCGCTCTGAGAGTGATCTGCGCGATTTACAAGGTTTCCGATATCGTGCAGATATCCCGCTATTCTCGCGAGCTCTACCGTTCTCTCATCATATCCGAGGGTGGTGAGAATGTATGCAGCGTTCTCCGAAACCTTGCCGACGTGGGCAAAGCTGTGCTCCGTGTATCCGAGAGCCTTGAGAGACTCGTCCGCCTTCGTAATATAGGTTTTAATGTCTGCCGATTGCTTGATTTTTTCAAAAGTTATCATAGTACCCACCGTCATTAAATTGACTTTATTATCTGCTCTGCGAGTGCGTCAACCTCAGCCTCTCTGTCAGCGCCGAGCGCGGATTTGAAGCTGAGAGGATTTCCGACAAACTCAACGTCCTTAAGTGAGGAGAGTATTTCAGTCATTCCCTTTGCGGCTACAGCAGCCCACGAGCCATTCTCAATGAGAGCTATTTTTCTGCCGCGTATCGAGTGCGCCGCAATATCATGCAGCAGGTTTTCCATATTTACAAACACGCCTCCGTTGTAGGTCACCGAGGCAAAAACGAGGTGGCTGTACTTGAAAGCGTCTGCAATTATCCACGAATGTTCACTCACGGATACGTCGTGCATAACACACTTAATACCTGCCTCACGAAGTCGGCACGCGAGCGCATTAGCGACGTTTTCTGTGTTTCCGTACACAGATGCATATGCGATCATAACGCCTCGTTCTTCGGGCTCATATCCCGACCAAAGCGTATATTTGTTTACATAATAGTCGATATTTTCTCTCCATACGAATCCGTGGAGAGGACATATTCTCTTAATATTAAGTGCGGAAGCCTTGCCAAGCAGACTCCTCACCTGCGCCCCGTATTTGCCGACGATATTGCAATAATAACGTCTGGCCTCATCGAGATAGTCGCGGTCAAAGTCCACCTCATCGGCAAAGAGAGCTCCGCTTAGAGCACCGAACGTGCCGAATGCATCAGCCGAGAAGAGAGTTCCGCTCGTCATATCAAAGCTGACCATAACCTCAGGCCAATGAACCATGGGAGCAGACACAAACGTGAGCTTGTGACGTCCGAGCTCTAATACGTCCCCGTCCTTTACTATCTTGGCCTTGACCTCAGCACCCTTGAAGGCTGTGATCATATCAAATATTTTCTTATTGCAAACCACCTCGCACTCGGGATGACGGATCAAAACGTCAACGAGAGTAGCTGAATGGTCGGGCTCCATATGCTGAACTACAAGGTAATCAAGCGTACGTCCTCCGAGAGCGTACTCAACGTTCTCAAGGAAGATATCGGTCACCGCTCTGTCTACCGTATCTATAAGAGCAGTCTTATCGTCAAGCAAAAGGTAGGAGTTATATGAAACTCCGCGCGGCACGTTGTATACAGCCTCAAAAAGCTTGAGTCTTCTGTTATCCGCGCCAACCCATATTATATCATCATCTATTTTTCTTGTGCAGTTCATTTTTACCTCTCATGGGACTGCGTTATCATAAATCCGCACATCCCCATTATCCATTATGCCACATTTTATCACTTAAAGTCAATACTTTTTTAAAGACGCGCGCATTGGAATTGATATTTTGTTACTTTGACTATAGTTACCTTTGAAATAATGTCCCCTTTTTATGACATTTTTTTATAATTGCCTATTGAAAATTAAAGAAAATAAGTATATAATTGTTACGTATGAAAAAATAAAAATGAAAATAAAAGTAAAAGGACAACGCTATGAAAGAACTTTTAAGTCTTTTTGACGGTCTTCTTGCATTTGGCAAAGACGGCAACTGGAAGATGATCGTAATGTGGATCATCGGCGGTACGCTTATCTATCTTGCCATCAAGAAGGATATGGAGCCTACCCTGCTTCTTCCCATCGGCTTCGGCTGTATTATTATGAACTTCCCCGGTTCAGGCGCTGCAGGCCCTCTCCAAACACTTTATAACGCAGGTATCGCAAACGAGCTCTTCCCCCTTATACTCTTCATCGGTATAGGCGCGATGATCGACTTCGGTCCCCTGCTCTCAAACCCCAAGCTTATGATCTTCGGCGCGGCAGCGCAGTTCGGTATCTTCTTTACCCTCTGCATGGCGTCGATATTCTTCCCCGATTTCCGCGATTACGCCTCCATCGCAATCATCGGTGCGGCTGACGGTCCTACCTCTATCGTTGTAGCGCAGAAGCTCGGATCTCAGTACGTAGGAGCTATCACGGTCGCAGCATACTCCTATATGGCACTCGTTCCGATTATTCAACCTCCGGTAATCAAGCTCCTCACCACAGAGAACGAAAGAAAGATCCGTATGGCATACAGACCTAAGAGCGTATCCAAGGCTACCAAGATACTCTTCCCTATAATCATTACTATAGTAGCATGTATCTTTGCTCCCGATGCGGGCGCGCTTATCGGCTTCCTTATGTTCGGTAACCTTATCCGTGAGTGCGGAGTTCTCGACTCCCTCTCCGAGACGGCGCAGAAGGTTCTCGCAAACCTTATTACCATCTTCCTCGGTATTACCATCGCGTTCAATATGACCGCACAGCAGTTCCTCAGCCCCCAGACACTTCTTATTATGGGACTCGGACTTATAGCATTCATCGTTGACACCGCGGGCGGCGTTCTCTTTGGCAAGATCTATAATCTTTTCGCAAAAGAGAAGATCAATCCCATGATCGGTGCGGCAGGCATATCCGCTTTCCCGATGGCAGGACGTATCGTACACAAGATGGGACTCAAGGAGGATCCTCAGAACTTCCTTCTTATGCACTCCACCGCAGTAAACGTTTCCGGACAGATCGCTTCTGTTATAGCGGGTGCGCTGATCCTCAAGATATTCATTCCCATGCTTTAAGGAGGACTAAGTTATGTTAGATTTCTATTTTGAACCCTATGAATTCGTCAAGAACCTTAAATATATGGGTATCGGTATGCTCGGTGTATTCATGATAGTAGCGGTTATTATAATTGCTACCTATCTTACAAACAACATCACCAACAAGCTCGCAAAGCCGCATGACGACGATTGATAATTAAATAAAAAAAAAAGAACGGTCAGGACGTTAAGATCCCAACCGTTCTTTTTAATTTAGCCGTTTTGTCCTATATAGGTATAACCGTCAAGGAGCAACAATTAATAGTTCTCTTTTCTAACCTCGAAGTAGGACTGAGGATGAGCGCATACGGGACATGCAGCGGGAGCCTTAGTGCCCATTACGAGGTGACCGCAGTTACGGCACTCCCACATGGTCATCTCGGACTTCTCGAATACCTGCTGAAGCTCTACGTTGGAAAGGAGCTTTCTGTATCTCTCCTCGTGAGCCTTCTCTACAGCTGCAACTGCTCTGAACTGACGTGCAAGAGCGGTGAAGCCCTCTTCTTCAGCTTCCTTTGCGAAGGTGTCGTACATATCGGTCCACTCGTAGTTCTCGCCTTCAGCTGCTGCAAGAAGGTTTGCTGCGGTAGTACCAAGTCCGCCGAGAGCCTTGAACCAAAGCTTTGCGTGCTCCTTCTCATTGTCTGCAGTCTCCTGGAAGATAGCAGCGATCTGCTCATAGCCTTCCTTCTTAGCTACAGATGCAAAGTAGGTGTACTTGTTTCTTGCCTGAGATTCGCCTGCAAATGCAGTCATAAGATTCTGTTCTGTCTTTGTGCCCTTAAGATTCATGATTGTTCTCCTTAAATAAAATTCTTTTTTTGATTTTTAACTAAAGCTTGGCATATTATTCGCCCGCTGTCTTTGCGCACTCATTTTGCTTGCATACGTCACAAACGTAACGTACCTTGAGCTCATATGAGTTAAATTCGGAGCCGATAGCATCGGATAGCTGCTTGTCGAAATTGCTGAGATTGAAATCCTTAACCTGTCCGCATTCCTCACAGATCATATGTCCGTGCGGTACGTATGAATTATCATACCTGTCCGAAAGGGAATCTCCTGTGATTCTACGGATCAGCTGTGCAGATTCGAGCGCCTTGAGGTTGTTATACACCGTGGCTCTCGAAATGCCGGGCAATCTCTCCTTGGCAAGTGTGAAAATCTCATCCGCCGTGTGATGACACATATCCGAGCGAATCACCTCCAGGATAACTGCTCTTTGTTTTGTCAAAACGTATCACTCCGTCGTTTTATTTGAAGACTCTAAAGAAAGCCTTAGAATCGTTCTAAAAAGATTATACACAAACATTTTCGCTTTGTCAATAGGTTTTTGAAAAAATTAGAATAATTCTAAAAAATTACTCTATAAGGTAGTTTTCTCCGAGCACGTGGTAAAATCCGTCGGGTGATTTTGAGAGCTTTTCCGCACGAAGAAGTATTTCCTCAAGCGCTCTCTCCTCTTTAGCCTTCTTCTCATCATTAAATTCAAAATAGGCGTTTCTGACGTCGTCATAGAACGGGGTGCGTCTCGCTGTATCCCAAAACTCGTCTGCGTAAGGCTCGTTTACGTAATGCCACGGACGTCTGTATGGAGAAAATGATACTATACCCTCGCTTCCGTCATCACGCTGCCACACATCATTGAGGACGCTGACGTGTCCCTTGCATAAAAAGTTCATATAGTCACTCGCGGCAGAGACGGTGTCAAAATTATATCCCATAAGCAGCCGCGCAAATCTGCTGCCTATCCTATATTTTCTGAAAGCGGAGAAATTCATAAGCATAACAGACGTATCAATATATACGTTCGGATTGACACCGACCCACGTCGATCGGTATGTATCAAAGCTCGCATCTATGCCGTCCGTGCGCTTTAATCCGCCTATAAATCCGCAGCCAAGATCTACGTGATAGAGCTTTTCTATACTGTCACGCACAAGAGTGCCGCACTCAATGTACAGGGCTCTCGCGAGGCGAGTATATACGTCTGCTATGAAGAAGGGATAAAAGCTCTCTTCCTTTAAAAAGTATCCGAGTCTCTCCTCGAAATCAGCTCTGTAATCCTCAACCTTTGAATTCACGTCAATTACGGTTATCTCGACGTTATCTATATGAGCGTGTCTGAGCTTTCTCATATTGTAGACCGCAAGTCCGGCGGTGAGCACCCTCACATCTGCTACCCAGTCGTCACCGAGATGCTCGCTCACCGATTTAAGAGTAACCATAAGATACGGTAAATTCTCGTTAGTTACCGATGTAAATATCGGAATATGGTTTTTCCTTGTTTTCATATTTCCTCCGTTTGCCAAGTCGGAAAAATTTCGTGCCGAGGCATTTAAAGTCTCAACCACATCATAGCCAATTTCCCGAAAAAAGAAAAGGACATACGGTGTTTTTTCATCTCTAAAGCTTGTAACCCCAAATTCTCGCCTTAATTCGACTTTTTTCGGACTCCACAAAACCGAGAATGTCATACCCGTGTTGACAAATTTCAATCATAGTGATATAATTTACTTGTATAAACACAAGTAATACATTTTTATCCGACGTATGGAGTTTTAAATATGGAAAACATCAAAGAAATTATAGCTAAAAACCTGACCGAGCTACGAAAATCGCACAAATTGACTCAGAGTGCGCTGGCAGAAAAGCTCAATTACTCAGACAAAGCAATATCAAGGTGGGAGCATGCAGAGACCTTGCCTGATATAGAAACGCTCTGCCGCATATGCGATATTTACGGCGTAAGCTTTGAATACCTTCTGAATAAAGAGCCAAGCGAGGTGCAATATACAAAGAATAGAAAAGAGAATATCGGCAGACATATCACCATCTGTCTTATTGCGATATGCACGGTATGGCTGGCGGCCATTCTTTTCTTCTCCTCTGTACATACCCTCTTCGGAGTATACGTATGGCAGTTCTTCATCTGGGCGGTCCCCGCAAGCGTGTACGTCATACTTGTGTGCAACAGAATATGGTGGAAAAGCAAGATATGCTCAATAATCACCTCCTCCCTCGCCACCTGGACACTAATGCTTGCCATATATCTGCAGGCAATAAAGTATAATATCTGGCTGCTGTTTATAGTAACAATTCCGATACAGGCTATCATACTCCTTGCAGAAACCATGCCGAAAAAGAGAACAAGATGAAAATTACAAGTAAAAAGCTATACGGCTTTACCGTAACAAAAGAAGAATACATAGAAGAGGTCGGCGCAACACTCTTCGATATGACACACGACAAAAGCGGAGCACGTCTGATCCTTCTTGACCGAGCTGATGAAAACACCACCTTCGCCATCGGCTTCAAGACCGTGCCGACCGACGATACAGGTGTCTTTCATATCATGGAGCACTCCGTGCTCTGCGGCTCAAAGAAATTTCCTGTAAAGGATCCATTCACCGAGCTTCTCAAGGGATCGGTATCCACGTATCTCAACGCGCTGACAGCGGGAGACAAGACGCTCTACCCCGTGTCAAGTAAAAACTCAAAGGCATTCCGCGGACTCGTAGACGTTTATCTCGATGCGGTATTCAACCCCCTCGTTTTGGAAAACCCCTTCATTTTTATGCAAGAGGGACACAGATATGAGCTTGATGAGAACGGAGAGCTCTCGGTCACGGGAGTTGTTTACAACGAGATGCAGGGCGTATATTCCACAGCCGACGATTACGCCGACTACCTCATCTCAAGGCGTGTATGTCCCGGAAGCACATACAGCTACGACTCCGGAGGAAACCCCGACTTTATTCCCGAGCTCACGTATGAGGGACTCGTTTCCGCTCACGAAAAATTTTATCACCCCTCCAACGCGTACCTGTTTCTCGACGGTGACGTTGTGACCGACGAGATACTTCCCCTTATCGATTCGTATTTGTCGGAGTATGACAAGCGGGATACCGATATATCTGTAGATAACGGCAATCCCCCTCTCACAGAAATATATGAGGATACCTACCCGATAGAAAAGGAAGAAGATCCTAAGGATAAGACAAGAGTTTACCTCTGTCATAATTCATACTCCCACGAAAAAAGAGAGGAGCTCTCCGCCCTCTCTCTCGTAACCGAGGCGCTCGCCGATCTGAATACCGCGCCGCTTACTAAAAAAATACTTGACACCGGCCTTTGCGAGAGCTTTACGCTTTATACCACTCGCTCGTACAGTCTTAATGCGCTCAACGTATTCTTTACAGGCGTTAAGGACGGCAAGGAGAGTGAAGTTATAGCGGCATACGATAAGGCTATCAACGATATTCTCAGCGAGGGTATACCGAAAGATATCCTCTCCTCCGCCCTCAGACGTCGCGAATTCAACGTCCGCGAGTCCGACTTCGGCACCTTCCCCGCCGGCATGGTATATATGCGTTCTTGCCTTGAGAACGCAATGCTCGGAGAAGATCCCGCAGAAGCTCTCAGATACGAGCATCTGCTGTCCGATATGCGCGAAAAGCTCGACACGGGGTACTATGAGGATGTTATCCGAGACGTCATAAATTCTCCCCGCGCGACCATAATTCTCCATCCCGACTCGGAGTTTACCGAGAAAAAGGAAGCGGTGCTCAACAAAAGGCTGAAAGAGATCGCCGCAGAGATGTCCGAGAATGATAAGGCGTCTCTGAGAGCCGAGCTTGATAAATTCGACAGGTGGCAGAGCGCACCCGACACCCCCGAGGATCTATCTACTCTCCCCACCCTCACGATAGACGACCTGAACACAGAGCCTAAGCGAATACCCACCGACGTGTCGTCTTACAACGGGTGCGAGATAATTACGCACCCATTACACACGGGCGGTATTTCTTATGCGGAGCTTTATTTTGACGCGAGTGACGCTACAGAGGACGATCTGCATTATATCAGACTCTTTACCGATCTGATTTTTGAGTGGGACAGCGACAAAAGAAGCGTTACCGAGCTGCGCAACGCGACAAAGGCTCACCTCGGAGCATTCTATCTTACTCCGCACCCGACTCTAAAGGAAAACACGGAAAAGCTCTATCTTCTCTTCAACGCATCCTGTCTTGACTGCGAGAAGGAAAATGCTCTCGAAATAATAGACGAATATCTTTACCGCACACGGATAGACAATGTCGACGTGCTGAAGCAAAATATCAGACAGCACTACACCTTCTCCCTCGAAGGTATAACCTCAAGAGGAGATTCATATGCGAATATGAGAGATGCCGCAAAGCACTCGGCGTATAACGCGATAACCGAGCATCTTTTCGGATACGAATACCACCGATTCATCAAGGAGCTCTCAAAGAATATCGACAAAGCGGCGAGTGACGTACTCGCAAGGCTTGAGGACGTCAGACGCACCTACTTCTGCCGAGAACGACTCACCGTGGGAATCACAGAGCAGGACGGATATGAGTTTGCTAAGAGAATTACCGAAACGGTGCGCCAAGGCGGTGCTCCGAGCGGAGCTTCTCCCGTCCTCCCGATCGAAAAGGTTAACGAGGGTATCGCCATTCCCTCCTCCATTTCCTTTGCTTCACGTGTAGGAAGTACTGAGAATATCGGTAAAAATCTTTACACGGGTGCGCACTCCGTTATGCAGAGTATAATTTCACTTGAACTGCTGTGGAACGAGATAAGGCTCAAAAGAGGTGCTTACGACACCGGCTTCTTCAGCAAGCCATCGGGCACAGTAGGATGCTATTCATACAGAGATCCCACCCCCGAAGAATCAGTGGAATACTTTATGAGTATATCCGACGAATTCGATAAATTCCTCGACACCGAGCCGGAGCTTCTGAAATACATAATTGGAGTTTTCGGCGCGAGCGACACGGTCACCACACCGAGAAACGACGGCAGCACGGCAACCAAGAGATATCTCTCGGGCAGAACTCACGAGCTTATCGTGAAAAGACGCCGCGAGTGTCTGTCGGCAACAGTGGAGGAGCTCAGAGAGATAAATAAAATTCTGAGGGAGACTATGAAGACGTCGACCTTCACCGTAGTCGGACCGCGCGACGAGCTCGAAAAAATAACGGGAATTCATAGAATTTTGGACATATAAGATAATAGCGAGGATACCTCATCGGCATCCTCGCTATTGTTTTAATTTTTGCATTATTTATTAGAAGTTATTATAATATCTGCGCCCGTACCAAGCACGTTTGCGATAACGACGTCACCGATCTTTACGTTATTATCTGCGAGAACAGAGTTTATTTCCATCATCACGTCAAATATCATAGACTTGGGTATAGGCTTCGACGTCTTGACAGCAACCACAGCGCCGTCAGCGCATCTTACGGTAGAGGTCACCGTTCTCACAGGAGAGGTACATTCGGCAATAGCGTAATCTTTACCTCTCGGACAGGTAAATCCGCTGACCTCAGCTATTTTACCGTCGGCATCAAATTCGACCTTGAGGTCGCATCCCTTAGGACATACAATGCAAGTCAGCTTTCTTTCTTTAATACTCATTTCTTTATATCCTCCAAGGAAAACGCCAGAGTTTCATCCTTATCGCAGGACGAGAGCATATCCGGAGTGAGAATGACAGTTTCCATCTCACCCGGTGCGACCTTCTGCTTTTTCTTTTCGAGAAGCACGCGATCTCCCGCTTTTACAGTTATCTTAACGTCACGGTACACGTTGCTTACTCTGAAATACACCTTTGTTTTTTCCGCTGAGCTTATCCTTTGCGGAACGGTGTATCTTATTTTGCCGTCGGTAACGAGCTTAAGTGCCATACCGTGCGATTTTTCTCCGTTGATATATCTTACGGCAGCCTCACCGGCGATAACCGACTCTTCTGAAACGTAGTCCACGAGATCGTGAACGTGAAGCACGTTACCGCACGCGAATATGCCGGGTATATCCGTCTCTCTGTCACCATCGACACGCGCACCGCCTGTTATACGGTCAAGCTCTATGCCGCTCGCCTTTGTAAGCTCGTTCTCGGGGATAAGTCCGCAAGAAAGCAGGAGTGTATCGCACGGTATAGTGGTTTCAGTACCCGGGATAGGACGTCTACCCTCATCAACCTTAGCAATAGTCACGGCACTGAGTCTTTCCTTGCCGTGTATATCTACGACGGTATGGCTGAGAAGCAGAGGTATATCAAAATCATTGAGACACTGCTCTATATTTCTTGCCAAACCTCCGGAATAAGGCATTAATTCGCACACGGCCTTGACCTTAGCCCCCTCAAGAGTCATTCTTCTTGCCATAATAAGTCCGATATCACCCGAGCCGAGTATAACTACCTCGCGCCCCGGCATCAAGCCCTTCATATTTACAAACTTCTGCGCTGTACCGGCTGTGTAGATACCTGCAGGACGGCATCCTGCGATATTGAGCGCGCCCTTAGGTCTCTCACGGCATCCCATAGCGAGAATAACCGCCTTTGCCTCAACCTTGAATATTCCGCACTCACGGTTCATAGCCGTAACTACCTTATTCCCGTCGACGTCTATAACCATCGTGTTAAGCATAAAAGGAATACCGTATTCCCTTACCTGCTTTTCGTATCTGTAGGCATACTCAGGACCTGTCAGCTCCTCACCGAATCGGTGCAGACCGAAGCCGTTGTGTATGCACTGACGGAGAATTCCTCCGAGAGCGTCGTCGCGCTCAAGTATCAGTATGTCGCGAAGTCCCTTTTCATACGCCGCAACAGCCGCCGACATACCTGCAGGGCCGCCGCCTATTATAACGAGGTCGGCGCGTTTTACATTATTCTTTTCCATAACAGTCCACCGCCCTTTACATTTTTCCCTTATCGGTCTTTCCGACGTTGATATAGGATCTTCCGCCCGACTTGGTTATATCCGTCACGGGTACGCCCATCTCACGCGCAAGTATCTCAACTATATAAGGAGTACAGAAGCCGCCCTGACATCTGCCCATGGTAGCTCTCGTTCTCCTTTTAACCCCGTCCACGTCGGTAGGCTTGGGATTGGTTCTTATCGCCTCTATTATTTCACCCGCCGTCACCGTCTCACAGCGACATATTACCTGAGCATAATCGGGGTTTTGCTTTATGATTTCATTTTTTTCGTCTTCCGAGAGCTCGCGGAAATAGTGCGAGGGACGTCTTGTACCGTTGAAGCTGTCATTCTTCTCAAGAGCGAAGCCGTCATTCTTCAGCATATCCGCAACGTATACGGCGATCGCGGGGGCAGAGGTGAGTCCGGGACTCTCGATTCCTGCACAGTTGATAAATCCGCGCTTTGGAGAATTGATTATGAAATCGCCGGTAGATCCCGTCGCGCGCAGTCCGGTAAAGGACGTAATAACCTTGCCAAAGCTGATTCCATTGACCTGATTTCCTGCCAAAGAAGCTACACGGGCCAGGCCGTCGGCGGTAGTAGAGGTGTCGGTCTTGTCGTCTATATCCTCAGCCGTAGGGCCAAGGAGGAGATTGCCGTCCACAGTAGGAGATACAAGCACACCCTTACCCATTTTCGAAGGACAGCGGAACACCGTGTGTCCGACAAGGCTGCCGCACTCTTTGTCAAGGAGCATATATTCTCCTCTTCTCGGACGGACAGAGAAGCTATCATCTCCGACAAGGGCCGCTATATCGTCCGAATATACTCCGGCGCAGTTTATTACAGTCTTAGCCTCTACTGTTTCCTCCGAGGAGGATACTCTGTATACTCCGTCCTTTTCTTCTATACCTTCCACACGGAATCCCAGCTTAAGCTCACATCCGTTATCCATCGCGTTTCCGACCGCCGCCATACAAAGCTCATACGGACAGACTATAGCTCCCGTTTCAGCTCTCAGAGCGCAGCTTACAGTACTTCCTATATTGGGCTCAAGACGTACAAGCTCCTCTCTTTCGAGGAACGAGAGCCCCTTAACACCGTTTTTGTGTCCTCGCTCGATAAGAGAGTGAAGTGTCGCGGCATCCTCATCGTTGAAGCCGACTACAAGAGATCCGTTGCGCCTGTACTTTACGCCAAGCTCTGAGCAAACGCTCTCCATCATTTCCGAGCCTCTGACGTTTAATTTTGCCTTCAGAGTTCCCTCCTTAGCATCATAACCCGCGTGCACTATCGCGCTGTTGGCTCTTGTTGCTCCCATAGCCACGTCTGAGTCCTTCTCCACGATGCATACGGAAAGATTGTACTTTGTCAGCTCTCTTGCCACAAGGCCTCCGACTACTCCGGCGCCTATAACTACGCAATCAAACATATATTGCCTCCGTTTTTCGTATTTTCTTAACACGCATCAGACCTTTACTGTCTTTTTCTCACTTTTTGCAGTGTCTGTTGCAATCTTTACAAGGAGCTCTGTGATCTTGTCCATATCCTCAACGCAGACGTATTCGAATCTGGAGTGGAAGTTAGCTCCTCCGGTGCAAAGGTTGGGACACGGCAATCCCATAAACGAGAGTCTCGCTCCGTCTGTACCGCCTCTGATGGGCACAACTATTGGCTCAATGCCGAGAGAGAGCATAGCATCCTTAGCTCGTTCAACAACGAAGAGGTTGTCCTCCACCTTTTCTCTCATATTGTAATAGCTGTCCTTTATCTGTACGTCGACCGTACCCTCTCCGTACTCTGCGTTCATAGTCTCGCCGAGTGCGGCGAAAGTGCGCTTCTTCTCCTCAAACTTCTCTCTGTCATGGTCACGAATGATATACACAAGTCTTGCTTCCTCGGTAGCGCCGCTGATAGAAAGAAGATGGTGGAAGCCCTCGTATCCCTCTGTCTTCTCGGGGATCTCGTCCTTTGGAAGCCTTGAATCAAACTCAGCAGCTATTCTCGCGGCATTCTTCATTCTGTCCTTAGCAGAGCCGGGGTGAATGGATACACCCTTGATATCTACCTTACAGGATGCTGCATTGAAGTTCTCATATTCAAGCTCACCGATTCCGCCGCCGTCTACCGTGTATGCGTATTCAGCTCCGAATCTGTCCACTCTGAAGTTGTCCGCGCCCTCACCTATCTCCTCATCGGGAGTAAAAGCAACCGATATCTTGCCGTGAGGCGCACCGCTCGATATGAGCACCTCAAGAGCGGTCATTATCTCGGCAATTCCCGCCTTATCGTCAGCGCCGATAAGAGTCGTTCCGTCAGAAACGATGAGAGTCTGTCCCTTGTGCTCCTCGACGTACGGATAATCCGACACCTTGAGCCATATGTCCTTCTCCTTGTTAAGAAGAATATCTCCGCCATCATATTTGACGATTTGTGTTTTTATATTTTCATCGGATGCCTCGCTCGAGGTATCCATATGAGCTATAAAGCCTATATCGTTGCACACGGTATCGGTGTTGGAGGGCAATTCCGCATAGACGTAGCCCCACTCGTCCACCTCTGCGTTATCAAGTCCCAAAGCCTTAAGCTCACAAACGAGCTCACGCGCAAGAACGAGCTGCTTTGCTGTAGAGGGGTGAGTTCCCGTTTCCTCGCTCGACATAGTAGGATATGCCGCATATTTCAAAAATCTCTCGTACGCTCTCATAAAAGCCTCCGTTTTAATCTAAAATTTTCAGTAATGATATTGTAGCACATACTACATGAAAAATCAACCGCGTGATGCTGTAATTTACTCCATTTTTTGTAAATAAAACAGCTTTGACGACGGCATTTAGGCATTAAAATTCGTGCCTTTGGGCACTGTTTTCATATTTTTCGGGAATTTTAACGTATTTTTTACATTTTTTAATATTATTTTAATATATTTATTGACAATATTAAATATATATGTTAAAATAAATAAAAATAGTTAATTTAAAATAAAAAACTTTTATTACAATACATAAGGAGAACACCAAAATGCCTGAAATCAAGTATGAAGTAGTTGACAAGATCGGCATCGTTAGCGAAGGCAACAACGGCTGGAACAAGGAGCTCAATCTTATCAGCTGGAACGAGAGAGAGCCTGTTTACGACATCCGCACCTGGTCTCCCGATCATGAGAAGATGGGTAAGGGCGTTACCATTTCCGTAGAAGAAGCAAGAGCTCTTCGCGATATGCTCAATAAGCTCAACCTCGACTAATTTTTCGTAATCTATAAAAGAAACGCGGACTCGTATGAGCTCGCGTTTCTTTTTTTATTTTTCACGGTCTTCGTTCTTTTCCCTGCTTTTCTTCGGGATTCTGAACTTGATCCTCTCCACAATATCGCCGATAAAGCCTCGCTCCGAGTCCTCATCGTCATCATGCATGAGCTTATCTATGACCGTATCTATCCATCTGGTGTTTTTTTCAATACGCTTCTGCCTTTCCCTCTCCTCGTCCATTATTCGGACGTATCCGGGAGAGCCTACGCGCGCACCGATGATGCGGGGCGCAAACGTATCTGTCATACGCTTATTGGCAGCGTTCTTGCCGATATGCTTTTCTATCACGTTCATATACGATGACATCTTCGGATTTGTGCCGTTGAGCTCCCTCAGGAACACCTCGGCTATCTTCTCGTTTGGCATCTCATACATACGTACAAGCAGCTTATCTTCTTCGGTAAACGAGAGCTTTATCATACGTGTATTGGGAAGCTCGGGGAACAGAAGCTCCAATTTGTAGAGTATATTTCTATCCTCATCCTCCATCGCTTCAGCGATAACACGGACGGTATATTTCTCACCGTTAAAATCTATCACGGTTTCCTTAAACTCGGAGAAGCCGATCTCAAGTCTGTACGTGACTCCGTCCTCGGTATACACAAAGAATATCGACTCACCGTCGCGCTCAAACTCCATGCTTTCAAGAGTTCCGCTCAAATTATTCTGCATAGCGCGGATAACAAGAGGCATTACCGCGACGTTATTCTTTGTGAAATGATACTTGCCTATCAACTCCTCCCATTCGGCAGGATAAAGCGACTGAGAGCGCAAGCCGAGTCTGTAGCCGAGTCCTCTCTTCGGAACGTAGGGGCGTACCCAATGACGTCTTTCAAAGAAATGCTGCTCGGTATACCGAAGCTCTGTGATATCCCCCTCAAATTCGGACGCTGAAAGATCGTCGCCGAGATCAACCGAGAGATACTTCTCTACTATCTCACGTGTCGAGCTGTTCTGGAAAAGCTCGTTATTACCCGACAGCATAACCACCACGAGATCGTTTTTCGGGCATATCCATACGTTCTGTCCGAGCATACCGTTGAACAGATAGCTCTCCCCGTCTCTCGAGGACCACATCTGATAACCGTAATCGAAGTGACCGAGGCTCTCGGGTGTCTTAGCGTGTCTTCGACAGGCATCCTTTACCCACTCCTCGGATACTATTCTCCGCCCCTCGAAGCTTCCGCCCGAAAGCATCATATATCCTATCTTTGCCCAGCTCTCAGCGGAAAGGTAAAGTCCCCATCCGCCCTTTTCTATTCCCTCTGCGCTCACCTCCCAGAATCTGTTGGTGATATAAAGAGGGCCGAAGAGCCTCTCGTCAAGAAACTCTGTCAGGCTTTTTCCTGCGAGCTTCACCGCTATTGCGGCAAGCACGTACGAATTCATGCTGTTATAAGCGAAGTCCGTACCCGGAGCAAACGCGCAAGAGGATGCGAAGAAGGACTCGAGCCACTTCACCTCGGTAACCGAGCCGGCCTCGGAGAATCTGACGCCTGAGGTCATAGTCAGAAGATGCTTCACGGTGATCTTCTCAAAGGCGGGATCGCTGTAGTCATACTCCGGGAAAATATCCACGAGCCGCGTGTCCACCCTTAGCTTTCCGTCATCCACCAGCATACCGATGGCTATACCCGTCACCGTCTTGGACATAGAGTGTGAGAGGTGCCACGTGTTGATCTCATATCCCGGATGCGTAGTTTCGCATATAACCTCTCCGCCCTTCAGACAAAGCAGAGCGTGGATATTTACTCCCCTATCCTTTTCAAGTGCTCTGAGCATAGCAATAAGGCGGCCGGAGGAAACACCGCGTCTCTCGGGGGCGACTCTGCGGAAATAAGGCCTCTCAGCACCGGATATTTCCGTTTTCTGAGGATAGTACGGAATAACCGACGGATTTGCCTTTGCGGTAAACGCAATTCCCGTACCGAGCTCAATCGTTCTTTTGATCCATCTTTCCATAACATCCTCCTTTCATCTTTACACTTTTATTTTAACACTTAATTATCAAAAAATATACCTATATTTATTAAATGTGCGTAATTTTAATATTATTTCACAAAAACGGTATTTTATACGACCGATATTCCGATAATGTCTGCAAAGAATCCGAATACCACGCCTATCGCTATAAGAAGTCCGACGATCATCGCATTTTCCTTAGGTCTCTTGTTCATTCTGAAAAGTATAAGGATGCCGACTCCCGCCCCGGCAAAGAGTCCCGACATCATAGCTCCGGCAGATATAACACCGGATACGGCAAGCTCGGTCAGTGCCACGGACGAAGCGCAGTTGGGTATAAGACCGACAAGCGAAGAAAGCACGTGGCTGATAACCGGCAAGGAAAATACGGACGAGGAGAGCGCATCATATCCGACAAAGAATACCAAGGTGTTGATAAGCACGGTAAGCACGAATATAAACAGTGTGACGCTGACTGTATGATGGATGGCAGATCTTAGAATACCCGCTTCACAGTTGCATCCGTCGTTTTCGCATATCTCGTCTATATTTATCTCCTCGCGCCCAATCTGCATAGCCTTCATAGTGAGGTCTATGGCAAATCCCATAGCTATTCCTACCGCAGATTTGTAAGCTATTATTAGCAAAACCTTGCTTATATGTATGTTTCCCGCAATCATTATCGGGAGCATTTCATCGGATGTGGATAAAAATACAGCTATAAGAGTGCCGAGCGTTATGACTCTTCCGGTATAAAGATTGGCTGCGGCAGCAGAGAAACCGCACTGCGGAACAGCGCCGAGGACGCCTCCCATCGCAGGGCCGAGACTGCCCGCTCTTGTCATCATTTTTCTCGCCTTGTCCGAGGCCTTGTGCTCTATAAACTCCATCAGAAGATAGGTTAAGAAAAGGAAAAGCACAAGCTTAAGAGTATCTATGAAGCCGTGCCACACTACTTCCTCAAGGAAAAGCCCAAATCTTCCGAGCCTGTCTGTCAGAAAGTGAAAAACTCCCTCGTGAGAGGTGTGATCCGTGTGTAAAAGAAAGTTCATCACGCCTTCACCTCCGCACACTCACGGCAAGTGCCGAATAGAAACGCGCCCTCATCTATACGGAAGCCGCCGACCTGTCTTACAGTTCTTTCAAGCTCCTCTGAGAGCTCATGGTCAAGGTGAACAAGTCTGCCGCATCCCTTACACTTAAGATGCAAATGAGTGTGACACAGCTCGCCGCCCACGTACTGATAAGTACAGTGCCTCGTCCTACCGTCCGAGAGCCTTGTGAGTATTCCCTCACCGACAAGCTCGGAAACGAGTCTGTAGACCGTGCTCTTACCCTTACCGCCCTCTGTGATAGCCTCACAAATTTCCTCGAGCGTGTAGGACTTCTCCGAGTTATCAGAGAGAAAGTCTATTATGCGCTCGCGTTTTCCTGTTGTGTATACCATATATTCTCCAATCAAAAATGAGAATTATTCTCAAAATGTTCTTATATAATACTACATAAATCGCGCCGTGTCAACACCCACGGCAAATATTTTCGTAAATAAAAAGCGCCCACGCGTATAAAATGGCGTGGGCGTTTTGTTTCGTATTACATTTTAGGTCTGCCTATTCTGTAGATATCCATAACGAGTCGGTGAGTCTTGAGTGCCTCCTCACCGCTTATCTCAAGCGGCTCTTTGCCGAGAAGCGCATCGTAGTACTGTCTGATCTGTCTTATGTGGTGGATGCCCCAATAATCCTTGCCGCTCTTGTAGGTAACGTCCGGAGCACTCTGATGAGCCTCCTCGGATGTGCCGTCCTTGTAGGTGATATATGCGTCATCGTAGCTGAAGATAACGTCACCCTTCTCGCAGTGAAGACGTATCTCTATGGGCTCGTCACAGCCATAATTATTCATACAGTAGAAGCCGTACTTGACTCCGTTTGCAAATGTTACAAGTCCCTCTGCGGTATCCTCTACCTCAACGGCTTCGTGTCCGCGGTTAGCCATGGAGCAGGAAACGCTCACAACCTCGCTGTCAACCACCCATCTTACAAGATCGATAGAATGAATGGCCTGATCGATGACAACACCGCCGCCTTCCTTATCCCAAGTGCCCTTCCAGTCGCTCTCCGAATAATAATTGTCCGGACGGGACCAGGTGAGGACGGAGCGAGCGGAAATTATTTTTCCGAGTCTGCCGCTTGAGATTGCATCCTTTACAAGCTTTGCCGAATTATTATATCTGCACTGCGATACAACGCCAAACTGTACGCCGAGCTCCTTAGCTCTCATTACCGCGTGCTCAGCCGATTCAAGATCTATGTCCATGGGCTTCTCGGTGAGGACGTTGACGCCCTTTTCGAAAGCATACTCAGCCACCTTGCAGTGAATGTAGTGAGGCAGACAGAGATGCACCGCATCAAGCTGCTCCTTTTCAAGCATTTCCTCGTATGAGGTGTATGCCTTGATACCGTATTCCTTAGCGTAAGCCTCAGCTCTTTCCGGCCTTATATCACAGCATGCCACGAGCTCCGCCGTATCGAGATGATCCGCAGACTCAAAGTGCATAATGGATATTCTACCGCAGCCTATTATGCCGACTCTAACTTTTCCATTGATGTTTGCCATTTTGTATTCCTCATTTCAGGCGCGTAAAATTTTACTGTTATATATATACCACCTAACTCGCTAAAAGTCAATATACTTTGAAGATATTTTATCAGAGAAGTTCAGGGAGATCCTCTCCTCTTTCCTTTGCGGCAAGTATCTGCTCGCAGAGGATCAGGCATCGCAGAAGATGGTAAGGGCCTTTCCAGAGCGAGCCCTTCTGAGTGTGAGATACAGTTCCGTCGCGGTGCAGATATCCATACCACTCACCATACTCTTTGTCAGAGAAGTGCGAGAAGGAATATTCGTGCGCCTTGTCGTACCACTCCTCGTATTTATCCTCTCCGGTCAGGAAGTGAGCGACAAGAGTCGAGATGAGTGTCTCGTTATGTACCCACCACAGCTTCATATCGTGCTCGAGCTGCTCGCAGGGTCTGCCAAAGAGATCGCGGAAGTAATAAACACCGCCATACTCTTTATCCCAGCCGAGCTCGAGAGACCAATTAAGTATGTTTAAAGCCTGTTTTTGTAATGTCTTGTTGTCATTTTTGATGGATTCATTGAGCAAAAACCAAGAGTTCTCGATTGAGTGACCGGGATTTATCGTGCGCCCTGTAGGATTGTCAAGTATCGATCCATCGGTGTAGACAGTCTCAAGAACACACTTGTATTCCTCCTTGTAGTGGAGATTTATCATGTCCCGAACAATGTCGCGGATGATCGCGTCATAGTGTTCCTTCTTTCCGCTAACGCGTCTGAGTGTCTGAGCCGAGCTGACCAAAACCATAGGGTAAGCGTTTGAGCGAAGAGCTCTGACATCGGAGTTTTCCTTGGGTGTGATCTTAAACGGATCGCTCTCGGGTTCACGGTAAAGGCGGTACATAAGATCAAAATACTCCTCAGCAAGCTCAAGATCCTCGGGATTTTTTCTGAGCAGATAATATTCGGCAAATCCTACGACGAGAAAGCTCTCCGAATAGAAATATCTTCTCTTTCTGAGAGGTCTGCCGTCTCTTGTCACGGTAAAGAACATTCTGCCGTCCGTGTCAATGCAGTGATCCTTTATGAATTTAGCGCCGCTGTCTGCCGCGGATGCCCACTCTTCATTTACGCCGTATACGTTGCACAGCTTTGAGAAGGTCCAAAGGCATCTGCCCTGGAACCATACGCTCTTATCATCGTTGTATGATCTGCCCTCGCGGTCAACACTGGTTATAAAGCCTCCGTGTTCCTTATCGATAAGATCTGAATTCATCCAATACGGCAAAACGTCGTTAAAAAGCGTGTCGTGATAAAACCTTCTCAGTTCTTTGATTTTTTCAAGCTTCATATTCCTTATTTCCTTTATTGATTCTTATCAAAATTCTATCTTTTCGGTATAAGTACGCACCGTGTTAAATTCCGTAGAGTAAAACTCCGAGCACGGCAGACATCGCGACCAATACTATCGGGGATAGACTCTTCTTTTTCCATCTTGAGTACCCAAAATGTACGATGGTCAGAATCGCAAATATCAAAACGGCCCTTATGTCAACCGATGGCGATGAGTCTACAGCATTTACGCTCAGCATAACGCTGAGAAACATAGTAACCGCTGTCGCTATTATCATACCGGCAATCACGGGACGAATGCTTGCAAGCGTTGCTTTTACTCCGGCATATTTCAAAACCTGCGTAAGCAGACTCACAACGAGCAGAATTATCACAAATGACGGTAAGATCACCCCGAGCGTAGCCGCAAGCGCACCTAAAATACCATACTGCGACGAGCCGACAAAGGTTGCCATATTGACGGCTATAGGGCCGGGAGTAGATTCGGCAATTCCGATAAAATTGAGCAATTCCTCCTCGGTCAGCCATCTGTTTTTAAGACAGTCCTCACGAATAAGGGCTATCATACCGTATCCGCCGCCAAAGGACACCGCGCCTATCTTTAAAAACGTCAAAAACAGCTTGAGGCAGGTAATCATTTACTCACCTCGCTTGTGTCAGCACTTTTTCGCTTTAAGTAGCCTACCGTGTAAATTATTGCTCCTATAATGCCGCCTATCAGAATGTAAAAGATGGACGAAAAGCGCACGGATAATAGTGAGAGGAGCATCATTGAGATAAGCGTTACCGAGAGCGCTATCAGATTAAACGGCGTTTTCTTCATCTTCTTAAGCATCTTTATGCCCGCCGAGAAGATGAGGAATACAACACACGCCTGTATCCCCTTGAATGCCGCCGCAATTATCGGAGACGCCATAAACGCATCAAGAAAAAGTGATATAAGATATATTACGGTAAGTGATGGCAAGACCATGCCGAGAGTTGATACCGTCGCGCCGATCAAACCCTCCTTTTTGTAGCCTATATAGGTTGAGCAGTTTATAGCAATTGGTCCGGGCGTGGACTCCGCTATAGTGACAAGGTCGAGAAATTCTTCCTTTTCAAGCCAACCTCTTTTCTCAACAAACTCATGGTCAAGAAGGTGTATCATAGCGTATCCGCCGCCAAAGGTAAATGCTCCGATTTTCAACATCGAGAGAAAAATTCGGAACAGAGACTTCAGTTTTTTCATATTTCCTCTTGTGAAAGCATTTTCTATTTGAATTATAACACTATACGCGCCGCAAAGCAACATTTACAAAAAATATTTCTATATTTTTTAGGAAGGAATCGTCCGCCTCCCCCGTCATATGTGTTGGCTTTTTGTTTCTCCGTGCCGGACTGTTATTTTATCCTCGCCTCAACCTCGCGTATAAGCTCGTCATTACCTACCACGCTGACGGTGAGTACATCAAATTTATTATACTTGATATTCACGTGCTCAAGAGCGCACTTGAGCGATACGGTTGATTCGGAATAAAGCTTCTTATCCTTAACAACGCCCCTGATACTGTCGTAAGCAATCTCCCTATCTGTAATAAGTCCAAGCTTTACATATATGGATTTTTCCCTCAGCTCCACGTATCCGAAAAGCGAAGTGATAAGAAAATATACCGTGATAAAATCTGTGAAGATCATAATGCAAAGCGGCAACGGTGCAACGCAGGAGATTACCGTGCCCATGGCTAAAATTATCACTGTTATTCCCCATATGATGTAGTAGCTCTTATCTACCAGAGGTTTAAATCTTCTGTTTTCCACGGTGTATTTCCTTTCGCATTTTCCTTTACACTTATTATATCAAATATAAATTTGAAAATCAATAGAAAAAGACACCGCGAGGGTGTCTTTAGGATGGGTTTTGATGCAACGTATTGTTACTTGTTCTTTTTATTCGCAACGACAAACAGAATAACACCTACTATACCCAGCGCGCATCTGCCGAGTAGATTAAAAAATCCGTATGCAAATATATTATCACCGCTTACGATAGCGGGAATAAAGCTAATAACTTGTAAAATTATCAATATAATACCGGCATCTCTCATACTTGTTCCTCATTTCCGTCAAACTCAAGACCGCAAAAGATATATACCGAGTGCTTTCTGTACGCTGTTCTTTTTTCGTACTTATGCTCTCTGCCGTCGTACTCTACGATAAAGTAATAGAAGTCCTCGTTTTTGACCTCGCATATTCTGAAGGTGTGCGGCGTGTTTCTTACAAGGATGATTTCATGCAGCAGCTTGTCACCGTAGCTCGCGGCACGGTAACGCTCACGCCAAGCTCCTATTTTGGATAGTCGATTTATGCCGGGCATTTTACCCGTTCCTCCCTCGCCTGCTTTTTTTCGATAAAAGACGTGAGAGTTATCGGCGTGTTTATTTTTGTAATGCTCGCAGTGCGCGGAGCCGATGCATTTTTCGCAACGAAACGTACAAAAATTATCATCGTAATTATCGCACCACTTTTTATGTCTGCGTTCACCGTCACTATGTAAGGTTATTATTATTTTATCTCCCCAATTGCCGGTATCTGACATAACGTCCTCCATTTCAATATCATTTTCATTAAATTTATTTTTTCATTAACTTCTCAGCCACCTCGTCCGCTAATTTTTCCGGATCTACTATGCCGTAGTTAAGATGACTGAAATCGCGATACTCACACAGGTAAAACTGTCCGCCATGCGTTTCGACAGCGAAAAGGCGGATTTTACGCTCCTTAGTCCTCACGAGAAACAACAACGCGTTCTCGCCTATCGAATTTGGATTGTAATGAAATGTGTACACTATCGCAGATGTTTCGTCAAGCATTGAAGCAAAAGCGGAGTCAATCATCATAATAGAGCCCGTATGAGGCGCGTGCGGTAAAAATTCACACACGTGCATCAGCAAAAATCCGAGCTTGTCGCGAAACAATCCTTGAATTTTGTGCACTCCACTCTCCGCTACAAGCTCGCGGTAGCACTCATCAAAGGTGTCACAAATCTCCGCCTCTGTCGGTATTTTGAAGTTATTCATTAGTCCTCAATCCTCCTATGATCATTCATCCGCATAAAGAATATGTCGTTCTCAACATCGTAATAATAGCCACCGTTCTTGGCGTGTTTACGCTTAATAGGTACACCGCAATCAATCAGGTACTGCAAATTGCGTCCGACCGTCTTTCTCGTACACGATATGCCAATATCGTTGAGATAGTTTACTATGTTGGTTTGTGTTGCCGGAAACTCCGCCGAGGTGTAATTGTATAACACCCTGAGTATGTGTATTATCGTGATCTTTTTATTGTCCATTTGTTTATCCCCCTCTACTTCTATTATACCATACGAAGGTGGACAAAAGGTTCCCAAATCCACCCCATCGGCTAAAAAAGTTGGAAAAACGTCAAAAAACGCGCCATTTCAATGCAAATTAAACTTTTATGTGCCTATTTATACAAAACAGACGCTTCGCTAACAAAAAAACAGAAACGCGACCAAACGAGATGGCTTTTATGTTGTTATAGCATAGCAGATAAAAAAGAAAAAAGCCAAAACCAAACCACAAGGGCTTAATTTTGGCTTTTCTTGGTGGACCAACTAGGATTTTGACTCAGAGCGTCAATATTCCTCGCCTTGCCGTCGGTTAGCAAGCTACCGTCGCTCTGCGGTGGGGATGCGAACCTAGGACCGACCGGTTATACTCCTTGCTCGCATCACCGTCTGCACGGTGGCACTTCGTGCTTTACATCACTTTGTGATGCGCTCGCGGAGCAATCTGCGCTTGGCTCGCTTATACAAGCATAGACTCGCTCAAGCTGGATTATGTAGCCTCCGGCTCAACCGATCGATCTATATGCAAATCATAGCTATTCATAAATAAAAAAGAGATAACCGCAAGGGCTATCTCTATTTTATTGGTGGAGCAAGCTTTAAGAAAGTCGAACCAACAAAAAAATCATATTTTTTCGTCTTAAGTGAACAAATTTAAAAATGCTGAATATATTATGAAATACATCAAAAAACGAAAGGAATATTAAAAATGAATCACTACGAAGAAACTATTTTAAAATTTTCAGATGCACTTGGTAAAATCGATATCACAAAGGAAGTGTGCTATCAAGGAAAATGTTATGGGATTTACTATTGTGTCTGTGGGCAAAGAATAAAGAAAGGATATTTGTTCCAAAACTCAAGAACAGAGAAAAAATGCGTTGTCGGAAAAGGCTGCTTACGATATGTTGCTGATTATCTTGGTTGGGAAGACTAGCCACCGCTGTGTATAGTTATTTTTTTCCTGTCAACATTTTTTCTATAGCAATGATTTCTGGACTTACATCTCTTTCACAAGACGCCTGTCTTTCTTCTGGAGAAAACAAACCGTTTCTTTTGTAATTATCATAATTAGAATCTTCCAACACTCTTTTATATGCATCAGATAAATAAAAATTGTCATAAAAGGAAATAGTATACATTATATCATCATTTAAGTTAGAAGAGAATTCATAATTGCTTCTCCAAAACTCAAGTAAACTTAATGATTTAATCAAAACCCCGGGATAGACACTTATTTTTGACACAGGGCAAGATATTGCATCAAATTCGCGCAACAGATTTAATATCTGTTTTTCGTCAGTGTTTTCATCCACTTCATCAAGTTTTTCAAGTATATTTTCTGCTTCGTCATAATCATATCTCAAGTAACTGAATATTTCTTGGATATGCTTTTCATAATCCTTTATCTTTTTCACCCTGTTACGATGTTCAATAGCGTCAAGTTCTGCCGCCAAAGTCTTTATATCCATCTAAAATATCCTCCTCAATTTTTTCAGTATATTTTTATTCTACCACAGTTTGATGTAAGTTGAAATTTATTATATCACAAATTCATTTATAAATCAACCTGCTATTCATTTGGGCGCGAGTTAATAGACAAAAACAACGAGATAGACGCCCCTGTCGAACATTCAGGAACAAATCTTATTAACAAAGCAAAAATTCAACCTCTTTCGAAGTCGTTTGGTAAGCATATAGGATTTTGACGACGAGCGTCAATATTCCTACGACCTGCGCCTTGAAAGCGAGCTTTCAGATCTTCGGTCGTGGAATGCGAACCTAACTCCGTAGCAGCGCTACGGAACTAGGTCGAGTCAATCTTGATAGTCCGCCAAAAAAAGAAATAACCAAAACCGATACCCTTGCGGGTTCGATTTTGGTTATTCTTGGTGGACCAACTAGGACTCGAACCTAGGACCGACCGGTTATGAGCCGGTAGCTCTAACCAACTGAGCTATTGGTCCGAATATACTGTGCGACTAATATATTGTAGCAAATAGTTATGAATAAAGAATTAATAAATTATTAACAATATATTAAATTAAGGCTTTATTTGATCGACAAAATACGAGTTAAGCACATATGCATTTTTCTTCTGTATTCTGCGTCTGCCGTAATTCTCTTTTACGGCTTGATATATTGCTCGAAAACAGCTTGACAAACTCATATTTTGTGTGTATAATATATGCATACGGAAGCGTAGCTCAGTTGGTTAGAGTACTTGCTTGACATGCAAGGGGTCAGTGGTTCGAGCCCACCCGTTTCCACCAAATAAAAAAAGACACCCTCGCGGTGTCTTTTTTTATTTGATGAAGCCGTGGCTTGACTACCTCACGCTTCTGCGTGGATGTGGTTCGCATACCGCCTTTGGCGGTATATTGCGTTATTCGTCGTGTCCGCCCGACGAATAGCAAAACCCACCCGTGTAAATAGGTACACCCTCGCGGTGTCTTTTTTATTTGATGAAGCCGTGGCTTGACCACCTCACACTTGTGTGGATGTGGTTCGCATACCGCCTTTGGCGGTATATTGCGTTATTCGTCGTGTCCGCCCGACGAATAGCAAAACCCACCCGATGATCAGCCCTCGCGGTTTGGTTTTGGCTTTTTATTTGCTTTTAAATGCAAAATTCTGTTTTATATTGAAATGCATATTTATATTTGGTATAATGTATTCAATGATGCATTAGGAGTTATACAGCTATATGGAATTCACGTCCACTTACGATAAAGCAAAAAAACTGCTGGAGAAAATGTCTGTTGACGAAAAGATATATCAGCTTTCTGCTCAGATGATTTTTTCCGTAAATAGCGATTACGAGCAAAACCGCGACCACAGGCAAGGTAATTATCGAAATCCCGGGCATTTTATGCACTACGAGCGTGAGCAACCGGCTTCAGCAAAAGAGGTTGCCGAGCGTATCAACCTCGACGTGCGTCTGACTATGGATGCTCATCCAAATGCGATTCCGCCGATAGAACACGGAGAGGCTTTACACGGCGCGCAGTGGGGCATGGCAACCTGCTTTCCACAGCCGATAGGAATGGCGTCCACCTTTGATGATGACTTAATAGGCAGGGTCGCCAATGCAATAGGCAAGGAATGTGCCGCTGTCGGCGTGCGCCAAGTCCTCTCCCCCGTGGTAAATATCACTCGCGACTGCCGTTGGGGAAGAACAATGGAAGGCTTCGGTGAAGACGTGCTTTTAACGTCGAATATGGGCGCTGCCATGTGCCGCGGATTGCAGGATAACGGCGTTATCGCCACTCCGAAGCATTTTGCAGATAATTATTCACACGGGGGACGTGATTCCAATTACTCGGAAACCTCAGAGAGAACTATGCGCGAGGTTTATCTGAAACCTTTTGAAAAGTGTGTTAAGGATGGCGGTGCTCAATCAATTATGGCGGCCTATAACGCCTGGGATGGTATCCCCTGCTCGTCAAACCGCCGTCTTTTGACCGACATACTGCGTAACGAATGGGGATTTGACGGATTTGCGGTTTCTGATTACGGGGGAGTCGAAGGAGTACACGCGGTACATCATTTGACAGATTCCGAATGGAGAGCTGAGGCTGAGTGCATCAAATCCGGTTTGGAAATAAACCTGCCTCAAAGCTCATATGAAAAAATCAAGCGAGCATACGATGAGGGCGCGATAACCGACGAGGATATAGACCGTGCCGTTTTACGTGTCCTGAAGGTTAAATATGATATCGGTCTTATGGACGATCCGTTTGTAGATCCGGATGCGGCAAGCAAGATAGTGCGTTGCGATGAACACAAGAGCTTAGCTCTCGAATGTGCAAGATCGTCTATAGTACTTTTAAGAAACAACGGCGCTCTTCCGCTGCACCGCGACAGAGTAAAAAGAATAGCAGTTTTCGGCGCAAGCGCAAAAGACGTACCCGTTGGCAAAAATTACTCCGGTCCATACGGTCGTACCTGGGAGTCGGAGGATGCAAAAACACCTTTGCAATATCTTAGCGAGTACCTTGACGGATATGCGGAAGTAATATTCGCAGAGGATGAGAATATTCCCGATATCGCCAAGATATGTGACGCCGCAATCTACTTCACAACTCAAATTGAGGGCGAGGGAATGGATCGCTCGGATATACGCTTACCTAAAAACGTTAAGAAGCGTCAAGAAGATGAGAACGCCATCATCGTCGGAAAATACGAAATTGAAGTAACGGTTGACCAGGAGCAAAGCATTCGTAAAATGTGCAGTGCCAACTCCAATTCTATCGTAGTGCTTCTCGGCGGTTCTCCTGTCGATATGACTGCCTGGATGGATGATTGTAACGCTATCGTCGAGGCGTGGTATCCCGGTGAACAGGGAGCGAGAGCTATCACGGAGATTCTTTTCGGAGATATCAATCCGTCGGGAAAGCTACCGATAACATTCCCGAGGAACGTAGGACAGTTACCGTTATTTTATTCCGCAAAGCCGTCGGGACGCGGCAAGGGATATATAGAAAACGACGGATCTCCTCTGTACCCGTTCGGATATGGATTAAGCTATACAAAATTTGCTTTTGCAAACTTCGGTAAATCCGCCGACGATAAAGGTGTAACTCTTTCATTATCGGTAGAGAACGTCGGAGCTTTCGACGGTGCCGAGCTGCTTCAGGTTTACGTATCCGGCAGAAATTGCGACGTTGTAATGCCGTCAAAGGAGCTGAAAGCCTATAAACGGATATTCGTTCCGAGGGGAGAAGTCAAGACGGTGGAACTTCAGCTCACACATGAAGCATTTTGTTATTATGACAGAAATATGAAATACGGAATGCACGACGGCGATTACAAATTGATAATAGGAACCTCGTGCGAGGACGTTGTGTATACTGCCGAAGCTTCGGTGAGATCCGGACGGATAAATCTTGTCGGTTAGGATCCTCCGCCCGTCGCATAATATTCTCCAACAAAAGCCACCCAAACGGGTAACGTCCTCAGCATAAAAATAAAAAAACACCGCTAAGCGAGAGCATCGCATTTAGCCGGTCAATACGTTATAGGCTAATACCAAAATCCATACATAAACAAAAAAGAGCGGATACGCAAGAAGAAAATTCTTGAATTTCTGCTCTTTTCTGTTAGTGGAGCTTCGGTTGACTGTAGGATCGTATACGCTTTTGCGTGCCGGGTTATCAATAAGTTAAGCAGACGGAAAATACGGATTTCAAAGCGCCGATTACTTATCGGTAAAATTCCAAGAGATACGGACAGCCGCCCTCAATACAGAGATCTCCGAGCTGTGTAATTTAACACCTTGACATCGGCTTATCCTCTTACATTTTTTGTGTTTTGTTTTCCGTCGCACTTGATATTTACGCTTTTCCGTGTTATAATTAATGTAATGACAAGTCGAATTTTGCGCCCTCGGGCACAGCATCGGCTTTTGCTCATTTACTACTGCAGAAAGGATCTCACTATGAGTCAATCTGACGCGCGCAGGCAACTGTTAGAAGAACGTGCAAAAGAGAATAGCATAGCATTCAAGTGCTTTATCGTGCTTTTGAACCTCTCATTTTTCATAGCAACACCTATCGCGCAAGCGGTAACCGGTGTGTGGGGAGATCGTTTCTGGGGCGATCTTTGGGCTATCTTTACCGGCCCGGGAAAGCTTGTCACTGACTACTTCTCGCTCGGCTCTCTCGCCTCAGCTATGTTCAACGCAGGACTATGCGGATTTGCCTGCGTATTGATAATCACCGCCAGCCGCGCACGTGCCAACAGTACGACCTTTGCGGCATTCATTTTAGTAATAGCGCACTGCTTCTACGGACTTAATCTGATAAATATGTGGCCGCCCTTCATTGGCGTCCTTGTATATTGCTTGGTAACAAAGCATCCTATACGCGACAATCTGCATATCGCGATGTTTTCAACCGCGCTCGCTCCCTTTATAAGCGACTTTCTCTTCTTCTATCCTCCGGGAAGCTCGCTTAGGCTTGGTGAGTTTAGTGTTCTCGGCATTATTCTCTCTGTACTGTTCGGCATCTTTGCAGGATTTCTCGTTCCCGCCCTTCTCCCCGGCACGTCGGCAATGCACCGCGGATACAATATGTACAAGGCAGGACTTGCCATAGGAATTCTCGGCATCTTCGTATACTGCTTCCTCTACAAGACGTTTGGCATTACGCCGCACGATACAGGATTTGCCCCCGGCACATGCTATGAGGCGTTCAGAAGCACTCATTATCTGTTTATGAACTGCTTCTTTATCTCTATATTCCTGCTTGCTCTTTTGGTCGGATTTACGCAGAATGGCAGAAGCTTCAAAAATTACCGCAAGCTAACCTCTTGCTCAGGCTACGGCTTAGACTTCGCGGACAAGTTCGGTATGCCGCTCTGTCTTATCAATTTCGGTGTGTACGGTCTATCCATACTCGCATATCTCAACGCGGTCTTTTGGCTACCCGTCCTCTTCCCCGCCTTACCCGACGGTGTCGGATTTACAGGCGCGACCGTGGGTGTTATTTTCGCGGCGCTCACCTTCTCGGCAGACGGTCAGCATCCGAAAAACGTAGCCCCCGTAGCTCTCGGATATACGCTTCTCTTTGTCCTCGTTTGTGGCATTTGTCTTATCACGGGTGCGGACGTACCGTGGACTCTCGCTACTCAGTCATACATTAACGGCCTCGCGTTTGCAACCGGTCTGTGTCCCATCGCTGGCAGCTACGGCTTTAAATACGGAGTTATAGCAGGATTTGTCAGCGCAATAATATGCACCTCCACCTCGGCTATGCACGGTGGCTTCGTGTTATACAACGGAGGCTTTAATGCCGGCCTTGCGGCTATAATTCTCATACCTCTGCTCGATTTCTACAAGGTTGCTCCGAAGAAGGTAGACGACGATGAGATCTTCCCTGTTGAAAACTACAAAAAAGGTCCTATCCTAAGGCTTGTCGACTTTATGGAAAAGCACAGCAAAAACGTCTGATAAAAATTCACGGCGGCCCGTTTCTATACGGGCCGCTTTTTTTGAGCGTTGTTTACCGTTAATTTCACACGGATACCCTCTTGCAAACTTTCTTCTTTTGTGGTATAATCTAAAAAAACATCAAGTATGATCGGAGACTCTTTCTGATGAAAAAAAGCATAAGATGTCTCAGCGGCAACGTATTGAAGATACTCGCGGCCATTTTTATGGTGTGCGACCATATCGGACTTTTCTTCTACCCCGATGAGATAGCATTTCGTCTTATAGGACGTCTGTCATTCCCTATATTCGCCTTTATGATAGCAGAGGGCGCACGGTACACCAAAAACAAGCTCAGATATCTTGCCACGGTCGGCGGTCTCGGTGTGATTTGTCAGTTGGTATATTTCTTCTTTGCCGGCAGCACGTATATGTGCATACTCATCACCTTTGCGCTGTCAATAATTATGATCTATGCGCTCGCGTATTTCAAAGAATGCCTTTTTTCAAAGAAAGCAGGACTTATAAAAAAGCTGCTCTCCGGAGCTCTCTTTGTCCTCACCGTATGTGCCGTGTATCTCTTAAACAGGTACGTGGCTATAGACTACGGTTTTCTCGGTTGCTTAGCACCCGTGTTCGCCTCTTTGTTTGATTTCCGTGCTGTAAAGCTTCCGAAGAGGCTTGAGTGGCTTGACAGCCTGTATCTAAGAATTGGCGCGTTTTCTGTTGGACTTATAATCAGAGCCATTGTTTACGGTGACACGCGTTGGGTATCTCTCTTCGCCATACCGCTCCTGCTCCTCTACTCGGGTAAAAGAGGAAAGGCGAAAATGAAGTACTTCTTCTACGTTTTCTACCCTGCACACCTGGTTTTACTCCAGGCGATAGTGTATATTTTAGCTATGTACCGATAACAAAGTATACGTACCTTGCAGAGCAGGTCATTGACTTGCTCTGTATTTTTTAATCCGCTAATATTCACTTGACATCTATAAGCTTTAGAGTTATAATCTAAACAAAAACATTCCGCGGAGGTAACTTATGCCGAATATTGCCGAAATTGATAAAAACTTCAAAATAGAGACCAATATAGACAGAGAGGACATCAAATTTTACAACGCTCGCACCGCCCCCTTCAAAATCTACGGTATCTACCACGAGGACGGAAAATTCAGACGTATGCCCGAGGCCGTGGCAAAAACGGTGAGTCCCAGCGTTCTCGCTTTGCATGCGAATACGGCAGGCGGAAGACTCCGATTCAGAACAAATTCGCCATATATTGCGATTAGCGCAAAAATGCCATCCGTAGGCAAGATGTCACACTTTGCTCTGTGCGGCTCATCCGGCTTTGATATTTACATAAACGGAGAGCACTACCGTACGTATATGCCGCCCTTCAACTTTGACGGTGGATACGAGGGCATCGTTGATGTGCCCGGCGAGGATATGAAGGAGGTGCTCATAAACTTCCCTCTCTACAGTGACGTCAGCGAGCTTTACGTTGGTCTGTCCGAGTCTGCCAGGGTCGAAGCCCCCACTCCTTACTCTCTTGAAAAACCGGTGGTTTACTACGGATCATCGGTAACACAGGGCGGTTGCGCTTCACGCGCAGGCACGTCATATCAGGGATTTATCTCCCGTGAGCTTGACATTGACTACATAAATCTCGGCTTCTCGGGTTCGGCAAAAGCGGAAAAAGAGATGTACGAGTACATCAGCACGCTCGATATGTCCGTATTTGTTATGGACTATGACTACAATTCCACGTCCGCCGAACATCTGACGGAAACGCATGAAAGAATGTTTCTGGCCATCAGAGAGGCGCAGCCTGAGCTCCCGATAGTCATTCTTACCCTGCCTAAATACACCCTGCCCGAATGGGCGCGTGTACGCCGAGATATCATCAGAGGTACTTACGAGCGAGCTCTCTCTCGCGGAGATAAAAACGTATACTTTATAGACGGCCCTACACTCATGGCTCTATGCGGTGACGAGGGCACTGTAGATACTACACACCCCACCGACCTCGGATTCTACTCGATGGCATCGGCCGTATCCAAGGTGCTAAGAAAAATACTCGGTAAATAATAAAGCACCTAAACTTTAAAATGAAAAAAGACGCTTGTGTTTTGCAAGCGTCTTTTAATATGCTTATTTATAAATTACTCCTCAACCTCTTCCTCGGGAACATAGTAGGTATACGTAGCAGATATCTCTACGTTGCCTGCTGCCGAAGTGTAGGAAATTGCAACGGAGTAAACTCCGAGAGAGCTTACGGACACGATGACACGTGCATCATAACCGAGCTCAACGCCAAGCACGGCAAGAGTGTCTGCCGCCTTTACGGTTGCGCTGATATAACTTGACTTAACGTCAACGTCAGAAAGCTTCTCGGAATCGAGATTGATATCAAAGGTTACAGCCTCAACAAATGCTACACCGCCGACACCGCTAACGTTACCGTCAGCATCAACGACTGCATTAACAGAGTATGTAGTCTTGTAATCATCTGCAAGAACGTCACCGCCAACAGCGTTGAACTTCTCATACCAGCCCTCTACGGTCGCGCCCGTGCCTTCAAGGTTATACGTTACGTTATATTCAGACTTGAGATCATCAAGTGCAGCTTCGAGAAGCACGGTGACCTTTGCGGTCTCGGGAACGGATGCGTCAACCTTAGCCTGAATAGTGGCTATGGCTGCGAGCTCTTCCGCGGTGAGCTCATCTTCGGGAGTTTCCACGATAGGAGGATCCGGGATGGGGTCGGGAGTAGGCTCGGGATCTTTATTCTTATTTCTGTTGCATGCCGCAAATGAAAGCACACAGCAGAATATGAGCAAAAGCGCAATAATTTTCTTCATAACTGCGCACCTCACATCAGATGGTTATCTCTTCAAGGTCGTATGTGTACTCAACCTTAACTACCATAGCAGTCTCACCAAGCTTTGCAGCCTCGTTAGCCTTCAGGTTGTAAGAAAGCTCGATAGAAGTAATTACCGCGCCGTCATTAGCGATGGTAACATACACGTCGCTCGCGATATAAGTCGCATAGCTATCTCCGAGAACTGTAGCAACGTTTGCCACGGGAATTACGAAGGTAAGCTTGTTGTTTGCATAATTTACGTTGGTAATGTAAGCTTCATTGAGGTATATAGCCATACCGCCGCGAACGATATTGGTTACAGAGCCCTGTGCGTTCCAGTTACCGCCGTTCACACGGGATCCGATACCCTCGATAGCCTCGGTAACTCTGACAGTCTCTTTAACGAGAGGCTTAATAACTTCTGTACCACCGCCTGCCTCAACGGTCTCAAGCTCCTGCTTCTTCTCTGTGTACACAGATGCGGGTGCGTTATCCACATTACCGTTAACAAGCTCATATACGCAAACGAGCTCTATATCTTCGGTAATGGTCTGAGTGGTAGTAGCAGTTACCTTTGTGGGCGCGCTGTTACGGTACATCTCGGTAACCTTCTCAAGAGCAGAGGGCTCTTTAACAACAGGATCGGGGGTGGGGTCTTCCTGAGGCTTATTGAAGATTTTACAGGAAGCAAACGTAGCCACGCTGATAGCGAGAACAAGAAGTAACAAAATTATTTTTTTCATATTTTCATCCTTTCAACCGGTTATTCTGCCGATTAGGTATTTTATTTTACTGGGAACCTTACTCGTCAACTTCAGGGAAGAGATCCTGAACGTTGTAAGTGTAAGAGGTTCTGATCGTCAAACTGCCGTTCTCGGTAGAACAGGTCACGGTTACTGCGCTAAGATTAACGTCGTTATGGGTAATAACTACGGT
Source organism: Clostridia bacterium (assembly GCA_017508665.1). Taxonomy (GTDB): domain Bacteria; phylum Bacillota; class Clostridia; order Oscillospirales; family CAG-272; genus UBA1740. Next base: position 66,998 of record JAFVYL010000013.1, on the reverse strand, counting down.
GGCCTCACCTACAGCATTAAGGTTTGTACCAATGAAGCTTTTAAGCTCCTCGGCGGTAAACTTAACCTCGAGTACGTTGCCTTCCTCATTTGCAACAGCATTCTTAAACAGGTCGGCATCAAAGTTGAGCTTGAGATCAAGCGCAGTACCCGTGCCGGGTCTCCACTCGTCACCCTCACCCGAGGAATATACACCGTCGTGATAGTTAACAACTCCGGAGAATGTCAAAATACGGTCGTAGTTGCCTGTCTCGAGCGACTCCGCGGGAGTGTTGAATCTCTGATACCTGTATTCAAAGATCACATCGGTGCCGTCGGTTACGGTAGAATAGCTGCCGGTAAGTGTATCAGGCTCCTCTGCGTTAGTTACAAGCGTTACAAGCGTAATTGTCTTAGTAGGCTTAGATCCGTTTGCGATCGTGCACATTTTTTCCACAGCAGACTCGACCACAGGTGCGGGAGTAGGCTGAGGATCTTCATTCTTGCTCGGCTTTTTCTCCTTACATCCTGCAAGGCAGAGAAGAGAGAGCGCGAGAAGCATAAGAATAACTTTTTTCATCTTAATACCCAAGAACCTTTCGTTATTTTTTGAGTAAAAACTGGATAAATGCGTGTGGGCATAACCCACCACCATAAAGTTTACTACAATAATTATACATTTTTAATAAAGAGTTGTCAATAGAGTTTGGGTTATTAACAACTCTCCGTCTGACGAAAAATGTACGGGAATTTTATTCAATTCTACCAAAAATCAGACTTTATTCTTCGCAAAGTCCTTGGTTATAGCGACAAGGCGCTTGAGAGGCAAGGTTAACACCTTGTCCTGCTTCATTGAAAGAGCAAGGGTACGGGACACCTCGGGAACGATGGGAAGAACCTTAACCGCGTCAGTACGTCCGGTGATAATAAGCTCGGAGAGCATACTGATTCCGAGACCGTGCTCAACCATCGAAATAATAGCGGGGTCGTCAACGTAGGTAGGAGTAACGAAGGGGCGTACGTTGTTCTCAGAGAACACGGCACTGATATCGTCATCGAATCCAAGACCGGGCATCAGGAACTTTGTACCGTTGAAGCGTGATATATAGAACTCCTCTCCCTCTATGGGATAGTCTTTCGGGAGTATCGCATAGAATCTGTCCTTTTCAAGCGAGAACCACTTGAAATCGTATTTGGAGTTTTTTGTACCGAAGCAAACGTCGAATCTGCCCTCGTCAAGTCCGCCGTAAAGCTCTGCAACCGTACCGGTCTGAATATTTACGGTGATGTCCGGGAACTCTCTGTTAAATCTTTCTACAATACTCGGAAGCCATGTGCCTGCCATACTGGAGAACGCGCCTATTCTGAGCACGTTGTCACCGAAGGATTTAACGAGCTCCACCTCGTTCTCAAGTGCTTCCTCGCACATTACGAGCTGTCTTACTCTCGGGATTATTCTCTCGCCCGCGGGGGTGAGCTTGATACCGTAATATCCGCGCTGGAGTATGGAGAAGCCGAACTCGTCCTCAAGCGCATTCATCATATGTGTTAGTCCTGACTGAGTATATCCGAGCTTTTGAGCAGCACCGGAAAGGCTGCCCATGTCGACCGCAGTCAAGAGTGCTTTGTATTTTGATATGTTCATTTTTACCGTCCTTGTTGTTTTTTGGGCGTATAACCGATACACGCCCTATACCGTAATGCTTTAATCCGTTATCCTTTTGTTAGGTAGCCCTCTCTGTACAGAAGCTCTGCGATAAGCACAGCGCCGCCTGCCGCACCTCTGAGTGTATTATGCGACAGACCTACGAATTTGTAGTCGTAGATGCTATCCTCGCGGAGTCTGCCCACGCTCACGCCCATACCTCCGTATAAATCGCGGTCAAGTCCCGTCTGAGGTCTGTTTTCTTCCTCAAAGTAGGTGATGAACTGCTCGGGAGCAGAAGGAAGTCCGAGTGTCTGCGGCTTACCCTTATAGCTCTGCCAATCGGCAAGTATCTGCTCCTTAGTAGGCTTGTTTTCAAACTTTACAAACACTGCTGCCATATGTCCGTCGGTAACCGGTACACGCAGACACTGACTTGTAATAGCGGGTGAGGAAGCGGGAATTACCGCTCCGTTTTCAACACGCCCCCATACTCTCAGGGGTTCTCTCTCGCTCTTCTCCTCCTCGCCGCCTATATGCGGAATGAGGTTATCTATCATCTCGGGCCACTCTTTAAAGGTCTTTCCCGCTCCGCTGATAGCCTGATAAGTAGTTACTGTGATCTCCTTAATGCCGTATTTCAGCAAGGGCGTCAGCATAGGCACGTACGACTGTATCGAGCAATTAGGCTTAACCGCGATGAATCCGTGCTTTGTGCCAAGTCTTTCCCTCTGCGAATCAATAACAGCGAGGTGCGAATCGTTGATCTCGGGAATCACCATAGGGACGTCGGGAGTCCATCTGTTGGCAGAGTTGTTTGAAACGACGGGTATCTCCGCTTTAGCGTACCTTTCCTCGAGCTCTCTCGTTTCGTCCTTAGACATATTTACCGCGCAGAAGACGAAATCGCAGATACTCTTGACCGTGTCAACGTCATCAGATGAGATGACCTGCATATTGAGAATTCTCTCGGGACACGCATCCGCCATCTTCCATCTGCCAAGGACAGCCTTGCCGTATTTCTGTCCTGCGGAGCGAGGGCTCGCGATGAGAGCACTTATCTCAAAATACGGATGCTCGTTCAGAAGCATAATAAATCTTTGGCCTACCATACCGGTAGCGCCGATAATACCAACCTTGAGTTTTTGCATAAAAATCTCCATAAAATATATTTAACTATTACATTTTATCATATCTTCGCGTATGTGTCAATGCTTTTAAATTATATTAATATAATAAACGGACGAAAATGCTCCGTGTGTCAGAGTATTTCCGTCCGCCTGTTCGTTTTTTCCGTCTCCGATGCTACCGCATCCGACTCATTTTAGATCTTGGGAACTATACTTACGTTTTCAGGATTGATTCCGGTAGTGTCGTAAACGATAGCGAGTATCTGTGCTGCCTCTGCCGCCTGCAGTGACTCCGCGCTTACTATCACGCTTACGGAGTTATCCGAAATTACCGCTACACACTCCTCGAAGCCCTTTGCCTTGACGAGTGTCTCGATGTTACTTTCGTTCTGCATATCTTCGGCAATTTGAGAAAGCTTTGCGCTCGCCTCCGCCTTTGCCTCCTCGCTCGACTCCTCACTCTCGCTGACGAGCTTCAGCACGTCGATAGCTTCATCGCGGGATTGCTGACGGTTAAGAGCGGTCGCGGTAAAGTAGTTCTCACCGTCCGCGCTGTTGCCGGTCTGTACAGATCCGCCAAAGTGGTTTTCCATATTTCCATCACCGTATCCCATTGCATCGACCGGATCGTAGAAGAGCTTGTAGTTTACAAATACGGCAGCGCCGATCAGAAGCACCACAAGAAATACGGCAAGGCTTTTTGTGAGCTTAGATGAGAACATCTTTTTAAGTTTTTCGTTTTTCATAATATTCATTTCTCCTTGTTTTGTTACTGTTACAAGCTATGCACAGCGCAGGGCGAATATGCCAAATAATACAAAAATCACCCCTTCATTTTTTCGATCTTCACTCGGTTTGAGCCTATTCCGAAAAAGGATGAAAGCATCCTTGTGAGTCTGAGCCTGACGTCGACAGAGTCAGCCCCCTCGCAAATAACTATCACGCTCTCTACTGCATCCGTGCTGTCACGCTCGCCCCCGGGCGAGTAATACACGTACACCGCGCACTCGCCCACCCCCTCAATCTTTGAGCAAGCGGCACTTATCCGTTGCTCGACGTCACCTTCGGAGATGGGTTCCGCCTTTTGCATCCTTGTGCCGAGAAAAATCAGCACAACTCCGAGAGCAAGAACCGATATCACCTTGACCAGCTCTCGTTTTTCTTTTATGTATTTCAAAAATCTCTTATTCAATTTTCAGTGACACCTCACATTCCCCTCCGTTTGTAAATTCACTCCGAACCTCGTCTTCTATCTTTTTATAATCGAGAAAGACTGCCCTGCCCGACAGAGTCACGTATATTCTCTCAGCGCGAAGCCGTTCCATATCGAAGCCGTCCGCCATAACGCTAACACATGATTTGTCGACGCCGTACTTTTGCGCGATATATTCTGATATTCCCTCCTCAAACGAGGCCTCGATCATATCATCAGTAATATCGTATTCAAGATCCATATTTATGCTGTCAAACATTGATTTTGTGTCAAAATCCCGTATTATGTCAACTAAAGGTAGCAAAATAACGCAAATCATCAGAACGCCTATGCTATACGATGTCGCCCCCTTCAGCTTCGGATGAGCTATGCCAAGCAGAATAGCGGCAAAGGTCATGATAATAATTATCTCAGAAAAATATTCCCTAAGCAAGAGATGCGCCCCCTTTCAAAAACGCCACAAGCTCTATCACGTAAATGACCGACGTGAAGGAATATGCGGCAAGAGCGGAATCTATAGCGTATAGGAAAGAGGAGAGGATTCCGGATGAGCCGTCAAGGGATGCAAGAGAGAAAAAGAAGATCCCGAGCCTAAGAGCAAGTCTGTATAGCAGCAAGGTGATAATAGGAGAGATTATCAGTGCGATAATCACCGCTATCGATCCGCCTCCCACTATCCCCCTCGCATAGGATGCTCCGCCCGCAACCAAGCCGAGAGCTCCAGACACTGAGCTGCCCACTATCGGTATAGTGCCCGATATGGCATACCTTGCGCTTCTCATCACAGCACTGTCAGCACTCGCGGATATAACACTCTGCAACGAGAAGGTAGCACCGACGAGAGCTGTCAGAATACCCATACCCCAAAGAAATACATCCCGCACACTCTTAGCTATTCTTCCGAAGAGAGGATCTATAGATGAAGCGGCAGAGGTTACAAATATCGAGCTCACTATCGGCAATATCAGCTTCTTTGATATGTAAGCATATATGCCAAGGGTCAATCCCATGCCAAGTGCCTGAGTTTCTGCTGTAGTAGGCGATGCTCCAAGAGAATTTACCGAGATACATATCGGTATTACCGCGGCAAAAAAGCTATCTATCTCACCAAGTGATGACACTGCTCCGCGGACAAGGAAAACAAGCCTTTCAAAGATGAGAGCCGATACCGTGATACCCACCGCGCGTGATGAGAGAGCACCGAGCTCACCCGTATGAAGAGAGGCGAGTGAGCTTATCATACCCACACCGAGAAGAACCAAAAGAAAGGATGCTATCTCTGTGCTATGCCCCTCTATCTCACTGCAGACATTCTCAAGAATATGCTTTATTCCCAGAGATTTTACAGTCTGCTCCATATCAGCCTCGCCGCCTTTCCCATCCGGCAAAGCCGCCTTAAAATCCTCGATTACTGTCTCGACACCTTCCTTTATCATCTCCTCGCTTTCCTTCTCCGCCGCTAAGCAATCCACGGAAAGAAAAGAAACAAGCATTACAGTAAAAAGTGTGATTTTAAGTAGTTTATGTAAGCTATTGTTTACTTTTTTCCTATATTTTATCATATCATTTCTATTCCCTTTTCCACTATCATTTTTATAAACGGAACGGAAAGTGTGATGATCTCTATTCTGCCAAACAGACATACCGCGTTGCCGAGGCTTGTCTCTCCAAGCTCCGAGCAGATATCCGAGCAGATACCGAATGCGTATCCTACACCTATTATTTTCAGCATAGCCACGACGTATCTGCGCCCTTCTTCTCCGACACCGGGGAGTAGGGAAATTATTTTTCCAAAGCAGATAACAGCCGCCCCGACAAGAGAGACCGCGCCGAGAATAAATATGAGTCTTGATCCCTTGAAGCCGAGCTCTTTCAACAGAGTGCCGAGAAAAAGAGTGAGGAAAACATACGCCAATACCCGAAGCCACTCACTCATAGTCCAAAGATCCTTTTAAGCGATTCAAGCAGCTCACCTATCTCCTCTATGATTATGACAAGAATTATCACTATTCCGGTGACCGATACAAGCGTAGCCTGCTCATCCCTGCCGACCTTTCCGAGTATCTGACACACGACAGCGACTATCATTCCTACGCCTGCCACCTTCATTATTAAATCAACGTCCATTTTTCGCACTCCTTATCTTATCCCTGTACTAAATAATGAGAATAACAGTCCCGACTGCAAATGCCCCGAGCACAGCGCCCGTTGCCTTTCGTCTTTTCGATACACTCTCACTCAGTCTGATCTCCTCACACCTAAGCTTTTCTATCGCAACATCAAGAGTCTTGAGCTCGGTTTCGAGATACCCCTCGCCAAGCCTGTCAAAGCAGCCCGAGAGCACCGAATTAAGCTCATCTGTTATGCATAGCTTATCGCATACCGCACCGTATGCCTCTTTAAAATTCGCACCCTCTCTGAGCGCATCAAGAAATCCTATCTCGGACAGACATTCATCAGAATAATTTTCCGCCCACTCCTTAGGGGAAACCATATAGCATATCATTTTTTCTCTGTAATCCATAACAGCCCGTGAAAATGAGCGGCACACCAAAACCTCACGGCCGGTAAATAACGAATACTCCCGCCATATCATATACACGCCTATAATCACGGCAAAAGCACCTAAATACGACATGTTACCCCCTGTACCGTGTTAATTTTCTCGAGCGAAAATGAGAAAACTCCGTTTTGCCTTGATATCACGCATACGCTCTCAAAAAGTCCTCCGTCTATCAGTTCTCTTATGTACTCTCTCCGCATAGCATCCGAAAGGCTTCTCGCGTGCACCGTTGCTATGACAGTCACTCCCGCTCCGAGAGCTGAAAGCATAGCGCAGGCATCGTCACGAGAGGATATTTCGTCCACTATCAACACCTCAGCAGACAGAGTTCTTATAGCTATGTCGATCCCCAGAGCTCTCTTGTATCCTCTGAGAATATCCACGTGGGAGGATGTATATTCATCCGGATCGAATTCGCACCGCTCGTCCGCCACAACGACGCGGCGGGCATCTGCACCCGATCCTATAAGCCCGGCAAGAGCTCTGATAGCGGTGGTTTTTCCCTCTCCCGCTCCCGAGCATATCAGCATACCGCCTCCGCACCTATGCCACTTTCTGTAAAGCTCCGAAGAAAAGGAGCATTTCCCCGAGGGAATACGGAACACGAGAGACGAAATGTCTCCGACACCAATGACCGATCCGGATTCGTAATGCGCGTGACCGCAGACTCCGACTCTGATACCGCCGGGTAGCGTTATAAACCCTCGGCAAACGTCATCTCTGTGAGCATAGACCGCTCCGCCGCATATACGCTTAAAGACCTCCTTTATCCTTTCCTTACCCAAAGAAATACCGAGCGAGATGTTTTTTCCGCTTGCCACAAGCGAAACAGGTCCGCTCGACCTGAGCCTTATTTCGTTTATTCTTGTATCCTTGTTCGACGTCTTTAAAAAATTTTCGACAGTCTCATTCACCTCACGCGGCAGATACGGTGTCAGCCTTTTTATCATTATTATCCTATCCTTTCATTTCTCTGTGCTCGCAATATCAAGCAGCAAAATATTTCCGCACTAATAAAGTAATCTCACAAAGCTCTTGACACTTGGGCGTTTTTTTGGTAAAATATACCTGTATATCCCATTTGGGATATATAATTCAAGAGAGGAAACAATCATATGAAATCTACAGGTATCGTAAGACACATTGATGAGCTTGGCAGAATCGTAGTGCCAAAGGAAATGCGCAAGAAGATGGATATAGCAAGCTCCGATCCGGTCGAAATATACGTAGAGGGTGACAAAATAATACTCACTAAGTACCATCCCTGCTGCAACTTCTGCGGAAGCGAGGATGACGTTTTGAACTTTAAGGGTAAGAAGATCTGCCGGGCTTGTCTTGAAGAAATAAAGCTCACAAAATAAGGCCGATCTCGGATTTACGCAATCCGCGTTTAAATCACCCGAGTTTTCGGGAATATCAATACAGGTTATTGATTTTTTAGATGATATTTGTTACAATATATATGTATGCAAGAAAATATTAAAATATAATTCACGAAAGGAATTTTAAAAATGAAGGTTATCACTTTTGGCGAGCTTATGCTCCGCCTTCAGCCCTATAACTACGAAAGGTTCGTTCAGTGCGATCACGTCGAGTTCACCTTTGGCGGCGGTGAGGCAAACGTTGCCGTTTCTCTTGCTAACTACGGTATGGATGCAGCTTACGTTACTAAGCTCCCCGCTCACGCTATCGGTCAGGCAGCTGTTAACAGCCTTCGCCGTTACGGTGTAGACACTTCTATGATCGTTCGCGGCGGTGACAGAGTAGGTATCTACTTCAACGAGAAGGGCGCATCTCAGCGTGGCTCCGTATGTATTTACGACCGTGCAAATTCCGCAATTTCCAAGGCATCCCGCGAGGACTTCGATTGGGAGAAGATCTTTGAGGGAGCAGATTGGTTCCACTTTACCGGTATCACTCCCGCTCTCGGCGCAAATGTTGTTGAGATCTGCAAGGATGCTTGCAAAGCTGCAAAGGCTCACGGTCTCAAGATCTCTTGCGACCTTAACTACCGCGGCAAGCTCTGGACCAGAGCTGAGGCTCGCGAGGCAATGACCGAGCTTTGCAAGTACGTTGACGTATGCATCTCCAACGAGGAGGATGCAAAGGACGTATTCGGTATCGAGGCAGAGGCTACCGACATCTACGGCGGTAAGCTCAACCACGAGGGCTACAAGTCTGTTGCAAAGCAGCTTGCTGACAAGTTCGGCTTCGAGTACGTTGCTATCACTCTCCGTGAGAGCCGCTCCGCGTTCGACAACGGCTGGTCTGCAATGCTCTATGACGTAAAGGCTGACGAGTACTGCTTCTCCAAGAAGTACGATCTCCACATCATCGACCGTGTAGGCGGCGGTGACTCCTTCGGCGGCGGTCTTATCTACGCTCTTATGAATGGCAAGTCCGCTCAGGGTGCAGTTGAGTTCGCAGTTGCGGCTTCCGCTCTCAAGCACTCTATCGAGGGTGACTACAACATGGTTACTCTTGCAGAGGTTGAGAAGCTTGCAGGCGGCGACGGATCGGGCCGTATCCAGAGATGATTTTAAGATAAAAAGAGAACGCATCGGTGACCGATGCGTTCTCTTTTTTGTTGCGGTATTTACTAAGACGTATAAAGAAACCTCAACGTCAAATGAGAATATCATTTAATGAGGATTTCATTTTTCGCAGAGGTGTTCTTACGTTTCGCGGTATATCCCATGCAGTTTTTTACAGTATTACACTAAATCTCACACAAGCGTTAATTATTATATTGGAAGATACAGATATAAAAAGGCTGCCGCAATTTTCGTTGCGGCAGCCAAAGCTTTTTTATTCAGCTGTTTTGTTTATTCACCGAACATACCCATAAGTCTCTGAGCAAGAAGAGCCTGATCGTTCTGTATTGCAACTACAGCCTTACGGAATTCTGTGTATGCCTGTCTGTACTGCTTGAAGAGGTTAACGTCACTCTTGTACTCTGTAGGCATATCGCTACCCATCATGTTAACTACATAGTGAGCATCTGTGAGGTATCTGAAGTAATACTTAAGCTCATCGGTATAGAGAACGCCATCCTTATCTCCGGCCTTAATACGGTCCATACTCTGAACGAAGTGAACCTCGATGTTGGGAGTGCCGCGCTTTGCAACTGTGTCACCCTGATCGATCTTGATACCGCGCTCGTCAGCCTTGGGAGTCCAAGTGGACATAAGCTGGAAGTCGTAACCAACCTCAAGCTCAGTCTTCTTACCAACAGTCTCTTCGTCTACAAGCTCGATAACTACCGCAACGTCAAAGTTAAGTACGTCACCGGATGCGATAGCAAGCTTTCTGTACTGGCTTCTGGACTTCTCAGCCTCACCGCCGAGTGCGATGATCTCATCGGGAGTATAGGTCTTCTCAGGACCGGTGGTATGAATGAACTGATATGTAGTCATAAGCTGGAACTTAAACGACTTGTTGCTGGAAACGATAGAAAGTCTGAGAGTCTTGTACTGTTTCTCGCCGTGCTCGTTAGTTCCAACGTAGTCTCTCATATAAGCGGTTCTTCCATCGGAAGAAATCTCTACGCCGCCATCAACTATATTGATGTTGTAGTGAGCGAACCAGTAAACCTGCTGCATGCTCTGGAAGCTGATCTGGTCCTGAATAACGGTCGTCTTTCTGTCATTTGTCAGAAGCATACCGCGATTCCACTTACTTGTCTGTGAGCCAAGACATCCGCCCATGTCGTAGGTAACGTAAGAACCGTACTCGTTGCTGCCCCAATCTGTAGCCTGAGCAACGCCCTCAAGAATCTGACCGTAGGGAGTACCTGTAGGATCACTCGCGATCGCTACGGTGTTGTTGCCCTCGGGCTTCATTACGTAGAATCTGTATCTTGTAGCATCAGGCCAGAAACCTGTACAGTTATAGTTCTCAGTACCAAGGTCGTAGATCCAGATATTGCCGTCTGCGTGGTAAACAAAGTCACCTGCGTCCATCTGACCGTGAGAAACCTTGTTCTTACCGCCGATGATAGAAGCGAATACCGCATCCTTTTCCCAGCTGGATCTGGTAGCAAAGAGATCTATGCTCTCGGAGTAGTAATCAAGCTGAATATCACCTGCTTCGACCTCTATATCGCGAGGATAGTAGATCATATCAAGAATACCGCCGTTCTTGGTGCCGCCGTTGATCTGATTAAGTCTTACGTCGTAAAGAGTTGAATCATTGAAGTAATCAGCTACGTAGAAGAAGTAGCTTGTATCCTGGCTTCCTACAGTACCGTCGTGGAAGGGGAAGTACTGGGAGTTGTTATCCTCTGTGTGACATGCATAGTAACAGGTGGTATCGATACCCCAGCAATCCATAAGGCCGTAGTTGCCGCCGGTTGCGGTATCAAGAGCCGCACACATACGGAAGTAGTTGTTAGTACCATAGTTCCAATAACCGGGACCCTCTACGTAAGCTCCGTCGGGAGCGTAGATGTCCATACCGAGATCAAGAAGGCTCTTGAAGTTAGCGGAAAGGATGAACTTAGCTTCAGCTAAATATTCCTCGCCTGCGTGACCGTCAAGAACTGCAAGAGATGCAACAGTCATACCGCCAACACAAACTGCAGCCCAGTTGTTAGTACGGGAAGAATATGAAGAACCGCCAAGTCCTACAGGATCACTGACGTGATCACACTTACCGTTAGTGGAGAGATAACCCTCGTGAACACCCTGTCTTGCAAGGATCTCAGCAAGAACAGCAACGTCATATTCCGAACCGTCAGCACGCTTTACACCGCTTGCCGCGAGTTCAACGTAACCCTGATAGGTCCAGTCATAGTAAATAGCAAAATCATTGGATGCATCCGCACAGTTAAGGAAGTGACCGGGACCCCAGTGCTCCCACTGACCAAGCACGAGAGCAACCTCATAAGCTACCTCGAGATACTTGGTGTCCTTAGTAAGGACGTATGCCTGTGCCATATATTCAAGAAGAGATGTACGTCCATCGGGATTGGAACGTCCGCCAAAGTCATATCCGCCGGTAGCCATGTTAGGCTGCGCAAGAGTACGGGAAGTGCTGCGTGCTCTTCCGTCGTGCTCGCTGGGATAATCCTCATCCGAAAGAAGACCGTTGTATGTCTCGTATGTACCGTTCTCATCGAGTCTTGCATACTCGGAGTAAGCCCATTCTCCGTTGGAGACGATGGATTTATAGGTACGAAGCATCCAGAACTCCTCGGAATACTCTTCGATAAGACCGAGAGCAAACTTCTCCTCAAGTGCATGATACTCGTCGTAGACCGTCTGAAGCTGGTCGCCGTTTGCAAGAAGGTAGGGATGCTCGAAGTTTGTATGCTCTTTAACGTCGTTGTAGATATCTTCTTCGCTGTAATAGTCGAAGACGAACTTCTTCATAATGGTGACCATGGTGACAAGGTTCTCTTCTCTGTCGAGCATATCCGGGAACTTGGATACAACCATATATCCCATTTCATCATAGTCGCTGTAATAGCCCTCAAAGAGCTTTTCAATGTCATCAAGCGCTATAACTATGTATTCGTAACCCTCAGCGGTATTTGCGTAAGCAGGAGCTGCGGTGAGAGATATCTCCTCTGTGCCCATCTGAGCAACGCTCTTGCCTATGATAAGACGTACCGAAGGCGTTGTGCCTGTGGGTACTGTAAGATAAATGCCGTCGGGATTTACCTGAGCTCTGAATCCTATGTAATCGAGGACAAGAAGAAGAGGAACCATTACCTTTCCGTCGATCTTAACGGGTGCGCCGTAAGCGGTGCCGTCCTCAGCCTCAAAAATAGGAGTTCTGGCCTTGTTGAAGTAGCAGTAATTTACGCCAACCTTCATGGAAAGTGCTGAGCTGATATCATCCTTGGATTCGGAAACACTCGCACCACCCTTAATGTCCTCGGTGATGGGATAGGTTTCAACAACTCTCTCTCCGTGACCCATATCGGGAGTGATAGGAGTGATCTGATTAGTGCCCTCATAATACTTCATATTATCAAAGCAGATACTGTTACCAATGTTATCAGCATCACCGCCGGTGGACTGGAAGCGAACAAGTCTGAGACCGTTTCCGCTCTTTGCGGTCATAGACATCGGCTCTCCGCTGTAAAGCTTCATGGGAGCAGAGCCGTCTGCAGGACCGTAGTAAACAGAGAGCTTAAAGGTTTCAGCCTTTGTGTCGCCTATCTTTTCTGCCTCTGTGTAGTCCATTATTACCTGAATTCTGTACCACTTCTCGCTCTCCATAGTGAATGTAGGAGTGGCTGATTCAAGAAGGTGAACCTTGTTGTCCACGATCTTCATAAGGTTAATGGGAGTAACGTCGGAAGCAGTGTCGCCCTTTGTGTGAATGGCAACAGGGTTGTAAATAGACGTAATGTCATCAGACATAAAGTCGAACTCGATAACCGAACCAAAGTCGTTAGACTTGTTATCGCCTACGAGCTGTAAGTACTCGTTGGCGGTAGTACCGATGGTCATACGCCAGAAGTAGTTGTATCTTCCGCGGATGTCGACATTATTATCGATATCAAACTTAGTGTTTGATCCACCCTGGATAGATAAACCGTTCTTTACGTCCCAACCTTCGTCGTACGTACGGTTATACATGAGCTTAAGGGGATTTTCTTCCGTCTCTCCGGGCTCGCCTGTACCGGTTTCTTCAGCTCCGGCAAAGATCGAGAACATGGAAAGCATGGAAGATATAACGAGAATAAATGCAAGTATTCTCATAAATTTGCTTTTCATAAGCGGTTCTCCTTTTTATAATTTGCTGACTTTAGCATAGCACACGCTTTTTTTAAAGTCAAGTGATAAAATCATAGAAAATATGTATTATTAAATAAAAAAATAAAACTATACAAAAAAGAAACGGAAGCACTGTGGATTTTACACAAAAGACGCTCACTGAGTCCTATTTGCTCAGCCAAGCAAAAAAAGAGAGCCGCGCTTTTTCTCGGCTCTCTTCTGAGATCAAATATTTATTACAAATTCTACGGTCTCACCGTCGTGGCTGTGCGCCTTAACCGATCCTCCGTGTGCCAAAACGATAGCTTTTACAACCGAGAGGCCTATACCCGATCCGCCCGTATCCGAGTTTCTCGAGAGATCTCTGCGGTAAAAACGGTCGAACCAATTATCAAGAGAGCCCTTCTCTACTCCGTCGGTAGAGTTTGAGATTTTGATCTCGGCTCCGCTAACTAAATTCTGTAGCTTTATGCTGACAAATCCCGATTTGTTAACGTATCTGAACGCGTTGTCAAGCAAGAGGCTTATGCACCTTCTTATCTCATTTTCATTTCCGACGATACAAACGTTCTCCGCTATCGACAGCTCGAAGCTTGTTCCTGCTGATAGCGCTATACTCTTGTACTGGTCACACGTGTCGAAGATAGCTTCGGAAAGAGAAAACTCATTCATATCAAGCTTGACACCCTCCTCCATCTTAGAGAGGATAACCAGCTTTTCTGTAAGAGATGCAAGCTTGGATACCTGATGCTTGATTCCCGTCACCCATTGGCTCTCACCACTCTCAAGCTCTATGATCTCTGCATTTGCCGATATAACGGTAAGCGGTGTTTTCATCTCATGCCCCGCATCCGTGATAAATCTTTTTTGCTTTTCATAGCTCTCTATGATAGGCTTCAAAGCCGTTCCGGAAAGAAGGATAACGAGAACGAGAACCGCTAAAATTCCAACTGCGGTTATAACAAGGCTCGATATCAGGAATATGCGGTAGGATTTGAGCTCGCGCGACGCATCAAGAAATACGTATATCAGATTCCCGTCCTCAGTCTGTCCCGTCTTGTATTTGTAAGATCCGATATAGCCTTTTTCTTTATCGCTGCGGAAAACGTCCGTCGCGTATTTTACCGCTTCTTCACTGTCCACGGCGGAAATTCTGTCAACGTAAACGTCCAAAAGGTTGCCTGACGTGTCAAGTTTTACAGAGAAAAATCTAAGCTCATACGGAGTTTCCGGGCCGAAGTGGACGTAAGGAGGTGTGGGTTCTTCTTCCTGATCCGCCTCTCCGTTACCGACGTCTGCGCCGGGAGTCTCATTCCCGTCTGTATCTTGTGTACCGTCACCGGGTATTTCTGTACCGTCACCCGGATTTTCTGTGCCATCACCCGGATTTTCTGTGCCATCGCCGGGAGTTTCTGTACCGTCGCCCGGAGTTTCTGTACCGTCGCCCGGATTTTCTGTGCCATCACCGGGGGGTTCTGTACCGTCGCCGGGAGTTTCTGTACCGTCGCCGGGGGTTTCCGTACCGCCACCCGGTGTTTCGGGCTCAAGTGCCGGAGGCTCTTCCTCCTTTGGCTTCTCTATGAAAGCATCCTCGGGAGGCATAAGACCGTCGTAATCAACGAGCATAGTCAGCTTTTCGTCAAGCAGATCGTTGATGGAAGAATAGTTAGCTACGTTTATTGCCGTAATTATAAGTCCGAGAACTCCTACAACGGCAATCATAACTATTATGATGTATTTTTTTCTGATTCGCTTTATCATTTGCTACTCTCCAGAGAATAGCCAAGGTTTCTGTGCGCCTCTATAACCACCGACGAGCCGAGATTAGCAAGCTTCTTTCTGAGATACGATACGTATACCCATACCACGTTCTGTTCTGTCTCGCTGTCGTATCCCCATATCTTGTCCATAAATCTCTCAACCGAGATTATACCGCCGTCTGCCGTGATAAGCATCTCAAGCATTTGGAACTCTTTGTTGGTAAGTCTGATCTCCTGATTTCCGCAAGCAAGTATGCTTGAAGAAAGCTCGAGGGTGATGTCACCGAAGGAAAGCACGGTATCCACGTTTTCCGTGCGGCGTCTGAGCATCGCTCTGACTCTGGCAAGAAGCTCCTTCATAGCAAAGGGCTTTGTCAGATAATCGTCAGCGCCGGCATCAAGTCCCTCTACTCTGTCATCAATGTCCGATTTTGCCGTCAAAATCAGCACGGGTATGCCGTTACCCTTGCTTCTGATTCTTCTGAGAACCGTCAGACCGTCGATCTTAGGCATCATTATATCGAGGATAGCTCCGTCATAGTCTCCGTTTTCAAGATAGCAAAGAGCATCCTCACCGTTGTGCACGGTGTCTACGGAATAATTGTTGTGTCGAAGTATTACGGCAAGAGCCTTGGCAAGCTCCTTCTCGTCTTCTGCAAGTAAAAGTCTCATATATCTCCTCCTAAAGCTTTGCGCTTGTGGGCCTGTGTATGCGGCAAAAGTATAGCCACTCTTTATTTTAACACAAAGAGCGGCTTATTGCAAGTGTTTTTGTGGATATAACCCTTCCGCACCGTAAATTTCCGTTTATTTCTCCCCAAAATCTCTCTTTTTGACACGGAAAAGAAGATGCAACAGAGCACGCGGATTAAAAGGGACGAGTGGGTACAGATATCTGAATCGGCCGCTTACCGTGACGTTGGTTATCAAAAGGAGCGCAAATAATACCGCTCCCGCCAAAAGTCCCCACGCGCCGAGAAAATACACCGCTATCAGCATAGCGACTCTGACAAACTTGAACGCGTAGCCGAGCTCAACGTTTTGCTGAGCAAAGCTTGCTATCGATACGAAAGCCATATAAAGAATAACGTCCTCGCACACCCAACCTACACCGACCGCGAAATCACCGAGGAGGAGCGCTCCCACCACGGATAAGGAGTTTGATAGCATATCGGGTGTATTCATAGACGCTATTTTAAGTCCGTCTATCGCGACCTCTATCAGCAAAAGCTGCAGAATTATCGGCAGAGCCCCGGGAGAATCCGGCACTAAAAACCGCAAATAATCGGGCAGCGTGTCGGAAAATTCAACGCAAAGATACCACACGGGTGTCACCATAACCGACAAAATCAGTATAACCGTGCGCACTATTCTGAGATAGCTTCCCGTCAACGGCGGGAAGTAATAATCATCGGTCTGCTGAAGGTAGTCAAATATAGACGTCGGGAATATCATAACCTGAGGAGAGGTGTCGCAAATAATCAGCACGCTCCCCTCAAGAAGCTGTGCAGAAGCGGTATCCGGTCTCTCGGTGAGCCGTATTTTAGGAAAAGGATTGAGCCACCCGTGCCGTATAAGGCTCTCGGAAATGCTTCTGTACCCGAGACACACGCCCTTCGGTTTGATTTTCTTCAGCTTATCCGAGAGCTCATTCACAAGCTTCTCGTCAGCAACCCCCTCAACGTAACACATAACCACGTCGGTATGCGACGATCCGCCAAGATCAAAATGCCTCATTGTCAGCCTCGGATCACGTATTCTGCGACGTATAAGAGCGGTATTCATAACAAGAGTCTCGACAAATCCGTCGCGTGAGCCCTGCATCACTCTGTCGGTATCCGGCTCTGCCGTGCTTCTTGCGGGATACGTCCTCGCGTCTATCAGAATGGCTTCACCGGGAAAAGATGACGAGAGCAGAGCCGTCTGTCCCGACAGCACGGCGGTAACTATCCTCTCCACTCCCCTGCCAAGCTCAACCTCAACATACGGCAGTATCTCGACAAGCTCCTTTGCTCCGCCGAGCGATTTTTGTGAGAGAAGATACTGCATTAATCTCTGCATCTCCGCATCCTTTGTAAATCCGTCGACGTAAAAGAAGCAGACGTCCTCCCCCGCCACTCTCATATGTCTTTCTATAATGTCATAGCTCTCCTTTACCCTGAGCTCGGATGACAAGAAAGCTATGCTTTCCTTATGACTCAAACTAAGTTCCATAAATAACCTCCGTTTTGAAGATTATTGCCCTGCCAAAGCCGAATTATTCATACAAAAAAGCGTTGCGCCGCAAAGGGCGCAACGCAAAATATATCTTAGTCGACCTTACGCTTTCCGATTCTTCTGAACTGTCCGTTAAGCGGGAAAGGCCGTCTTTCCTTAAAGGCGCGGATAACCGTCTTTATCTCGTCCGCCGACTCGGTGGTAAAGATGAAGTGGTGAGGGGAGTTAACCTCATCCTGCTTGTCACCCATATACGTGTAGGCGGAATTGAAGATGATGTTTCTGTGCTCGTACTCACGTCTCATCGGGAAGCTGACTCCGCGTCTGTCGGTTAGAGAGCATTTTCCACACCGATCACAGCCGAAGTTCTCCTTCATAAAGCAACGCTCCGTAATCATGAGCGGAAGTCTGCCGTATACCGTGACTCTGCCGCCGAGACGTCTTGCCTGATGGGATGTCAGCTCCGGAGATATTACGGCATCGGATATACCCACGCCTCTCCAAAAATCAGAAGACATACCGTTGGTCACGTTTAGTCTGAAATCACCGACGGGCAAAAGGTCGGACTCTCTCGCCAAAGCCACGTGAGACGGGTTTCCTATCAGCGCGTACTTTGCACCAAGATCCCTTGCTTCTCTAATCATTTCCTTAACACGGGGTAGCTCGTCCTCCATAATTACAGGAGGAATATATATACCGTTTGCCCTATCCTTACATCTTCGATAATCGGTAAGCGGAGTGAAGATGAGATCAAAATACGATAGGCTGTTCGTATCAAGTGAGACAAGCTCATCCGAATCGAAGAAGATAGCCGTTCTGCCGAGGCGTGAGGTGTCGGGCTCGATATAGGGAGTGTCCCGCTTTTCTGAGCTCTCGGGCAGTGATCTGCCGAAATATTCAAAACTCTCGGCGGCATCTCGTCTGAGTTTATTAAGAGCCGACGGAGAGAGATTGATACCCGAGTCAAGCTCAAGCTCTATATCGTCTACAGACAGTGATAGGAGCGTGTTGCCCATCTTTGCGAGTCTTTCCTTGACTCCGTCCTCGGTGAGAGGCGCGTTTCTTGCAACGTCGGGGATATCTCCGAATACCGTGACCTCGCGGCAGGTATGGATGCCTCTGAGCGTCATTGTTGATCTTTCACCAAGCTTTATTTGTGCGAAAGCCTTAACACGGGTACGCTCGGGCGGGTATTCGCCCTTTTCCTCGCCGAGTGATATTCTCTTATCCTCATCGGTACGGACACCGGTCATTGACGAGAAGGTCTTGCCGGTAAAATATCCGTCGGTAAATCCGCCTCGGGAGAATATTCTCTCAAGCCTGCTGTTTTCCTCTTTTGTCGCGTTTCTTCTCTCGTCAAGCAATCTGCGGTATATAGACGTGACCGTGTAAACGTAATCGGGAGACTTCATTCTTCCCTCTATCTTAAGAGATGCAACTCCGGAATCGATAAGCTCGTCTATATGCTTCGCAAGTGACAGGTCAGAGAGTGAGAGAATGTATTTGCCGTTATTGTACGGCAAACGGCAGGGCTGAGCGCACTCACCTCGGTTTCCGCTTCTGCCGCCTATCATAGACGAAAACAGGCACTGTCCCGAGTGGCATACGCAGAGCGCTCCGTGTAAAAAGACCTCGGTCTCAGCCTTACATTTCTCGGTAACCTCGCGCATATTTTCGCCCGACAGCTCTCTGGCAAGCACTACACGGGTACAGCCTAAGTCGTAAGCAAAGTCCGCGCCGAGCGAATTATTCACGGACATCTGAGTGGATGCGTGCAGCTCAAAATCGGGGAGCGCGTGTCTTAACAGCGAAATGAGTCCGAGATCGGCAACGATAAGGGCATCAACGCCCACGGTGTAAAGCTCTCTGGCAAAATTGAGCGCCTCGTCAAGCTCGTTATCAAAGAGAAGAATGTTCATAGTGACATAGAGCTTAACACCGTGAAGGCGGCAATACGACACAGCTTTTTTGATTTCTTCAATATCGAAGTTTTTCGCGTACGCTCTTGCGGAAAACAGCTTTCCGCCTATGTAAATAGCATCCGCTCCGCCTTTTACCGCGGCGACAAGACACTCGAAATCGCCCGCGGGAGCAAGAAGCTCCGGTAAATCTTCCTTTCTTCTCATCGTTACCTCGCAAAACCGCACGGAAGGAGCAAAGCTCACTCTCCGCGCTCTATAATTATAAAAATATTTTACCACACGCGAGTTAAAATGTCAACCGAAATATAGAACACGGACAAAAAGGCAAGGAGCACTCCGTTTTTCGAAGCCCCTCGCCTCATCTGTCCTTTATCCGTCAGGATGACGCGGTAAGAAATATCGGCCTCAGCTGCTCACCGGAAATCATCGCCTCTACCGCTCTCGGTATCAGCTCAAACTCAGCAACCAATGAATGTGGCTTTCCGACAGGACTATCCTGAAGCATAGGAACGAAATACACCGACTTCCGACTGAGAACGGCAGCAAGGTTTGCAAGATTTTGGCTCATGGCATCGTTGGTGGCGAGAGCTATGAGAGTCGGTCTGTCGGAGCGCAGGTGCGCCTTGAGTGCCATAGTTGCGGCAGTATCGGTCACACCTCTTGCTATCTTCGAGAGAGTGTTGCCCGTGCACGGCGCGACCACAAGTATATCCAAGGGCGAGCGCGGTCCAAGCGGTTCGGCATCAACTATGGTGTGTATGATCCTTTTTCCGCACAGATCCTCGACCCGTGCGGAGAATTCCTCTGCTTTCTGAAATCTCGTGTCGGTGTAGTAAGCATTCTCACTCATTATCGGAACGAGCTCGTGTCCCTGTTTTACAAGCTCGGAAAGAGCCGCAAAGGAACGCGAAAACGTACAGAAAGAGCCGGTAAAGCAATATCCGATCTTCATCCGTCAGTCTCCTTTATAGGTGTTTATTAATAAATCGTTCCACACTTCTGCCCCACGCGTCACCCGCACTCTTTGGAAACATCTTTGCAGGTACAGACGGATATCTTTCAACCTGCAGCCCTTCGGGGAAATTCATTCCGGAGGCAAGATCTATAATTCTGAGATCAGGAGGCACGGCATCCGCATCGAAAATATGAGCGGGGGCGGTATTTATAAGAATGTCAAGACCTGAAAGATCGGCATCGTGCGTACTCTCTGCCGTAGCTATACCGCATTCGCAAAGATCAAGCCTGGTGTCCTTGCGAGAGGTAAACACTCTGAGTGTCGCACCGAGGTACAGAAACATCGACGTCAGCCGTTTACCTATTCTTCCGTATCCCACGACACCGACTCTCGTCTCACGGGGCGAGCGCTTGGTGCTGCCAAGAAAGATACCGAGTGTGGCAAGAGCTGTAAGCTCGGCATTGTCCGTAAGAAAGTCCTCGTCTTCTTCAAGATCAAGAACAAGTGCGCCCCGCTCACATAAAGCGGTGTAAACGTCTGACGGCAACCCGTATCCCGATATAACGTCACCCTCATCCACCATATCAATAAAGTCGCAAATGTAAATTTTAGTATTCAAAATGCTCTTATTATCCCTCGTTGTAGGAATGGGGAGAAGTATAATTCTTTCACAGCGATTTGCAATACGCGAGTGTCTTAAGTACTCCGCGCACGCATCAGATCTCGGACTGTTTTCATAAGATTGTATTATCATATCGTCATCACTCCGCAAAGCCGCAGGACTACCGTCCGCGGCCCTCGAATACACCGAAAGCAAAAAAGGGCACGTAAGCGTGCCCTATGCTTTGGGTATTGCTACGTTATCATTATATTACGCAGCCTGAAAATTTGTTACATTCACCGTATCAACAGATAGTGCGGACCCGACACCTCGGCATCACTCAACTTCGCAGCCGCTGCCATCCTTACCTCTGAATACACATTCTACCTTATTCTTCATGTGGTGAAAGGTTCTTTTTGTGCATCTGACAACGTTGAAAGCTCCTATCATCGCGAGTGTGCCTATCGTCATCGCGATATATGGATGATTTCTTTTATTCTCTGTTTTTCTGAAAAACATACTTATTCTCCTTTTTTCGTGTTTTTCTTAGTATTCCAAGCTTTTGCTTTTTTATTTACTTTGCCTTGACAAAACATGTGCTTTGTTGTAAAATCTATATGTAAAATATTTAGAAACGGAGGGTGATTTATGATTAACTGCAATAAGTGCGGCTACGTCGGTGCTTACTACGGCCCGAAATGCCCCGCTTGTAAGGAAAAATTCAATCTCACACCCGCAGAGATAGAAGAAAAGGTCAGAGAAATAGGTAAGGCAGAGCAGCAAAGACAGTATGAGCTTGTGGCAGAATGCCATCACATACTCGCTGATCTCGGCAGAACGGAATCACAGATAAAATACGCTGATATGCTTGAAAGAGGTGACAGCGTCGTAAGAGATCTCGACGGAGCTATGGCATATTACTACATGGCGGCTGAAAAAAATAACGCAACCGCGGCATACAAATATTCCCGCCTTGCAGAGAGAACGAGCGATAAGGCATCATCATTCTGGCTTGCATACGCGGCGGCTCTCGGCTGTGTCGAGGCGTATCCGAAAATCGCCGACAAATACGCGCAGTTCGGCGATGACGATTTAGCAAATTACTACTACGCTATGGCAGCGGCATACGACGACACCGATTCGATCGTGACTCTCGCAAAGAGATACTATAACGGCACGGGCACGGAGCAGAATCTTCCGTACGCGAAGTGGTATATGGATAAGCTCCTTCTTCCGCCAATCCACGCTATCAAGATGGCGTACAAGCTCCGCTCGGTAAAATCTCAAGACCCCGGCATACCGAGACATCCCGACTACCACAAGATGCTCCGCAGACTTGCCATAAAGGCGCAGGACTACGGCTTCGCAAAGCAATATCACCATTTATGCGAGATGCTCAGCGAAGAGGGTGACGTAAGCGCGCGTGTTATTCTCGGACTTCTCTATGCGGAGGGACGCGGATGCAGACAGGATGCCGGTACCGCCCTTTCTCTGCTCTCGAGCGCGGCTGCAGAGGGTAGCAAGGACGCCTACCGCCATATGGGTGACATATATATCGCAGGACTTATCGTTGAAAGAGATGCCGAGCGAGCTCTTGAATGTTATCGCGCGGCAGCAAAGCTCGGTATGACCAACGCATACGAGACCATGGGCGATATTTTCCGCGACGGAGAGATCGTAAACCGAGATATAGGACGCGCAATAGAGCTCTACGATATGGGAGCTAAAGAGGGACACAGCAGTGCCGCAGAAAAGGCGGAGACCCTCAGATCACAGCGTGAGGGACTGTACAAGACAGGCATAGAGCTGAGGACATCAGCTCCCGAGCAATCCTTCCGCGCGTTTGCGATATCCGCAAGCATGGGATACGTGCCGGCATACAAAGAGATGGCTCGTGCATTTCTCGAGGGGCGCGGCATAAAGAAAAACAGACAGCAGGCGTATCTGTGGTTTGAAAAGTCCGCAGAGTCGGGCGACGAGGATGCGCTCTATGAGTACGGACTCTGTTACTCTCGCGGTATAGGCACGGCATTTGATTTTGACAAGGCCGTCGAGGTGCTTTCCAAGGCGGCAAGACTCGGCAGCGGCGAGGCGAGATCAGAGATTGAGCGTATTATGAACAACAAAAGACGTCATATGCTTCGCTCAGCATACTCGGATGCTATGTCACTCATATACCAAAAGAAATTTAAGGAAGCCGAGAGTATGCTCAGAATATGTCTGCGCCTCGGTCATGCTAAGGGTATATACACCCTCGGCTGCCTAAACGAATTCGGCCTCGGAATTCCCACGAACAGAGACGTTGCCTTCAGACTTTACGAGACCGCATTTGAGCTTAAATTCCGCGATCCGAGATCTGTGTATAAGCTCAAAATTCTCAGAATGGTACGTGCTTATAAGTAATATTGTAAATTTTAGTTATCATTTATAATAGAAAATGACGAAGATGTAAAAATCTTCGTCATTTTTGTTTTATTCGCTTTTAGTTCGTTTGAGCGTTATTATACAAGATTTGCGCCGTCCATGATCTTTTCGATCGCGTACTCGTAAATTACAAACTCGCGCCAATACTCCTCAGCGTACATATTCTTCACCGCTTCCTTTGCAAGAGCGAGCTGCTGCTCGTAATTGCTCGAATTCTCGGTGATCTTGTTTTCTGCAAGATATTCATCGAGATAAGTGTTGAATATCATCTCATATATCTCGTTATACTTAGCGTCATCGGGCATAAGCTCTGCATTGTTGCGCACGAGATAGTAGAATACGAGTCTGCGCTTTGCCGCGTTTTCAGCATCCTTGCGCACGGTTGCAGTCCAATCAGCGCTCGTGCTGAGCTCGAGATATGCTCTGGCGAACATATCAAAATCATTGTTGTAGTAGGTATTGTATCCGCTATCGAAAATAGCCTTCATCTCAGCTACTGCGGCGTTATAGTTTTCCAGAACCTCACTCTCGGGGAGCTGGTAGAAGGTGGTTGCCGCAAGTATCTGCTCCCAGAAGGAGTTTTCAATAGCGAGCTCTATCTTAGAATCGCGAGATGCATTAAGGTCAGCCTTAACCTTAGCCTGATACTTGTCAACAAGAGTCGCTCCGTCATACTTTGCAAGCTCGTCTGCGCTGATCTTAAGGGTATCGGTAACGAATGCGTCGTTAAGCTCGGGGGTTTTATAATCTCTTACACCCTGGATATATACCTCAAAGTAACCGGTCTTGCCGCGAAGATCTGCGGAGGAATAATCGTTAGGGAATCTCGCCTCAACAATAAGCACGTTGCCTTCACTGATGCTGCAAGCGGAGTTGATTAACATATTAGTGTATGCATCCTCACCTTCCTTGCCTTCAACTACAGTATTAACAATAAAGGGCGGATCTGCCTTACCGTTTCCGGTAGCGAAATAGTTTCCTATTTCCTTATTATCTCTGAGGTATGCCGCAAATCCCTCTCCCCATCTCTCGTCGAGCGTAGGATCTAAAAGGTCGATAACTACAGTCTTGCTGCGCTCGGACGTGCCGTCAGCGCGTGCTACTGAATAAGTGAGAGATATCAATCTGTCTTTGATATCTATCTTTCCGCTGGTCTTTCTGGTAAGGGTGGCAAAATCCTTCTGATTTTTGCCTATAAGACCGGACTCAAATCCGGGCACGAATGAGCCCGAGCCGATCTCAAGCTCTATTTTAGCGGGATCACCCTCACCGAAGTTACATCCGCCGTCAAAATACTTTTTGATTCCGTTTTCCTCGGTGTATCCGCGATAATAAATAGCGGCTACGTCACCGGCTGAAATTTCAACGTCGAACTTAGTGATAGGTGCTTTGTCGGGTCTTATCTTGTTCTTGCAAAGAACCTTGATAATTTCTTCCTTTACATCATCATCGGTGATTTCGGGAATGTCTATATCAACGTTGTAGCTCTTGTAATAATCAGTAGCTACGGAAAGATACTTGGAAAGATCGCTTGTATTAAAGTCGAAAGGCTTGTTCTTATTTCTGCAGGCTGTAACACCGAAAATTATTCCGAGTGTTATTCCCACAAGAGCAACGGAAGCAAGGATTATAGTGATTATTCCGCGTTTGCCAAGCTTTTTGGTCTCAGCGGTCTCAGTCTCTTCCTTGACCTGCTTCTTTTTTGTGTCTTTGTTTTTATTATTTGCCATTGTTTTCTCCTATTTCGCTGAAGGAATCAGCATATGCGGTAGCAAGCTTATCGCATCGTTCGTTATATTCATGACCGTTGTGCCCCTTTATCCACACAAATGTCACCTTGTGTATCTCGGTCAGTCCGTAGAGCTTCTCCCAGAGGTCGGGATTCTTGAGTCCGCCCGACTTGCTCCAGCCTTTATCTCGCCATGAATATATCCACCCCTCGTTGAATGCGTCAACGAGATACTTGGAATCGGATTGCAGGGTGACAGCGCAGGGCTCTTTTAATGCCTCGAGTCCGTGTATCGCACCGAGCAGCTCCATTCTGTTGTTGGTCGTTTCAATTTCGCCGCCGGACAGCTCTTTTTCATACCTGCCGTAAACGAGGATAGCTCCCCAGCCTCCCGGGCCGGGATTTCCTCGGCAAGCGCCATCCGTGTAAAGACTTACTTCCTTCATAGTCTTCCTTTTTATAAATAAAGGACTGCGCCGCTTTAAAAAACAGGACAGTCCTTTATAGTAGTCAATCAGTTTATTTGATTATTTAGAGAAGGTATAGTCGATATGCTCGAACTTAACCTTAAGATCGGGATCATCTTCCTTAGCGGTAAGGAGGAAGTTCATGATCTTGTCAAACTGAGCTGCGTGGTAGTATGTGTTGATGTCATACTCGTAAGCAACGCCGTACTGCTTGTAAAGGATCTCAAGCTGCTTGTGCTGCTTTCTGATATCCTTCTTCTCAGCCTTGGTGAGAGTGAGGTCAACGCCCCAAGCCTCTTCAACCGCGTCAAGAAGAATGTAGATACGGATGATGTCCTTAACGGTCTTCTCAGCCTCAGCCTGAAGAGCCGCCTTTGCTGCTGTCATATCAGCAACCTTGAGAGTAGCGATAAGATAAGCATCGAAATCAGCATAGGAAGCGAATGTGGTCTTGTTGCCGTAGAAGCTTGCCTTGTAGCTGTTCATCAAAGCCTTGTAAGCCTGCTTAACAGCACTCTTGGGAAGCTCACCGGTAAATGTACCGCAGCTGTTGTAGTATGCGATAACCGCAGACTCGATCTTAGACTTGATATCGTTCTCGTAGGTAAGCTCGAGAACAAGCTTCTGATAAGCGGTGTAGCCCTCGAAGAACTTAGCCGCGGGAACGGTCTCCTCACCCTTCTTGCAAGCAAGGATCTTATCTACCATCTTGTTTACCTCGGTAAGAGCGAGGTCGGAGTCAACCTTTGCTGTAGCATAAGCAACTCTTGCCTTCTCGCGCTTTTCCTCAAGCTCAGAGCGGTTGGTAGCGGAAGCGTCAGCCTTAGCAAAGTTATCGTGTGCTGTCTTAAGAGAGGAGAGCGCCTTGTTAGCGGTATCTTCCTTCTCGGTCCAGGTCTTGTAAAGAGCTGCAAGCTCCTCTACGAGAGCAAGGATTGTCTTGTCCTCTTCACCCTTGTAATCCTCATCGAGAACGGTGAAGATGTGGGGATGCTTGTGACCCTCGGTATGCTCGTGGTGCTCATCCTGAGGCTCTTCGGTACCTACAAGGCTGCCGAATTCCTTAAGAATGAACTTTGCACTTGCCAAAGCATCGGTAGTGTCTACAACGTCAACGTAGTAAACAGGGAAGATGTAGTAGGTGAGTGCCTTCTCATTGAGTACGATCTCCTGACCGTAAACGTTGAGCTCGGTCTTCTTGTTGGACTTATCCTCCTTGAGTGCCTCGGTGTAGGGAGTGTACTCAACGGTGATGTAATCGGTGGAGTTAACGTCGATCACACTCTTTGCGCTGTGATCTCCTACAATGTAAGAAACCTTAACGTCGGTGTACTCGATCTTGATGTATGTGTCGTCGCTGAGCTTAGCGCCGTTGTCAACAGTGAACTTGCTGCCGGTTGCAGAGCCTGCGGTGATACCGATGATCTGGTTAGCAAATGTCTTCTTATCTGCAGGGATCTCGGTCTCGCCCTCCTGGAGCTCGTACTGATCAGCCTTTACTCTCTCAAGAGTAACCTTTGCGATGTACTTCTTAGAGGAGTTAACGTCCCAGTTGAGCTTGTTGAGGTCAACTTCCTTGCCGTTAAGAGTAACGGTGGGGAAGGTATAACCTTCCTCGGAATCGTCTGCGTAGGGAGTAGCGTCAAAGTTAATGGTGTAGCTAACGAATACCTCGTCCTCATCCATAACGTTAAGCGCGGTGCTGCCGGTTGCGGGTCTGAAAATGTTCTCTACCTTTACGTTAGAGAAGGTCTTGATAATGTCGGTCTCGCCATCCTTAACCTGAGCGGTGAACTGCTCGGGCATCTCGATGCCAACCTGAGCGCCGATAAGCTTCTGAGAGAACTCGTCAACGCCGATAAGCTGATACTGAGCTGTTACGCTCTCGCGCTCTTCGTTCTCTACTGTGCCGTCAGCATCCTTGTCCACTCTACGAGATAGGTAACGGATACAACGTCGCCTGCCGCAACGGTGTTAGCGGACTTTGTGCTGTAGATGTAATCCTTGATGTTGGAGATAGTAACGATCTTCTCAGCAACCTTCTCGTTAAGACCGGTGATGCCGGTAAGACCAAGCTGGAACACGGTAGGCTTGGAAGCATCCATGTTTCCGGAATAGAATACGTTACCGTCAGCGTCTACTGCGAAATAGCAGTATGCAAACTGATCGTTTGTGCCTACACTGCCTATAAGCTTTTTGGTGGTGTCTGCACTAAGGAGAGCCTTAAGAACCGCGTCCTTAACCTGCTCTTCTCTCTTTACGGGATCAGTACCGAAGGTGCCGTCCTTGATAGAAAGGTTAAGCAAAGCGTTCTTAACGTCTGCACTGTTCAGAGTAGCGTACTTGGAGAGATCACGCTTAGCATAGTTGAAAGCACAACCGGTAAGAGTGAGAACCAAGGTAGCTACGACAAGAATTAAACTGATAATTCTCTTTTTCATCGTCTTGTTTCCTCTATATAAATTTATTTTTTAGAACTTGTTTGAGTACCGTTCCAAAGGGTACGTAGACCGTATTACCGATGATATTTCACAAAGGTAAATTTCAAGCCATAACATTATACCATATAATTTCTTAAAATGCAAACATTTTTTGAAAAAATAATATTTTTTTATTATATTTCCATTATAAGCTGTCCTGAGGGCGTTTTTTTGTGCATTTTAGCACTCGGGTGACCGTCAAAAGAGCTTTTTTGCGCTCCTTTAAAGGTTTTTTCGGTTTGATCACCGCACTCGCGCCCTCGGGAAGATGCCTTAATCAGTATAGCCTATGCTCTTGTCGATAGGCTGACCGTTAAGGAGAGTGATATAATTGTTAACCAGCTTCTGGAATGCGCCCCAGGTAATATAGAAGTCGGAAACCTCGCCAAGCTCGGTGTTCTTGTTACCGTCCGCATCCGTTCTGTAAAGCGCAACCATTACACGGCGCGCATCTACTCTGTAGTAGTCGTAGGTGTAGTAATAATCAGCTCCCTCAACCTTAAGTCGCATGCTCATGATCTTGGGACTGTTGAATCCTGCCTCGCCGGGTCTCTTCACCTCACCCTCTTCGAAGCAATCAAGATATGCGGTGAGCTGAAGCGTATGGTATACGCTGTTGAAGTAGGCTGCGCCGTAGGTCTTGTTACTTCCGGGGTAGTAAAGAGAGCCCATGGTATTATTGTAAAGCTTCGAGAGGCTGATAGAGCCGTAGCCCTCGCTGTTAAGAAGCTTTGAGAGCTCTGTTTCGAACGATCCGGCACCAACCGATGCGATAACGTCCTGATACGTTTCCTTTGTGCTTTCGTTCAAGGTGTACGTCACGTCAAAGGTGTACTCGCCGTGAAGATCATCCATGTTTAATTCGAGCTTCAATTCCTGAAGCTTCTTGACGTCCATCATAACCATATTTCGTCTTGCCCAGAACTCAACGAAGCCGTATTCTACGAAATCGAAGTCGCTCGAGTAGACCTTAGCTATGATATCGTACATATCGGAGCCGATATATCTGAACTTGTTGCCGTTTTCGTCGTAATTAACGTCACTGATATAGAGAGTGAAGCCTATCGATCTGAGCCAGCCGAAGTCACTGAGATCGTCGGTGGTCTCGGGAGAATCCATCTCGGTCTTGTCGTAAAGTCCGCGAGGCATCTCAAAGTACACTCTGTGAGCGAACAGCCCGTATTTGTACATATTCTCGGGGGTAAGGCCTACCGCAACTGTCTGTCCGGTGAGTCCGGAGGAGTTGCTGCCCTGTGCACCGACACCGCCGAGAAGCTCGACCGCCTTTTCACACGTTCCCGCATTAAGACCGTACATAGCGTACTCGTTTTCAAGAGTGTTCTTGTAGAAGATGTCACCGTAGAAGGGGTCTCTCTCGGATGCGTTTACAAATTCAAAGGATACGATTATCTCATTCTCTATGAAATACTCGATATCGGTTATCTCGTAGCAGGAGAACTCCTTCATATATTCATAGAAGTAGTCCGTGTTGTAGATCACTTCATTTTCTATCTTGCTGAAATCTTCAGCCTCTTTGTCAAGAAGAAGGCCGACCATAGGATAGAGAGGATCATCCTTCTTAATATCGCAGAGTCTGACTATATCCGTCTTGATATCCTTCTTTTCAAGATCGGCAAGCTTGATGCTGTCGTCAACCGAAACGAAGTAAGCGTAGTTGATATAGGAATTTTCGGTTATCACGTCCGTGGTAGCGCCCTTTTCGTCAAACACGGCGTATACCTTATGAAGATAATACTTTTCGTTTGAATTGAGCGCGTTTTCCGTGGTGTAATTAACCGTGATCACGATGGGAGAGGCAAGCTCCTCGCCTATGGGGAGCGAGAGGAATTTGCCCTGGTCCTCGCTTGAGAGCTTTCTGATATCTATGACCGCGTGGCAGTCGTGATAGGACTGTTTGCCCCCACCCGTGTACGTGTAAGTGACCTTAAACTGCTTGTGAGAAGCATCGGTAACACCGCCGGTCACGTCACCCTGAGAGGTCACTACCGCTTCTATCTTGGATATAGTGTAGGTGTAGGTGCTCTCGGTGAAGTTAACGTACTTGCTGCTCGTTCCGTGGAGTCCTCCGAGGAGTGTCAGAATTATTTTCTCCTGCTGGTCTCCGACAAGCTTTCCATTCAGCACGTGCTTTATTTTCTCATACTCGGGGTGCTCCTTCAGAGCCTCGAGATCAAAGGTAAGCACGGCATCCTTATCGATATCGTAACCGAAATATCCGTCGGCCTTATCAGCCGGCAGCTGATTGGTGCTGTAGGCATCGCCGATAACAACTACCGTGGGATTTTTATTACCGTCTACCGCGTCCTTTCCTTCCTCATCAAAGAGAGTGCCCGTCCAGGACTTGAAGTCTGTGGTGAGATAGGGGCTGAAGCCCTTATCGTTCGAGAGGCCCTCTGCGACGAGTCTGCCGTTTACAAAGCTCTCAAAGCCGCCGAGCGCATAGGTGAAATATTCACTTGCTGTGTAGTATACGCAGTTTCTGTCATGCTTTCCGTCACTTACCATAAAGTAGTATCCGGAGCCCGAAACCGCCTTACCTCCGACGGTAATTACACAGCTGTCCTTGGTGCCTTCAATTATTTTTTTGTCGGAATCTCTGTCGCCATATGCGAAGGCGATCTGAGTGCTCTCGCTCTTAGTAAGCCCGTACTCCTTGAGCATAGCGTTATACTGATCCGTTCCCTTCTCGGGAAGCTCTATTCTCTCGGTAAAGTAGGGAGTGCCGAGAGCCGAACAGAGACGGGTGAGAATTCTGCCGAGTCCGTTCTGCTCTACAGCATAAAGGGTTTCGTAATTGAAATCACCCTCGATGCTTGAAATAGGAGGCAGGAAGGGATATCTGTTCTCGTCTCCGTCCTTGAAGGTGTGGAATACGAAGCTGCTGTTATCGTCGGGATATCTCGACACGCCATAGCCCTCACCGTTTTTGGTGATCTCTATGAGTATCATCTGAGATTCATCAATACGCGGATAAGCTATCGGTACGTTGAGATAGGACGACTCACCGAGCTCTGTCTTGATGTTGAGCTGTGCGGGAGGAGTCGCGGCACTCGCCTTGTCCGCGGCACGCTTCTTGGCAATACCTGATATAACAAAATAGGTTGCCGTGAGTACGATGGATATTATCAGGAGACAGATAGTAGCGATCTGCGCTTTATTTAGTCTTTTGTTTACTGTTTTCACGCCTGCCTCCTTATAAGAATTTGCGCTTGATAAACATTATGATGCCGAGCGTTAAAACCGCCACGGGTGCAACCATAACGAGAATCGTATATACAACTATAGCACCTCTGCCGAGTCCTTTGTTATTCTTGATAACGTCGGAGGCATCCCATGTATAGATCTTGCTGGGAGAAGGTGAGAGCTCCGTGCTGAGCGTCTGCTTTCCGCCAAAGCTCGTAGAGTTATAGGAGAAGCCGCCAAGATCAATGCTGGCGAATCTGTCTGTTCTTGTGATATTGCTGATCACCGACGCCAAAACGTCATAGTTTGAGTATGATGCGTTGCCGATGATCTCGTTCGAGAAGAAGTCCTCGCTGTTGGAGCAGAAGAAGTAAGAGGAGGTCTTCTCCGAGGTCTCGGAGTTAAGATCTGTTCTTACACTCGCGGCAACAAGGGTTTTTACGCCCTCAGCTCCCGAGCCGTCCTTGTTGAGATGGTACGCGCCGGCAGACGTGCCGATAAACGCGGCATAATTCTTCGATCCCTCATGGTTACCTGACTCTACCATGGATTCACTCATATCCATAGAGCAGTAGACGTAACCCGTGTTGGAAAATACCATCTTCGGAGCGGACTGCAGATGCGAGTACGAGCCGTAATATGCCGGGCCGAAATTGGCCTCGTCAGCATCGTAGGTAGCTGCAAAGAGGGTGTCGTCTACCGTGCCGTTGATGCTCGTGTAAAGAGCGTTATCTCTGTCGGTAACAAGCGCGTTGCCAAAGGAGATTCCCCACTCCTTGCAGAAGTTTTCAAATTCGGGGAGCTCCACGTTATACGCCTTATTGAACATCACCGCGCCAAACTCACCTACAAGATATTTGTCTATCTTGTCAAGGTCGGACACGTGATAGAAGGAGTTGAGAGTGCTCTCATCCGTCTTAAAGTCCTTTGTCGGATTGTTGATTATGAGGAGCGCGCAATCGTCCGGGATACTCTCAACCTTAGAAAGATCGAGCGTGCGTATCTCAAGTCCGCGCTCGGTAATAAGATCGGCAAAGCTCGAGAGATTGATGCTGTTTTCGGAATCGGGATTTGCCGGATCGTAATATTCCGCGCCGTAATTGGTTACAAAATACGCTACAGGCTTTTCAATAGCCGTAAGAGAAGCAAGAATGGATGCGACTCTGTATTCACCGTTGTAGGAGAAGTTGTCCTTAGTCCAGAAGGTGGAGGCATCCACGATTCTGTATTTTCCTCCGTAAGAGAAAATAACGTCATTGGAGGATATAGAGTCTCTTGATGTTGTCTTGTACATAGCGACAGCCATAGGATCAACGCCTACGTTGACCGTCTTAACCTTCACGTTATCAAACTTTTTCTGCATTGAGAGCGCCATAAAATAGGTGGCGCGCATAGCATCGTTTGCTGTGAGATAATCGGGATCGGCGCAGAAGGTGACGGTGATCTCCTTCTTGGCTTCGCCTTCCTTTTGGTCGAATAGTTCGTGACACGTCTCAAGCATTTTATCGCTCAAGGTGTAGAATCCCTCGTACGTCAGGTCTATCATAAGAAGATTATTACCGCCGACGTATGTCAGGAGCAGATTGAGCCCAAGGAGTAGTACGATACCGACTATCGAGATAACAGTATATATTTTTGTTCGGGTGCTTTTACCCTTGAATAGCGATTTTTTCATCGGTTATCTGTTCTTTCTCCTTATAATAGTGATTATACCCACTGCCGCGATAGCGGTAGGAAGCATAAGTATGATAGCCGTGTAAAGTCTTGCTCTGCCCATGGTGAGATTTTCAAGTCTTTGTCCGGTATAATTGATCTGATTGCATCCTCTGGGTGCACGGCACGAGCCAAAGAGCACCTCCAAGGTGGAATAGAGGAAGTCCTTGTTGGAGTAGTTTTCGGAAAGGAATGCGTCGGTAGCCGTGATATAAGCCGTGGGAATAACGAACACGGTAGACGTCTTGCCCGATTTTTCCTCTCTTACAGAGTAAGCGGATACGGCATAGCTGCCGCTGTTATCCTCTCTGCGGTCGCCTATATGCGTAGACGAGGATTTGCCCGAGATAAGCAAGGGCTTTGCCCCCTTGGATTCATCGAGCTTAAGTCTTGCTACTGCGCTCACAAGCACACTCTCACCGTCACCGTATTCGGTCACCTTATCGCGAATACTGTTTGCAACACCGTTGTCCGCATGAGTGGCAACGAAGGTGTATCCGTCGGGAGTGATAGCGTTGGTGTTGTCACGCACGATCTCTCTCAAAATTACGTCATCGTCACTCTTGCCTACCGCGACCGTGATGCCCCAATTTGTGAGCATAGCCTCGAGGTTTTTGAGCTCCTTAACGTAAGGATCGAGAGCAACGTAAAGCTTTCCGCCGTTTTCAAGATAAGCCTCGAGCTTATTTATCTCTCCGAATATATCAGAGCCGGGCTCGGAGCGGTCAAAGTCAGAGGTGGGATTGGAGATTATAACGAGTCCCGCGTCCTCGGGAACGCTCTGCTTTCTGAGATTTATAACCTCTACGTAGTAGCCCGCGCAGGTAAGCAGATTGCTGAAAGCTATATCCGCGGTCTCTCCGTGGTTCTGTGTGAAGTAAGCGACGGGATGCTCCTTCTGGAGTATCCATGAGATCATAGCCGCCATAACCTCTTCACCGTTATAAGCAACTACGTTGCCTGCGGCGTCAAGGGTGTAGAAGTCTACGAATCCCGACGAGGTCGAGCGGTCTGTAAGAACACGGTAGCTGAACGAGGATTCGCCAAACTTACCCGTCTCAAATATTATGGAATTCTGCGCGAAATTGCGCACGGTCCAATTGTTGAGGTCAAGCTTTCCCTTGCACTTGGTACATATAGGCTCTTGTGCCTCATTGTATCCGACGTCGGCATAACGCATAACGTTGCCGCAGGTATCAACTATATTCTCGTCGGGATTTGTGTCGTTCTGACAAACGACGTCGCAGTAGATATCGAGGTTGGCAAACTTAGCCTCCTCGTCGTCATATCTCTTGGTAAGAAGATTTACAAATCTTAAGTTGATAAAATCGGGATATCTCTTCTCAAACTCGCGTGCCGTCTGCAGAACGTAGCTGCCCGTGCCGTGAGTCTTGAGCTTTTCTTCGGTGTAACAGAAGGTGATCGTCACCTTTTTGCCCGTAAGGATCGCATCCTCAAAGAGAGCGTCTGTGTTGCCCGAGATGGAGAGATCGTCTCTCTTGGGAGAATACAGGTACAGTTGGAACGCGTTAGTAACGGTGTAGGCAATAACGTTGAGCATTACTACCGCGATTATGATAACCACGGTCATAGTGCCGCCGATACCGCGTCTGCCCGTCACACTGCGCCCGAGCTTTTTAAGGAATTCTTTCATACGTCAGACACTCCAATCAACCGAATCTGCGGCGGTCGTATACTCTGATGGTGAGCCAAAGGAATATTGCGCTTACCGAGAGGTAATAGATGACGGAAGCAATCTCGAAGTATCCGTTAACGTAGCTCTGGAATCTGGTGAAGATGGACAGAGCGCTGAATACGAATCTGATAGCGTACTTGGTGGGTATAAGCGTATTGATAAGACCTATACCGAGGAAGCCGAGAATTATCGCGATAGTACCGATAGCAGCGGAGAGCTGATTCTCGGTAAGAGCGGAAACGAAAAGTCCTATTGAAATAAATACCATTCCTACAAGCATAAGAGCCACGAGGTTGCCAAAGAGAATGGCAAACTGAAGCTTAGCGTAAGGAACAAGGAAGAGGAAATACAAAGAGGTGAGAAGAGTCGCAGAGCCGAAAACGGTATAGGACGCGAGGAACTTGCCGAACACCATCGCGGGGAGCGATATGGGTGCGGTGAGAATAAGCTGCTCTGTCTTTGTCTTTCTTTCTTCACTGAAGGATTTCATTGTAAGAAGAGGAAGCACGATAGCGGAGAATATCAGCATGAGCGTGAAATAAGAGGTCACGTTAGCCGACATGGAGAACATTGTGGTATAGCTGAAGAGTATACCTGCCATAGCAAGGTAAATAACGAGGAAGACGTATCCTATAACTCCGACGAAATAGCCGCGGAGCTCTCTCTTATAAATTGCAAGCATCTGTTATGCCCTCACTTTCTGCGCTTCTTGGTCTCTACCACTCCGTCAGAGCGGTCAACCAGGCGGATAAATATTGTCTCAAGATCTGTGCCATGGGGCTCCATACCTATCATAGGCCAGCCGTTGGATACACAGAAGTTAAACACCGACTTTCTTATGTCGACGTTCTTGTCACTCTCAATGATGTATGCGTATGAATCAAGGTCACGATCCCCCGTAGCTTCAACCGCTTTAACACCCGAGATCCTTCTGAGAGAAGCCTCGACCTCTCTTGCAGGGCCGCATATCTTCACTCTGTAGCGGTAACCGTCCTCGATGGTCTTGACGATATCCTCTGTGCGCTCGTCGGCTATGATCTTGCCTTTATTGATAATGATAACTCTCTCGCAAACTGCCTGCACTTCTGCAAGAATATGGGTGGAGAGCACTACCGTGTGACGCTTTGCGAGGGTTCTGAGAAGATTTCTCACAGCGATGATCTGCTTAGGGTCAAGACCTACGGTGGGCTCGTCGAAGATAACCACCTTAGGATCTCCGATAAGAGCCTGAGCTATACCGACTCTCTGCTTGTTACCCTTGGAGAGATTGCGGATGAGCCTGTCCTTTACCTCAGTGAGCTTAGTGACAGACATGATCTCGTCAAGATGAGCCGCGCGATCAAGCTCGCAGCTCTTGAGCTCGTATACAAAGTTGAGATACTCGGTAACCGTCATCTCGGGATAGAGAGGCGGCTGCTCGGGAAGGAAGCCTATATTCTTCTTCGCCGCTATAGGATCTTCGAGAATATTGACTCCGTTTATATACACCTCGCCGGAGGTAGAGGAAAGATATCCGGTGAGGATATTCATAGCGGTACTCTTACCTGCTCCGTTAGGGCCGAGAAGACCTACGATCTCACCCTCGCCCACCTCGAAGCTTATGTCGTTCAAGGCATAATTGGTACCGTATCGCTTTACAAGATTTGTAACCTTAATCATTGTACTTTTTCGTCGGAAAATCCGACTTCCTTTCGCTGATATATGTGTGCTTTTCCGTTCTCGTCAGCCGACTTGTCCGGATTTTTAGTCAATTCAGTATTATACCATACATTTATGAACAAAGTATTAATAAAATATGCAAAAGTATTAATATGCGCAGGGTTATATGTAAATATTTTTGTTTACCGAGCCATAAAAAGTAAGTTTTGGATATTTTTGCGTATGTAAAAAGTAAAATATGCCTTATCTTTCAATTCTCCGCTTGACAAAATTGCCAAAGGGTTGTATAATCTTGTTATATTTATCACGGTCGGAGGCTTCCGACTCAAGGAGAATACAAAAATGGCAGAAAACGATAAGAAAATAGTCTTCTCGGGAGTTCAGCCCTCGGGCAATCTCACAATAGGAAATTATCTCGGAGCGATCAAGAATTTTTCGCGCTTCTCCGAGGAATATAAAACCTTCTACTGCGTTGTCGACCTTCACGCGATAACGGTAAGACAAGTACCCGCAGAGCTTCGCAAGAGGACGTATGAAACTCTTGCTCTCTATATGGCTTGCGGACTCGATCCTCAGAAAAATACCCTCTTCGTCCAGTCGCACGTGCCCCAGCACGCGGAGCTCGGCTGGATACTCGACTGCTACACCATGTTCGGTGAGCTCTCGAGAATGACTCAGTTCAAGGACAAGAGCGCAAAGAACGCTCAGAATATAAATGCAGGTCTGTTCACCTACCCTGCTCTGATGGCGGCAGATATTCTTCTCTATCAGACCGATATCGTCCCCGTAGGCATCGACCAGAAGCAGCATCTCGAGCTTGCGCGCGACGTCGCATCAAGATTCAACCTTCTTTATTCAGATACCTTCAAGATACCCGAGGGATACATTCCTCAGGATACGATGAAGATAATGTCTCTCCAAGAGCCCACGGCAAAGATGTCAAAGTCTGATCCGAATGAGAACGCTATAGTCTACATTCTCGACAGCAAGGATGACATTATGCGTAAGTTCAAGAGAGCGGTGACCGACTCGGATACCTGTGTACGCTACTCCGAGGATAAGCCCGGCGTATCAAACCTTATGACCATTTACCGTGCCTTCTCGGGCAAGTCCTTTGATGAGATCGAGCGTGAGTTCGACGGCAAGGGCTACGGTGACTTCAAGATGGCTGTCGGCGAGGCATGTGCTGACGGACTCAAGGACGTGCGCGAGGAGTTTGCAAGACTCATAGCTGACAAGTCACACCTCGAGGCTGTCATGAAGGCAGGCGCTGAGGAAGCATACGGATATGCAAGACGTACTATGTCTAAGGTGAGAAGAAAGATCGGCTTTGTAAACTAAGTTGGTGAAAAATATAAAGAGCTAAAGCTTGAGATATCTCGGTTTTAGCTCTTTTTTGTAAATAATAGTATTCAAATTCAGCTTAAATTGTATTTCATATACCGGATTTACCTTTAGATGCTTGTATGCTGATATCTGCAAATGACAGCACAAGGAGTACAAAGGTGAGCGCATATCCAAAGGGTGTCGCCATCCTCTGTATCACCGGGTCGAGCATCGGTATGATCCTTATTATCGCGGCGCATATTACACCCCACAGAATGGAAAAACGAGGACATACGTAGCCGAGTATATTTCCTCTTTCGGACGTGTAATCCCACAGTCTGCGCCTGAGCGCCCTGTCTACCAAAAAGCCTACGGAGAACTCAACGATCGTAGCCACTGCCATTGATAAAATCGCAGTCAGAATGAAGCTCTCGAGTGAACCGAGCAGAAGATACGAAAGACATATTCCAACACCGTAAATAGGACAAAGCGGGC
Source organism: Clostridia bacterium (assembly GCA_017508665.1). GTDB lineage: Bacteria > Bacillota > Clostridia > Oscillospirales > CAG-272 > UBA1740. The sequence goes on along the minus strand of JAFVYL010000013.1, from coordinate 29,093 downwards.
CTCTCGCAAGTCCTCGGTTTACAAATCTGCCCGTCTTGAAAATATAAAAGATGACCTCGGCGCACCAGCCGAGAAAAGAAAAAACAAGAAAATACAAAAGATACTTATACATATCCTTATTTTCTTGCTTTTTCTGAATTTTATTAGTTTAATATCGGATTATAATTCAACTGTACGGTAAGGATCAATGATCATACGGTCATCGAAATCAAAATCATCAGGGTCAACCTCGTCAAAAAGCCCGTAATGCACGGGTATCGCACACTTTGCGCCTATCTCGTAGGCAAAGTCAGCCGCATCCTTGGCGTTCATGTTATTTCCTCTGCCGTTGATGGGAAGGAAAGCGTAGTCAACGCCATCCTCTACAAGATCAAGACAATCGTCGATAACCTCAAAGTTGTAAAGAGTATCTCCGCTGACGTAATAGGTCTTTTCGCCGTCATCAAGGATAAAGCCTACCGCATCTCTTTCGCTATGCTCAGCCTTTACCGAATAGAAGGTTACACCGCACTCGCTCCATACGGTATGGGGAGTGAGAAGAACTATGTTGTGAGAGTAGCCGAAGGAGCGGAGCTTCTTGTATGCCGCGCCGCCGGCAAGAACGGTCACCTCTTTGCCTCCGCGGGTGAGGAATCTGTCAAGAGTAGCCTTGTCAAGATGATAAGGATGAGAGTGTGTTATAAGAATAACGTCGGGTGTTACGTCGAAGAACGACTCGTCTGCGTCTATTCTTCTCTTACCGTCAGCCTCAGACGAATCCGAGAGATAGGGATCGACCAAAACCGTGATCCTCTCATTTTCAAAAAGCAAGCCCGCTTGCGTTAACCAAGTTACCTTCATATATTTCTCCATTCAGCCCAAAGGGGCATTTTTTATATTTTAAAGTTGTATTTGACAATTATTGTTTACAAAATCAGTATTCCGATAACTCCGGATAGTATTCCTATTACCGCGCCGACAAGGACATCTTGTATAAAATGAATACCTCTTGCCACTCGCTCCGCAGCCATAAGTACGCCGAGGAGTATCGCAGCAATTCCAAAGGGGAGAGCGTAAGGAATCCACAGAACGCCTATCAGAAAGGCAGAGAAAACGTGTCTTGACGGGAAGGATCTGCCGCTCTTTTTCTTCTCTCTTAACTCGGAAAACTCCTGAATGTCAAAGACCTCATACGGCCTTTGCGAATCGATCAAGACTCTCAAAACGGAAAGTATAACAAACGGCACAGCCGCCATGATCGAAAGCTTCAAGGCGTACAGATACATTCCGGAATAAAGAAGCACCGCGATACCGTATACGAAAACGCCTGCCACAAAGAAGACCGACAGAGCATCGAAGATCCGCAAAGCAGTCACAAAGCCGGGCACGGAGTATACACGCCGATACATATTAATTGATCTTTTCTCGGAAATCACCGCACAGCACCTCTCTTTCACTTTACTTTCTTATTTTATCACAAATCTCAGGTAATTGTCAATCACAACTTATAACTCTTATTTTTAATTTAATAAAACTATTGACATTTTTGTAATCTTGTAGTAAAATCTATGTGTAAAAAATCTAAAGACTGTGACGAAGACAGTAGCCGCGCGGAAAAGGTACAGAGAGTCGGGGTAGGTGGAAGCCCGATACGGAGTATGCGCTGTGTGAATATCACTTCCGAGTCGCGCCTGTGAAAGCTTATCCTAATAAGCAAGTAATGAGCGACGGGGCCCTGCCGTAATCTTGGGCGCATATTGGTGGATATGTGAATGGATGGTATAAGTGTTTTTTCCGTTTCCATATTGGGAGCGGTTTTTTTGTTAGCCTTCTCCTGCGGGTAGCGAAGCGAAACCGAGGGTGTTGAATGACAGTCAGATAGACTGTCAGATCCCGAGGTGACCGAGCTCGCAAGCGAGACAAGGGGGGCTAATAGACTATTATTTATAGGTTATTATTTTATTAAGATACACGGGCTATGCCCGAAAGGAGAAATCAAAATGGAGATTTACGAGAAGGTCTCGACAAACCTTAACTTTGTCGAGAGAGAAAAGGCTACCAGAACATTCTGGGAGAAAAACAACGTCTTCGAGAAAAGCATTGCCGAGAGAGAAGGATGTGACAACTACACGTTCTTTGACGGCCCGCCTACCGCAAACGGCAAGCCTCACATCGGCCACGTTCTCACAAGAGTAATCAAGGATATGGTTCCCCGTTACCAGACTATGAAGGGCCGCCGCGTTCTTCGTAAGGCAGGTTGGGACACACACGGTCTGCCCGTTGAGCTTGAGGTTGAAAAGAAGCTCGGCATTGACGGTAAGGATCAGATCGAGGCTTACGGCCTCGAGCCCTTCATCGGACACTGCAAGGAGTCCGTATGGAAGTACAAGGAAATGTGGGAGGACTTCTCCGGTACTGTCGGCTTCTGGGCTGATATGGAGCACCCCTACGTTACCTACACCAACGACTTTATAGAATCCGAGTGGTGGGCGCTCAAGGAGATATGGAACAAGGGGCTTCTCTACAAGGGCTTCAAGATCGTTCCCTACTGTCCTCGCTGCGGCACTCCCCTCTCCAGCCACGAGGTTGCTCAGGGATACAAGACCGTAAAGGAAAAGTCCGCTATCGCGCGCTTCAAGTGCGCTGACGAGGATGCATACTATCTCGCATGGACGACTACCCCATGGACACTCCCCTCAAACGTAGCGCTTTGCGTTAACCCCAAGGACACCTACTGCAAGGTTTCCTGCATCGACGGTAACACCTACTATATGGCAGAGGCTCTCCTCGACAAGGTACTCTCTCCTCTCGCAAAGGAAGAGGGTGAAGTAGCTTACACCGTGATCGAAAAGATGACCGGTGCAGATCTCGAGAGACGTGAATATGTTCCGCTCTTTGACTTCACCGCTGATGAGGTAACACGTCAGAAGGCTAAGGCACACTATATCGTATGCGACGATTACGTAACGATGTCCGACGGTACGGGTATCGTTCACATAGCTCCCGCATTCGGTGAGGACGACTCCAAGGTCGGCAGAAAGTACGATCTCCCCTTCGTACAGTTCGTAGACGGCAAGGGTGAGCTCACCGCCAACACTCCCTACGCCGGCATATTCGTTAAGAAGGCAGACCCCATCATCCTTGAGGACCTCGCAAAGATGGGCAAGCTCTTCTCCGCTCCCAAGTTCGAGCACGATTATCCTCACTGCTGGAGATGTAACACGCCCCTCATCTACTACGCTCGCGACACCTGGTTTATCAGAATGACCGCTATCCGCGACAACCTCATCAAAAACAACAATACAGTAAATTGGATTCCCGAAAATATCGGTAAGGGACGCTTCGGCGACTGGCTCGAAAACGTACAGGACTGGGGACTTTCCCGTAACAGATATTGGGGTACACCCCTCAACATTTGGGAATGCTCCTGCGGACACCGTCACTCCATCGGCTCTATCGCAGAGCTTAAGAGCATGTCCAAAAATTGCCCCGAGAACATTGAGCTCCACCGTCCCTTCATTGATGCGGTTACTATCACCTGTCCCGAGTGCGGCGGCGAGATGAAGCGTGTCAGCGAGGTTATCGACTGTTGGTTTGACTCGGGCTCTATGCCCTTCGCTCAGTGGCACTACCCCTTCGAAAACAAGGAGATCTTCCATTCTCAGTTCCCCGCAGACTTCATCAGCGAGGGTGTCGACCAGACACGAGGCTGGTTCTACTCTCTTATGGCCATCTCCACTCTTATCTTCGACTGCGCTCCCTATAAGAACGTCCTCGTTCTCGGACACGTGCTTGATAAAGAGGGACAGAAGATGTCCAAGTCCAAGGGTAACGCGGTAGATCCCTTCGAGGCTCTCGAGACATACGGAGCAGACGCTATCCGTTGGTACTTCTACTCCAACTCTGCGCCCTGGCTTCCCAACAGATTCTTCGGAGAAGCCGTAGTCGAGGGACAGAGAAAGTTTATGGGCACTCTTTGGAACACCTATGCGTTCTATGCTTTGTATGCTAATATCGACGGCTTCGATCCCACAAAGCACACCCTCAACAAGAACTCTCTCTCCGTTATGGATAAGTGGATTCTTTCAAAGCTCAATTCCGCGGTTAAATCCGTAGACGATATGCTCGCAAACTACAAGATCACCGAGGCAACAAGAGTGCTTGAGGACTTCGTAGATCAGCTCTCCAACTGGTACGTACGCCGCAGCCGTGAGAGATTCTGGGTAAAGGATATGCCCGAGGATAAGGTTAATGCATACCTCACCCTCTACAACTGCCTTGTAACCATAGCTAAGGTTTCCGCTCCCATGATTCCCTTCATGACCGAGGATATCTACAGAAACCTCGTAGGATCTGTTGACAAGTCCGCACCCGTGTCAATCCATCTCTGCTCCTTCCCCGAGGCAGACGAGTCTATGATAGACAAATCTCTTGAGGAAAATATGGAGGAGGTAATGGATATCGTCGTGCTCGGCAGAGCCTGCAGAAACGCGGCAGCGATCAAGAACCGTCAGCCCGTCGGCAAGATGTACGTCAAGACCGATAAAGTTCCCGACGAGAGCTTCGTACCCGTAATCAAAGAGGAGCTCAACCTTAAGGAAGTGGAATTCACCGACAACGTACGCGAGTTTACCACCTACTCCTTCAAGCCTCAGCTTCGTACCGTAGGTCCTAAGTACGGCAAATTCCTCGGCTTCATCAGAAACGCTCTCTCCACACTCGACGGCAACTCCGCCATGGACGAGCTTGAAGCAAACGGATACATCACTCTCAACTCCGACGGCAACGAGATTCAGCTCGCTAAAGAGGATCTCCTTATCGAGATGACCAAGAAAGAGGGCTTTGAGTCTCTCCAGGATCACGGTGTGACCGTAGTTATCGACAAGAACCTCACCCCCGAGCTCATCGAGGAGGGTAACGTACGTGAGATCATCTCAAAGATCCAGACCATGCGTAAGGATTCCGGCTTTGAGGTTATGGATAACATCAGAATTGCCTTCACCGGCAACAAGACCGTTGAGGATATAGCTTCCCGAAACGCGGACGAGATCATGTCCGAGACTCTCGGCACAGAGCTCTCCGTAAACGCTGCTCTCACCCACTCAAAGGAGTGGAACATCAACGGAGAAAACGTAACCATCTCGGTTGAAAAGGTATAATTCAATAGCGGCTATCTCACACGGTAGCCGCTATTTTAAAAGGAAGATTTATGGCTCTTTGTAAAATCAAGATCAGGCGCAAAATAGGTAAATTATCAAAAACAGTTCCCATTACAGTCTATAAAACAACCGACTCTACCAATACGCAAGCAAAAAGCTATGCGGAAAAGAACAGGCAAGAAAGTGCGGTATTCATAGCAAGTGAGCAAACCGCAGGAAGAGGAAGACTCGGCAGGAGCTTCATATCCGAGAGAGGAAAGGGACTTTACCTCTCCATTCTGCTCGGCAACGGTTTTTCCTCCGACTTTGCTATCTCTCTGACCACCTATATGGCAGTTATAGCATCTCGCACGGTAGAAGCTCTCGGAGGTGTGAAAGCAAAGATAAAATGGGTAAACGACGTATACGTCGGCGGTCGTAAGCTTGCCGGCATACTCACCGAGGGCAAGGCCGCAAACGACGGCGAAAGCCTTGAATATGCGGTCGTCGGCATCGGTATCAATCTCTTAAAGCAGGATTTCGATATGGACGTTAAGAATATTGCGACCACGCTCGAGGACGAAAGCGGCAAGAGGATAGATGTAAATTCACTCGCGGCTATGATAATCAGAGAATTCTTTGAGAATCTCGATAAGGCGGGTACTCCCGAGATCGCCGCGGAATATAAGGCGCGCTCCTTCATTATAGGAGAGGACGTCACGGTTATCAAGCCTACCGAAAGCTATACGGCTCACGTCACCGATATAAACGAAAAATGCGAGCTAATTCTTTCTCTCCCCGATGGAAGCGAGGAGACCTTATCCACGGGAGAGGTATCCGTAAGGAAAATAAACCGATAATATAACATAAAAACACCGTTAAACTCCGCACGTGTCGGGGCTTAACGGTGTTTTTTATATTGACACGTCGAGCGTGTCGCCAAGAGGCAGCGAATATACCTCAATAGTCTTTGGATATTTGCCGAAGATGAGCTCCACGGCTTTTGCATAATAGGAAAGCTGAAGGGCGTGCTTTGCAGAGAGTTTTTTTCTTGCAAGCTCTCTGTCCGCTCGCTCATCTGCGGTAAGTCTGTCGGTCTTGTAGTCAACGAGATGATATTCCCCGTCGGCGTCTACGTACAGACAGTCTATGACACCCTGCACGAGTATCTGCTCGTCACGGTAAAGCTCCTTCTGCTCGGGATCTGCGGTGAAATCACTCGCGGGAAGCTTGACGTTGAATCTGAACTCACGGTACAGCCGCTCAGATGAGCGCATCTCGGATATAAGCCTTGATTTTGCGAAGGCGTCTACCTCTTTTATTCTCACAAGTGATGCGTCTCTCTCGGAAAGGAATCCCCGTGACTTGAGCTCTGCAAGCTCTCCTCTGCCGCCTATATCTGCGAGTCTGTCAAGATCGCAGAACTGGAGTAGCATATGAGTAGCTATGCCGCGTTCCGCACTGAGATCGGCTTCGCTTGGGGCACGGAACTTAGGGAGATAGCCGCGCTTTTCTTCGGTTTCCTCACTGCCGTCGAGCTTAACGGCGAACTCGTCGCTGCCGTCAAGTATCTCAGGGTAAAGTCTTGAAACAGAGAGCTTACCCGGCAGACGTGTAAGATGAGAAGCGGGATATTCAAAGGCAAATCTGCGCCTGAGCTCCGACTCAAGCTGTGCGACGTCGCTGCCGTCAAGTATTATTTCGGTATCGGTGATCGCGCTTGTCAACTCACACTCACCACCGTACGTGTCCGTATCTGTGTTCTCAACGGCATCATAAGCCGCGTCGGTGTATACAAGAGGCGGATATTGTAAAAATTCGGACGGGAGCTTTGTGTCAAACTCCTTCATTTCCAAAATCATCTTAAAGAGAGATGAGACGTTATACACAGAGTATTCGGACATGTATTCTCTCTCGGCGGCACACTCCGCCTCAAATGCCTCGGCATCCGACTTGACCTGTCCTACAACGTAGAGTCTCTCACGCGCTCTGGTGAGTATTACGTAGAGGACACGCGCCTCCTCTTCTATCTTCTTTCTGCGCCTGTAATCCTTTACTATATTTTTGGTGGAATTACGCACAAGCGCAAGGCCCGAAGCGGTACGCAGGAACATACCTATGCCAAAGCCCTCTTCGTACTCAAATCTCGGCGGTTCTCCCGCCTCCTTACTCTGATTGAAGCTGGACGTACCCCCCGCAAAGAATACTATCGGGTATTCAAGTCCCTTAGATCCGTGCGCGGTTATGATCCTTACGGCATCGCACTCTCCGGGAGCTTCCCTCTTATCAAAGTCACTCTCTCTGCCGGTGAGCTGATTGATGTAGCTGATAAAGTTGTAAAGTCCCTTGAACGAGCCGCCCTCGAACTTTCTCGCATGCTCATATAGGAGCATCAGGTTGTCCTTGCTCTCCTTTTTATTAGAGGAAAGAGCTAATAGCCCCGTCTCATGATAAAGCTTCATCAGCAGCTTGTCCGTGGGCATACCCTCCGAGATAAGTCTGTAATAGGATAGCTTATCAAGGAATTTTCTGACACGCTCCCCGTCCTCACCCTCCTCGGCGTACTTAACCAGAGAGTCATAGAGGGTGTCAGCAGGCGCGAGCTTTCGTATCAGGGCCACGTCCCCGAGCTTAAAGCCGTATATCGGTGAGCACATAAGTCCCGCGAGATAAACGTCCTTATGCGGATTATCTATAGAGTTGAGAAGACAAAGAACAAGCAGGACGTCCGAATTTATAAAGAAGCGCTCGTTTTCGGCAAGAGCCGCCGGAATTCCGAGCTTAGACAGAGCCCGTGCGTATTTTTCGCCCTTGTTCTTGACGTTTCTCATTATGATGGCTATATGCCTCGGCTGTATTTTCTCACCGCTGTCAAGATGTCCGGTGTCGATAAGCTCCTTTATCTTTCTTGCCACAACCTCGGGTACAAGCTCCGACTGTTCTTTGACAAGCACAGATCTCGGGTCCGACTTGGGAATTGTAGGAACAAGACATATTTCGGGATAGACGTAAGGCGCGTCGGTATTTCCCTTGCTGAACTTAAGTCTGTCACCGTCAACGTAGCCTATGCTATCGCGTAGATAGTAGAAGAGCTTGTCAAAGACGTCGTTTACAAAATCTATAACGCCTCTGTCACATCTGAAGTTATCCGACATGAATATCGATGCCGCAGGGAAATCTCCCTTTGCGCCAAGAGGCGGAAAGCTCTTTTTCATATCCGCAAATATTTTCGGGTTTGCGCTTCTGAACTCATAGATGCTCTGCTTTATATCTCCAACCATAAATCTGTTCGACTCCGTGGAGATAGCCTCGAAGATCTTATTCTGCAGGCTGTTTACGTCCTGATACTCGTCTATATACACAGCTCGGTAGAGTCTTGCCTGTTCCCTTGCGACGTCGGTCTTCTCACCGTTTTGCCAAAGGCACTCATATGTGTATCTTTCAACGTCGGAGAACTCACATATACCCCGTCTGATCTTTTCCTGTCTGAAAAGTCTGTCAAATTCACGGATAAGTCGGTACAAGACGTCAAACTGACGGTAGAGCCCCTCATAAGCGACTTTCCACTCATCCTCGGTGTGCTTGAAGAAGTCCTCACCCATTTTCGTGATTTCTTCCTTAAAGCTTTTTCTTATTGCAGATATTGGCGGAAGTGGGTCTTTTTTCGACACGGATGCCGCCTTCTTAAATTCATAGACGGAGAGCGTGTCGCGTACTCCGGAATAATTCTCCTTGGATTCAAGCTCGGATATTAAGGCGAGCGCATCGTCTGTCATATCTATGATCTTTGCGTATTTTACCGCATCGATAGAGATTATCTCGTTTTTTATATCGGTAAACACCTTGCGGTAATGCGCGAGGAGTTCTTTAAGTCTCGACATAATATATTTACCGAAGCCGGTGCTCTCAACAGAGGTGAATTTTTCGGGATCAAACTCATCGACAAGCGCGCCGATAGAGCCCACGCCGTCAAGAGAAGAAAGCGTGGACGAATAGATCATGCTGATTATCTTCGGCAATTCCCCCTGACGTCTTGCCTGAGCCAGACAGTCTGTCAAGGCGTCAAGCTCCTTGGGAGATGCTACCTCGGGCGCATTTCCCTCATAGATAGCCTCAAGAAGTCCCGAAAGAATATTTTCACCGAGCAGCTGCGCCTCCGCACTGTCAGGCACTCTGAAGGACGGACTGATGCCCACCCTCTCGGCATTGGCTCTGAGAATATCGGCGCAAAAGGCGTCGATCGTGCTTATCTTTGCGCTCGGCAGCATATGGAGCTGGCGCGCGAGCCTCTCGTCGTCGGGGCGCTCCTTGAGAGCCTTTTTGACCGCCTTGCCTATTCTCTCGCGCAATTCACCTACAGCGGCGCGCGTGTAGGTCACGATGAGCATATCTTCTATATTTATAGGGTTCTCACTGTCAAGCACCGACGAGATTATTCTCTCGGTGAGGGTAGCGGTCTTACCCGAACCAGCCGCAGCCGATACGAGTAAAGTGCGATCTCTTGTATTTATTGCGTCAAGCTGACTGCCTGTCCAACGTACGTCTGCCATAACCCCTCCTTGTTTTAATGTAATGAAAATTAAAAAGCGAGCAACGTAAAATTCAAATATTTATCAAAACTGTCTGATAGGCTTTATCGCAAGTCCGCCCTCAAACTCTCTTACCTCTCCCACGGCAAAGAAACCGCCCGAGTCGGCAATTCTTACCACGTCCCCGACCTTAAAGCTCCTTTTTATCTTGTGAAGATAGATTTCAAGGCCCGAGCGCGCAAGCCGTGCAAAGAAATCGGGAAGTGTGACAAGCTCGTATTTTTTGAACACGTCCTCGACGGGACGGACAAAGGAGATCTTCTCCTCATCACTCATCTCTTCAAGCTCGGTGAGTGTCCTCGCCTCGTCTATCTTATATCCGGATGCCGAGAGCCTTTGCAAAGTCTTCATACAACCGCCGACACCGAGCGCCGATCCTATGTCCGCGCAAAGCGTTCTTATGTAAGTACCCTTTGAGCATTTTACGTCAAGGTAATATTCCCTCGCGTTGATACGGCGGACGTCTATGGAATAAACCGTCACAGGTCTTGCCTCGCGCTCAACCACCTCGCCGCGTCTGGCAAGATCGCACAGCTTCTTGCCGCCGACCTTAAGTGCCGAGTACATAGGCGGCGTCTGCATTATCTCACCGACGAAGCCCGAAACTGCCGAGAGCACCTCTTCCTCTGTGCAATCCACCTCGCACTCTGTAAGGACAGTACCCGTCACGTCCTCGGTGTCCGTCGTAACTCCGAGCAGAAGTGTCGCACCGTAATGCTTTCCGGATGTGAGCATAAACTCACTTGCCTTAACTCCTCTGCCGATAAGCACGGGTAAAACTCCCGTAGCCATAGGGTCGAGCGTGCCCGTGTGTCCCGCCTTGGATACACCGAATATTCTTTTCACTCTGTTTACCACACCCTGAGATGTGATCCCCTCCTCCTTGTTGACTATAACAAGACCGGAGAGCTCCTTAACCTTTTCCATACACGGACTCCTAATTTTTCTTACTTAATATTTTAACATATATTTTTGTAAATTTCAAGCGAGAAAATCCTATATTCACACAATGCCCACTTATTCGGTCAACATATCGCAAAATAAGGGAATTATCATCGGATAATGCCTCTCCTCACGCATTTTTACCTGCTTTATCCATATTGCGACCTTTTTGTCCCCTTGGCGACCTACGTGATACGACCTATTTCTCACCGGGCGGCAAAGTACAATAGTTGTGAAGGTCAAAAATAAAGAGTACCTTATGAAAGGAGATTTCAATATGGATAAAACAAGCCATGAAGAAACGAACAAAAAAACCAAACGCTCCTCTGGAATTATGGGGACTATCAAGCACTCAATAGAAGAAGCGAAAAAGAAGAGAGAAGCGCCCCTAATCGACGTCATAACCTTCTTTGTTGCGTTTATTTTCGCAAGATGCCACGTGATATTCGGCTCGCACCCACTTGCTATAGCCTTTATCGCGGTATTGCCCACAAGAGTCTGGCTCGCCACACTCGGTGCTGCCGCCGGAGCTCTGACACTCGGAAAGTCGGGCATCATCTACTCGATGATAGCTGTAATTGTGGTATTCCTCAGAATAATAATCTCAGGCGGTGAGAAGGGGGAAGATGAGAAAGTATACATGAGTTATTTCTCCGAGGGCCTGCTACTCAAAATGTCAGCCTCTCTGATAGGCGGTTTTATTGCCGCGGTGTACGAGACGCTCCTCTCGGGATTGAATATTACTACGGTCGCATTCGGACTGTCAATGATAATTCTTCCTCCTCTTTTAGTCTTCGCTCTCTCGGGATTGTTTGACTGTAAAATAAGTTTTTATACCGTGTTTGATAGCACGGTAAACGTCTTTTCCGGTAAGGGTAAGAGCGAAAAAGACAAGTTTAATTTACTTTTCTTCAGACTTTCATCACTTTTGATAATATTCCTTATATCTATATCATTCAAAGAATACGAGCTGCTCGGCATCTCGCTCGGCTACATTTTCTCCGGGGCAGCCACCCTGCTTATAGCACGTCGCTTCGGTGCTCTGTACGGATGTATCGTAGGCTTTGTATCATCATTCGGTCTATCAAGCACACTCTCTGTGGCATTCGCTCTCGCGGGAGGAGCTGCCGGCGGTCTTTTCCCGTTGGGTATAAGCTACGGTCTGGTCGGGGGAGGTGCTCTGCTCTGCGCCTGGTCTGCCTATGCCGAGGCATTGCGCGGTCTTCTCAGCATACTTCCGGAATACGCGATAGCCGCGCTTGTCATCTCGCCTATCCTCAAAAAGCTCTCGCATGAGAAAAGTGAGGCCGAGTGCGAAGAGGTTGAAAAAAGCGCGATGGATATGGTAGGTACGGTCGCTCTGTCGTACAGAAACCGATACCGCGGCAATCTCGCCTCACTCGAAATGTCGCTCTCCGCAATCTCATCGTCTATAAAGCAATACAGCGAAAACTCAGCACGTCCCACGAGAGAGGAGCTCTCCGACCTGATACTCGAATGTGCAGACAAGTACTGCCGCGCGTGTGACGGCAGAGAGGCGTGTATGACCAAAGAGGACAGAAAATTTATAGAAAACACCTCTGCCCTCGCAGAGATACTCTACCAAAACGGCAGAATAAGTGACACAGATCTTGGTGCGTATCCCGAGTACTGCCCAATGTCTCCCAACATAGCCGAGGCAATAAACCGCGGAGTGTCAATACTTGCCGAGGAAAAGTTTAGGGAAATGAAGAAGGATACCTACTCCGAGGATTTTGGTATAATAGCCAAGCTTATCAACGAGGCTCGTATAGACGACGAGAGAGAAAAGGCTCTCAACGAGGATCTCTCGGAGAGACTGAAGGACGTAATGATGGATGCCGGAATGATAGACGGTGTTATACGCGCTTTCGGTGAAAGACGTCCGTATTTCATACTCGCCGCAGAGGACGAGAGCGGCAGTAAAATAACCGCCCCTGAGTTAAAGCAAAACATTGAGCACATAGCCGACGTAAGACTCGGCACACCGGAATATTACCGCAAGGGAAAGATGGCGCTGATGGAGTGTCCGAGTGAAAAATCATTCGGTGCCGAGTGTGCGGTATCCTCTATCGCAGGTGAACGCGAGGATATTTCCGGTGACACAGCAGTAGCGTTTGAGAGCGAAAACGGATATTTCTACTCGCTGATATCGGACGGTATGGGCAGCGGAAAAGAGGCAAAGGAAACCTCCGCGTTTGTCGCAGATTTTATGCAAAGAGCTCTCGAATTCAACTCTGAGGGACAGACCGTGCTGAAAATTCTCAATCACACCATCCGCCACAGACACAGAGAATGCTCCGCCACGGTAGATCTGTTTTCCGTCGATCTCTACAGGGGTGATGCGGAATTTCTCAAGAGCGGAGCTGCGGCATCCTACGTGAAGCGCGGCTCGTCAATATTCAGAATAAAATCCAAAACCGCGCCTCTCGGACTTATGAAAAGGGTGGATGCGGAAAGAATAAAAATAGACCTTGAGGGAGACGATTATATCATTATGCTCTCAGACGGTATAGCGCAGAGCGCGGAGGACACTCCGTGGCTGCTCGACCTTCTCTCAAGACCGCCAAAGCGAAATTTGAAGGAGTATGCTGACTCGATCCTATCAGCCGCCCTCAAAAATATGCCGCGCTCAGACGATATGACTGTTCTTGTCACACGGGTAGTACGCAAGAGAGACTGACTGCCCGTGTTAAGCTAAAGAAAACATCTGCGAAAACGCGTCAGTACCACATTAATTCAAAAGAAAAAGCGACAGCTTTCTACCAAAAAAGGTATGGAGCTGTCGTTTTGTTTTTATTTATTGTTTTTGAAGAACTGATACAGATAACACGGTATCATACCGTTGTATAGCTTCTTTACTTTGTCGGCTTTTCTTCCGTAAAGCCTCTCAAAGCCGTCGTGCGAGGTTATAACGTACACCTGCCACGGAGCGAGAGATCGGAAGTGGACGCCGATATCGCGATAGAGTCTCTCTACCTCGTCGAGTGTGCCGATTCTCTCACCGTACGGGGGATTGGTAACTATAGTTCCGCGCCTGCCCGGAGCTGAAATACGTCTGGCATCCTGTCTGAAAACCTTTATGGAATTCAGCACGCCTGCCCTGTAGGCGTTATCCTTGGTGAGCTTTACGCACTCCTCGTCTATATCCGAGGCATATACCTCAAAGGACGATGTGACTATGCCCTCCAGCGCCTCTTCCTTTGCATTTTTCCAAAGAGTATGCGGTACGTACGGGAACTTTTCCGCCGCAAAATTACGGCGCATACCGGGTGCGATATTTCTCATCTGCATCGCCGCCTCAATAGCGAGTGTACCGCTGCCGCACATAGGATCCCACATCAGCACCTCTTCACGAGGACGTGACGTTGCTACGATAGCCGCCGCGAGAGTCTCGCGTATGGGAGCGGCATTTGCCTCACGTCTGTAGCCTCTCTTGTGCAGAGGCTCGCCCGAGGTATCTATCATAAGAGTCGCTTCGTCATTAAGTATAAAGAACTCTACCTGATATTTTACACCCTCCTCGGGGAATACCGAAATTCCGTACACGTCAGACATACTTCTGACTATTGCCTTTTTGATTATTGCCTGGCAGTCGGGGATCGAGAAGAGCTGGGATTTTATGGAGTGTCCCTTGACGGGAAAAGCATCGTTTCTGCCTATAAATTCCGACCAAGGCAGGGAGCGTGTGCCCTCAAAAAGCTCCTCAAAGCTCGTTGCCCTGAATGAGCCGAGCTTTATAAATACTCTTTCCGCATATCGCAGAAAGACGTTGGATAATGCGACAGCCTCTTCATCTCCGAGGAAAGTGACTCTTCCGTTTATGGTAGATATCCTCTCGTATCCGAGCTTTTCTATTTCCTCTCCGAGCAGATGCTCAAGGCCGAAAAGACAGGTCGCTACAAGTTGCATTTTCATATAAGTTGCCTTTATTCCTCGGGAATATAATTTTCAAATATAACAGTTCCGAATCCGTGCTCGCGCGCCGCATTTTCCTCTTGCTGCGATCTTACCGTCCAGGCGATAAGAGGAGTGCCGAATACTCTGTGCACAAATCTCATCTTCGGCACGGAGTAGTCGCTGTGACTGTACGCGATAAAATGAGGACGGCAAAGAAAATTAAGCTCAAGATTCTGTCCCAGTCTGTAGATCAGCTTGCCCTGATACTTCTCATCCTTCATATACTCATGCGCGAGAATTCCGCGGAGTATGTCGGGGCGCATTTTTCTGACTACCTTGAGCGCCAAGGGATTAAATGACTCTACCACGTACTCTCCGCGGTATCCGTCGATAACCTCCATGAGCTTTTCTGCCACACCGGACTCGCCCGTGCCCATTTTTATCTCAATAATAAGGGGAACTGCTCCGTCGATAAGCTCGAGTACCTGACGGAAGGTCGGGATACCGTCCGCTGTGCCTAAGAGACTCATTTTTGAGAGCTCCTCAGCGGTAAAGTCAATGACCTTACCCTCTTTTCCGACCACACGTGTCAGGGTTTCGTCATGAAATACGACAAGCTCGCCATCCTTGGAAAGACGTACGTCAAGCTCGATTCCGTACCCGTGCTCCTTAGCCGCGGCAAAGGCGGACATTGAATTTTCCGCCCTCTCCGAGTCGTGCAGACCTCGGTGCGCATATCTTATCTTTGTGAATTTTTCCATTTCCCTTCTTCGTCCGCCCGGCCATATCATAAACAGCCACAATGCCGCGCCGAGAAGAGTAATAGATGCTATTACTGTCAAAATTATTTGAATGGGGTGCATATTTTCCTCTGATTTTGCTATAACGTTTTATTTTTTGGAAAAGTGAACGGTACGCAGGGCTTTACCCACATACCGTTCAGAGTTTTCGCCCTGTCGGGCATTGTTTTTTAATTAGTCATCAGCACCTGCAAGGCTCTCGAGCGCGCCCTGAGCCTCGGGCTTGGAATCTCCGTGCTTGACAAAGAACATGGTAAGGAAGGAGAGTGCTACGAATATAGCACCGAATACGAAGAATACGCTTCTCATTCCTATTACCTCGTAAAGCTTACCGGAAACAATAGGAGCAACAACCTGAGCCGCCATAGATGCGGTGTAGTAGTATCCTGTATATTTACCGATATCACCGCCGCGAGCAAGCTCGACAACCATCGGGAAGGAGTTAACGTTGATAGTAGCCCAACCGATACCCGCAAGAACAAATATGGGATACATTACAAACTCGGGAGTAAGAGGAGTAATGAAATGACCTATTGCAAAAGCGGCTGTAAGCATAACAATACCCGAAAGGATCGCCTTTTTACGTCCGATCTTTGAAGAGATCATACCGATTGGAATGTAGGAAACTACCGCCGCAGCCTGAGCTATAATAAGAGTAAGGTTGTAGTCGAATCCAAGCTCACGTGTAGCGTAAACCGAATATTTAGAGGTTATGGAATTGTATCCTATATACCAGAGAGCAACGGATGCGAGAATAAGGAAAAGAGAGGTGAGCTCGCCACGCGAAAGCTTGCGGCCGCCGTCGTTCTTTTCTTCCTCCTCAACGATGCCGTATTTCTTGGTATCATCGAGCATATCCTGTGCCCACTGCTTTTCCTTAACGGTGAGGATAAATGCAGCAAGACCGCCGATCATTACCATACAAACGGCTACAACGTACCACGAGTAGCTCATATATATCTGCTTCGTGGAGAATATCATTCCAAGCACAAGGACGATGATACCTCCGGCAGTACCCATAAGGTTAATTATAGCGTTGCCTTTTGAACGTAAAGGCTTAACGGTTACGTCAGGCATAAGCGCTACAGCGGGAGATCTGAACGTCGCCATCGCGATAAGAACAAGGAGAAGTACTATCGCAAATCCGATAAGTCCTCCTATGTTAGCCTTAGTTATCGCAAAGGTCGAATCTTCAATATCTTCGAAAAGGTCATCCAATATGTCAAGCTGATCGGAAGCCAACTTCTCAAGTTCTCCGTTTGATTCGGTCTTAGCGTGCTTTACAAGAGTATAGGTAGCATCTCTGAATTCGTCTGCAGCAGCATACTGATCGGGAATCTTGTCTGCGTTATATAGCTTCATAAGAGCTTCTTTTTCTTGGAGAATTATCTTTGCGAGCTCTTTATCATCCTCATCGAGATGAGTATAAAGCTTATTTACGTTATCTCTCAGCTTGTCAGCTGACTCATAGTTCATCTCCACCTCAGTATTCTCTACTCTGTTTAACTGAGGATTATCCACGAAGGTAAGACAAATAAATGCAACTACCGCCAAAATCGTACCGATAAAGACGAAGGGAGTTCTCTTTCCCCATCTTGTACAGATCCTGTCGGAGAGGGCTCCGAAGAGCGGAAGCATAAAGAGCGCAAGGATATTGTCAAACGACATAACAAATCCCGACCAATCCTGCGCAAGTCCGTAATGGTTAGTAAGAATAAGCGGTACTATCGCATCGTAAGCCTGCCAGAATGCGCTGATAAGGAAGAAAGCAAAGCCTACGAGAATAGTTCTTTTGTAGTTGAGTTTCATGTATTTTCCTTTCTTTGAATTATTTTAAGGAATCGTGCTAACGGACTTATTGTATCACAGTTTCCAACCTTTGTCAAACAAATCTCGCATTTTCTAACTTTTGATTAAAAAAGGGATAAATATTTAGTGCATAACACACAAACTTATTTAGCAATCTCAACGATTTTCGGAAAAATCAATGGACATCCCCAATCAATTGTGCTAAGATGTTCTCGTACTAAAACGCACTCGCGCGTAATTAACAGGGAGATTTTAAAATGTCAGGTGAAATAAAAGCTCCTCTCCTTTGCCTCAAAGCAGGTGTAAAGAGAGTACTTTATATGAATGAAAGAAAAGAACTCAAAACAGCGCCGGTTATAAAAGACGGTGATATCCTTATTCCGAGAGAGGCTCTTGCCATCGCAGGAATTGAAATCGAGGATGACTATGCAAGCTCACGGGAGCTTAGGGGACTTCACAAGGTGTACGAGGGTATGGGACTCATATTTCTCGATGGCGACAAGGATTTTCCCGCCTTTGACACCGAGAGGGATATCAAAGATATAATCGCTATCGCCCACTCCTTTATATTCGAGGTAACCGTCGGCGATCTTTCTGTCGGCTATGCGCCCGCAACGGAAAAGGAGCGAGAGGATTTTGTAAAGCTCGGTGAAGAAGTACGCGGTATGCTCCTGGCAAGAAACAACACCCACCCCTTCATCATGGGTTCTCAGGACATTCTCGACAGACTGCGAGAATTATATACATCGGACGAAGAAACAGATACCAAGGATATTCTCGTAAAAATAGTAGCCGAGGCGGATAAATATCTTAGAGAGATCCCCGCGCTTAACGAAGCCGGTGACGGTTTTGCCGAGGAATTCCCCGCATCCGGATTCGGAGAGAGTGAATACGACGTCGGTGGCAGACATTCGAACTCGGAATCACACCTTAACAGAGTGGCATACGTAGCTCTCGCATACCACCTGACTCAGGATGAAAAATACGCACGCGTTGCGTATTACGCCTCTCTTGCGGTTATCGGAAGAAAGCACTGGGGTCCCGGCCACTTCCTCAACTGCTCCGGCGCCACAGGAGCTCTGGCAAGAATTTACGACTGGCTCTACAACGCCTGGAAGTCCTTAAATCTCGACACGGCTCCCATTAAGCGCGGTATTTACGATCAAGGACTGCACCACGGATACAACTCTGTGGTTTACGACAACTGTGATTTCCCGAGCCCCAAGCAGGGCACGGGCTGGAGATTCAAGCTCAAGAACGACAACTGGAACTCGGTGTGCAACAGCGGTATGATACTCGGCTCGCTCTGTCTTCTCGCAGAGGGCGCGGACGAGGTTATCAGCGAAGAGGAATATGCTAAGATCACAGAGCTTCTCGGCGGCTGTATTACCAGCACTATGCACCCACGTCTCGTCTTTAATCAGTACGCCCCCGACGGATCATACGTTGAATCCAATGCGTATTGGGCATACGGAACGTCTAATCTCGCGACCTCTATGGCGGCTCTCTACTCATCTCTCGGCACAGACCTCGGTCTGCACCATGCCTGCGGATTTGACAAGACCTGCTACTATGCGATAAACACCGAAAGCGCGGATTTTGTCGGCTGGAATTATCATGACGGCGGGCTGGGCTCTCAGGACACTTCCTTCTTTGATGCGCTTGCTATCATTTCAGGCGATCACGCCCTTATGGCTATAAGACGCGCAAACCTCAAGCGAGGCAAGGCGGTATCCTGGCGCGATGCTATGTTCAACCCCGAGGTAAGAGGCATCACTCCTCCCGAGCTTTCAGCACTTTCGCTCGACTACGCTATGATCGGAATAGACGCCTTTACCGTCAGAAGCGGATGGGAGAGCGGCTCGCTCTATGCGGGAATGATCGGCGGTATCAACCCCACAGGAGGCAGCCACAGTCAGCTTGACTCCGGCGCATTCGTATATCACAATCTCGGCAAGCTATGGTTTACAGACCTCGGCGGAGATTACTACAACTCACGCGGAATCAAAAACGGTCTCGGATATTTCTCAAACTACGGTCTTTACAGAAGAAATGCCGACGGCAACAACGTACTCGCTCTCAAATCTCTCGACTACGGTCAGCTTCTCGCCGGCCGCGGCGTTATGTACGAGTATAAATCCTCAAATACCGCATCATATGCCGCTATCGACAATAAGTCGGTATACGGTGAAGATAAGGTAGAATATGCAAGACGAGGAATGCTCCTCACAAACAACAGACGTACTCTCGTCATTAAGGACGAGGTCGGCTTCACATCCGAGGACAGCGCGTTTACAACAGCGCACTTTGAGTCCGACAAGATCACAGCAGAGGTTTCAGAGGACGGAATGCGCGCGACACTCACACATAATGACGGTCAAAAGATATTTATTACCCTACTCGGTGACGGAAAGCTCGAGCTCATGGACTGTACAGAGGGTCTGCTCAAAGAGACCTCACCCGCGGAGGGCGAGCACTCGAGAGAAAACTACAAAAAGCTCGTTGTACGTCACGAGGGTGTAAAAAGAATAAACACTTCCTTCGTAATCGATACGGAAGAAAATTCGGAATATACAAAAAATATAGATATTGAGATGTGGAAAACTCTTTGATTTTCCGCACATCAGAGAAAGGAGTGCACGGTGGACGTAAGATACTACCGATATCCGGAAAAGCTGAATATAGAAAAGTCCGCCGTCGCGCTCGGATACTTTGACGGTGTACACGTCGGACACAGAGAGCTTATCTCGTTATTGGTTAAAGAAGCGAGAGAAAGAGGCCTCAAGTCCTACATCTTAACGTTTGAGGATAACCTCTCAAAAACCAAGAAAACGCAAAGTGTTATTTACAATATTAGTGATAAGTTAAAGATTTTTGCCTCTCTCGGCGTAGACGGAGTTGTCGTCGCAGACTTTGACTCCGTATCCAGACTGTCCGCTGAGGACTTTGTCGGAGGGGTGCTCATAGACACGCTTGACGCGTGGGTAGCGATATCGGGATACAATTTCCGATTCGGCAAGGGAGCTTCCGCTGATTCACACGCTCTATCGGAGCTTATGGAGAAGCGCGGCAGATCTGCCGTTGTGCTCGAAGAACAAAAGATAAATGAGACTTCTCTCTCATCCACCGCCATCAGAGAGCTGATAGGACAAAGAAGGCTCGACGAGGCAAACGCCATGCTCGGCATGCCGTACTTTATCGAGGGTGCTGTTGAGCGCGGTCTCGGACTCGGCACGGCATTCGGCTTCCCGACGGTAAATACGCCCGTCAGAGAAAATTCGCCCCTGCCGCCCGGTGTATACCGCACGGCTGTGGAAATAGGCGAAAATCTGTACACGGGTGTCACCAACATCGGATCTTGCCCCACAGTAAAAGAAAGAGATATACACGCGGAAACTCTTATCGCAAACTTTGAGGGTGATCTCTACGGACAAAATATCAGGATATATTTCCTCGGATATCTCAGAGAAGAAAAGCTGTTTGACTCGGTAGACGAGCTCAGGGAGCAGATCTACAAAGACAAAAACAGATCAATAGAAGAAAACGGAGATTTAACATGGCTGGAAACTGGACTAAACTGACAGTAACGGGACACGTAAAGGATCTTGACGGCATATGCGCTGTAATGAGTATGCTCGACAACGGTCTGATGATAGAGGACTACAGTGACTTCTCGCTCAATGGAATGTACGGAGAGCTCGTAGACGAGTCAATACTCAACGCGGACAGAGAAACCGTAAAGGTATCCATCTTCGTACCCGAGGAAAAGAACTTTGCCGAGTACAAAGTATACCTTGAAGCGAGACTCTCCGCTCTCGGTATAAATAATGAAATATCCGTCGAGGGTATGAACGAGGAGGATTGGTCCGAGAGCTGGAAGCAGTACTACAAGCCCATCCCTCTCGGAAGAGTAACCGTAGTTCCCGCTTGGGAAAAGTATGAAGCCAAGGACGGCGAGATCATCATAAGAATGGATCCCGGTATGGCATTCGGCACAGGTACTCACGAGACTACCCGTCTTGTAATGAGAATCATGCAAGATCTCATAAAGGGTGGCGAAAGAGTCCTCGATGTAGGTACAGGCTCGGGAATCCTCTCCATCTGCGCGTCAAAGCTCGGAGCTAAATCCTGTAATGCCTACGATATCGACCCCGTAGCCGTAAAGGTAGCAAGAGAGAACGCTAAGGACGACGGCTGCGACAATATCACCGTAGGCGTGTCGGATCTTCTTAAAGGCGTCGACAAATCCGAGGGCAAATACGACTTCTGCGTAGCAAACATCGTATCGGATATAATCATACGTATGATGCCCGATATACACGGCTATCTCGCAGAAGGCGCACCCCTTATTCTCTCAGGCATAATAATCGACAGAGCCGACGAGGTCAGAGCGTGTGTAAAGGCAGAAGGCTTTACGATCGAGAGAGAGGAAAAGGAAAACGATTGGGTAGCTCTGCTTTGCAGAAAATAATTCTGCAAAGCAACTATGATTACCCCGAATGGTAAGCTATGAGTTATGATTGGCTACGCCAAGTTATGATTGCCTGTCGGCAAGTTAAAGTTCATTGGGTAATCATATCATAACTTTTGCATAGCAAAATCATAACTGCGAGCAAAGCGAGCATCATAACAAGTGCTCCGGCACTCTTATAACTAATAACTTTCACAAAGTAAACACAATGGAGCTCCTATGGCAAGATTTTTCGTAAATAAAGATGCGATAGAGGATAACCTTATCAGAATATCCGGTAAGGATGCCTATCATATAGCACGCTCACTGCGTATGGCAGTGGGTGATACCTTGACTGTATGTGACGAGAACGGCACGGAATACTTCTCTTCCCTCACCCGTATACGCGACGAGGAATGTTTTTGCGAGATCATCTCGACGAAGGCAGGCTCGACCGAGTCACCCGTGCATATTACTCTCTATATGGCCTATCCTAAGGGAGACAAGCTTGAGACCGTCGTGCAGAAATCGGTAGAGCTCGGAGCATCGGCAATAATCCCCTTCGAATCCTCAAGGTGCATAAAGCGTCCTGCGGCGGAAAAGGCGGACAAGATAACCGACAGGCTCTCGCGCATAGCTGAAGAGGCCGCAAAACAATGCGGCAGATCAAGGCTGCCCGAGGTGTCGAAAATGATAAGATTCAGCGAGCTTACAGAAAGGGTAAAGGACTATGACCTAACACTTTTCTGCTACGAGGGAGACGGTACGCAGTCTCTTAAATCAGCGCTTGAATCATACGGCAAAAGAGACGGCAGGATAGCCGTCATAATAGGATCGGAGGGCGGCTTCTCAAGAGAAGAAGCGGACAGGATAATTCTCTCCGGTGCGGTGTGTGTCAATCTCGGCCCGAGAATTTTACGGTGCGAGACAGCTCCCGATTATTGTCTGTCGGCTATATCATATTTCTTTGAGCTGTAACGTAATTTCGCTTCATTATATTGAAAATAACAACGCGCGAGACGTTTTTTAAGGCGGTCTTGCGCGTTTTTTCTTATTTTCTGCCTTTTTTATGTTGAAATCTCTCTTTTTCCGATATAATGTTAAAATTCACAAGTAATTTGCAACTTTTTTGTGTATTTCGCAATATTTTTTTAAAAAACTATTGAAATTTATCCAAAAATATTGTAGAATATAGTACAGTATAGACAAACGAACCTATGCAAACTGATAGTATGACACGGTTCGGATTGAAGAGGACTTCGAATATAGCGGACCTTCGTCCACTCCAACGACGTTTTAAGCCGCAGCAGAATGAAAGGATAAAAGTTATTATGTCAAACCGCTTGTTTCAGACGGTAATCCATCAGATGAAGGATGTTGTCGGCCGCACCATCGGTGCAATCGACGAAAACGGCATCATCATCGCTTGCAGTGAGCTCTCCAAAATAGGAGAATCCAGACAGCGCATCAAGGAGGAGCTTTCTTTCTCCCGTGACTTCATCACGGTTGACGGTTACACCTACAAATTTATCAATTCCGTAAATAAAAACGACTCTATCGTTTTCGTTGAGGGTGAGGACGCGGAAGCGGAAAAGACCGCTAACATTCTCGCTATCTCTCTCGGTAACATCAAGAGCCTTTACGATGAGAAGTATGATAAGGGATCGTTCATCAAGAACATTATCCTCGACAACATTCTTCCCAACGATATTTACGTTAAATCCAACGAGCTCCATATGGGCAACGACGAGTGCCGTGCGGTAATCGTAGTTAAGTTCCAGGGAGCTACCGAGCTCTCTCCTTACGAGATAGTTCAGAATATCGTTACCGATAAAGTTAAAAATTATGTTATTAATATCAGCGAGCAGGACATAGTAATAGTTAAGGAAGTTTATGACGGATGTACCTCCGAGGACCTCGAGGAAGAGGCAGAGGATATTCTCAACCAGGCTCAGACCGAGTATGGTGCAAAGCTTCTTATCGGTGTTTCCTCTATTGTTGAAAAGCTCAAGGATCTTGCCAAGGCATACAAGGAGGCAAGAATTGCTCTTGAGGTAGGTAAGGTGTTCGACATCGAG
Source organism: Clostridia bacterium (assembly GCA_017508665.1). Classification (GTDB taxonomy): domain Bacteria; phylum Bacillota; class Clostridia; order Oscillospirales; family CAG-272; genus UBA1740. Next base: position 5,390 of record JAFVYL010000013.1, on the reverse strand, counting down.
CGTCCCATCATGTCTTATGAGAATCTCGGCATCGGCAGACTCATTTATCAGCTTCCCACCACCCTTTGCGAGATATTCCTCCAAGAGGTGTTCAAGAAGGGATCTCTCGAGTCTCTCGACCGTGAAACCCTTATGACCGTGCAGAGCTTCTTCGAGAACAATCTTAACGTTTCCGAGACCTCAAGAAAGCTTTTCGTACATAGAAACACTCTCGTTTACCGTCTTGAGAAGATCAGAAAGCTCACAGGTCTTGACCTTCGCGAGTTTGACCACGCGGTAACCTTCAAGGTTGCTCTTATGGTTAAGAAGTATCTCAGCGGCAAACCTACTAAATTCTAAACTTGCACGAGGCTGCCGTTAGGGCAGCCCCGTTTCTTGACAAATAACAAAACGGAGTGTATCCGTTACTTAAAAAAGGAGATAGAATATGTCAATGTCACACGCTTCACCTCTCGGTAAGCTCAGAATTGTCATCCTCATCTGCTGTCTCATATTAGCTTTAGGCATCTTGGGTTGCTCGCTTTTCAACAACTTCTATTCAAAGGTCCTTGATAAAGAGGATATTACCGCAAACGTTGAAAAGCACAGTGAAGATGATTTAAATTACCAATTTATTTCTTCCTATCTGAAAAAATTCGGAATCGGAAACATCAACACGTATAAAATAGACGAGGCTGAAAGCAAGCTCAGAAGGAACTTCTACCGTACTCTCCCCGACAAAAAGGAGATGGCGGAGGCAGTAACCTCGCTGTTTATAGAATACTTTTACGACGAGATCGACCTTGAGGATAAGGAAGCGGTCACAGACGCGGTGCTGCACTGTATGATCGCCGTGACGGAGGACCGTTACGCATTCTACCGTACAGCGGAAGAATATTTTGAATATTCAAACAGCCTTGACGGCGGACAGGAATTCGTCGGCATCGGCGTGCAGGTAAATCTCGACACACTTAAAATTTCAATGGTGTTCCCCGAATCGGGTGCTCAGGAGGCAGGTATAATGCCATACGACATCATATGGGGCGTGGGAGATAAAACCCAAGAAAACACCAAAAAAGAGGATCTTGTCGAAATGCTTAAGGGTGAAGTGGGAAGTACCGTAAACGTCACAGTTAAGCGCGGCGAGGAATTCCACACCTTTACAGTTACAAGAAAGCTTCTCAAAGAGAGAACCGTGTATTACCGACTTCTCGAGGGTGGCATAGGATATATACAGCTTACTCAATTCCTCGGCACTACGGCTGCCGAATTTAGGGAAGCTGTCGATTTCTTTACCGCAAACGGAGCTAAAGGCCTCCTCGTCGACGTGAGATACAACCCCGGCGGACTTTTATCCTCGGTCGTTGACGTCATCGATTATCTTACTCCCGACGCGCCAGAGAGACGTATCGGATCTTATACCATGAACAGCGGCGAGCAGGTCTTTTATACCAAGGACGGACATAGCGTGGATCTTCCCATTGCGGTCATCTGTAACGGAAGTACGGCATCCGCTGCCGAGCTGTTCACCGCGGCTATGAGAGATTACAGAAACGACGGAATTCTCAACACGGTCATCGTGGGAGAGAACACTTACGGAAAGGGTATCGCGCAGAGCAGCTTCCTTCTCTACGATTACTCAGGTCTCACCTTTACGATCGGCTACTTCAATCCCCCTTGTAACGTCAACTTCAACGGCGTGGGTGTTGCTCCCGACGTTGAGGTCGAAGAGGTACACTCTGTCGATGCGCCTCTTAACACAGCAATATCAGAGCTTCTTAAATTGGCAGATCCCGCACCGCTTGCATATATGAGCGCAGATCTGGCCGCATAATTACAATAATAATATAATTGGAGATAAAAATGGAACAGAAACTTTACACCCCCCAGGGCTTTAAGGCTCTCCAGGATGAGCTTGACCACCTTATCAACGTAAGAGTTGAGGAAAACAAGAAGGAGATTTCCAAGGCGAGAGCATACGGCGACCTCTCCGAGAACTCCGAATACGATGCGGCTAAGCAGGAGCAGGCTGTCATTCACGCAAGAATCGACGAGCTCCGCGAAATGATCGCTAACGCAAAGGTTATCGATGAGTCTCAGATCGACGAGAGCAAGGTAAGTGTCGGCTCTATCGTAGTACTCTACAACGTTGAAAGAAAGAGAGAATTCACCTATCACATCGTTGGCTCTTACGAGACCGATCCCGAGAACGGAAAGATCTCCGACTCCTCTCCCATCGGCGCTGCTCTTATCGGCGCAAAGGAAGGCGACGAGGTAGTTGTTGAAGGCGCAAGAGTTCAGCATCTTCAGATAAAGAGCGTATCCAGAGCAAAGGATAACTGATCCCTATCGGATACACGTCTTTCCAACATCTAAAAAGAAAGGAATTCAAAATGGAGAACAATCAGATTCAGAGCACAAGCGAGCTTGCCATCAGACGTGAGAAGCTTGCAAACCTCGTTGCCGAGGGTAAGAATCCTTTTGAAATCACAAAGTACAATTATACACACACAGCACCTCAGGCTATCAAGGAATTTGAGGAGCGCGAGAGCACTCTTGAAGAGGGCGAGACCATCACCGTAAGAGTTGCCGGCCGTATGGTTGGTAAGAGAGTTATGGGTAAAGCTTCCTTTGCTCATCTCCTTGACGGTGAAGGTAAGATCCAGCTCTACGTTGCAAGAGACGGCGTCGGCGAAGAGGATTACGCCGCTTTCAAAAAGTGGGATATCGGTGACTGTCTCGGTGTCGAGGGCACTCTCTTCCGCACCAGAACAGGCGAGATATCTATACACGCCACCTCTGTAACCCTTCTTGCAAAGGCTCTTCTTCCCCTCCCCGAAAAGTTCCACGGTCTCACCAACCTTGAGCAGAGATACAGACAGAGATACGTTGACCTTATCGTAAATCCCGAGGTTAAGGATACCTTTGTAAAGAGATCTAAGATACTTAAGCTCATCAGAGAATATCTCGATGATAAGGGCTTCCTCGAGGTTGATACCCCCATACTTCTTCCTCTTGAGATCGGTGCAAACGCGCGCCCCTTCAAGACTCACCACAACACGCTCGATATCGATATGTACCTCCGTATAGAGACCGAGCTTTACCTCAAGCGTCTTATCGTAGGCGGTATGAACAAGGTATACGAGGTAGGAAGAATCTTCAGAAACGAGGGTATGGACCCCAAGCACAACCCCGAGTTCACCTCTATTGAGCTCTACCAGGCATACACGGATTACTACGGAATGATGGACCTCGTTGAAGAGCTCTACAAGATGCTCGCAAAAGAGGTTTGCGGTGACACCAAGATCACCTACCAGGGCATCGAGATCGATCTCGGCAAGTGGGAAAGACTCACCATGGTTGAGGCTGTCAAGAAGTATTCCGGCATTGATTACAACGAATGGGCAGACGATGCTGCCGCTCGCGAGTGCGCTAAGGCTCACCACGTAGAAGTCCCCAAGGATGCAACCAAGGGTACTGTCCTCGTAGAGCTCTTCGATGCTTTCGTTGAGGATAAGCTTATCCAGCCCACCTTCATTTACGACTATCCCGTGGAGAACTCTCCTCTCGCAAAGAGAAAGCCCACGGATCCCGCCTTCACCGAGAGATTTGAGTACTTCATCAACTGCACCGAGTACGGCAACGCATTCTCCGAGCTTAACGATCCTATCGATCAGAGAGAAAGATTTGAGAGTCAGGTTGCGGCAAAGAGAGCAGAAGATCCCAACACCACAGCAGAGGTTGATTACGATTACATCACCGCGCTTGAGTACGGTCTTCCTCCCACAGGCGGTCTCGGCTTCGGTGTTGACCGTCTCGTAATGCTCCTTACCGACTCCGCGTCGATAAGAGATGTACTGCTCTTCCCTACAATGAAACCTGAAGTTTAATACTTTATTCTCCCGGGTAACCAAGCCCCGCCACCTTCGCATAGTTTGCTATTTTGCGGTGCGTATACGCAAAATAACGCAATATACCGCAAGCGGTATGCGTTTTTAATTGTTAGACTATGTCAACTACTTGCTCTGGGCGGTTTCGCTGCGTAAAAAACAACACTCAGTTGTTTTTTGCTTGCTACCCGACTATGAAGCCCGAGACCTAAGGCTTGTTGCTCCTATGCAATCGGAAACCTAATACTTAATTTCAAATAAACTAAAATATTTTTTAACACCTAAGAGCTATAACCGATGCACCGTGTCGGATTATAGCTCTTTTATTATTGACTTTTTTTCAAAAATAGGGTACAATATAATTAGAAATACTAACAAAGGAGTAAATACTATGATTTATTGGATTGTATCAATAGCAGCAGTTGTCATATTGGTTTTAGCCTTCAGCATCAAGATCGTGCCTCAGGCTCACGAATACGTAATTGAATTCCTCGGCAAATATAAGACTACCTGGACAGCAGGTATTCATTTCAAGATACCGCTCCTCGAAAGAATCGCAAACACCGTAACGGTCAAGGAGCAGGTGCTCGACTCTCCCCCGCAGCCTGTTATAACCAAGGATAACGTCACGATGCAGATAGATACCGTTATTTACTATGCGGTATACGATGCAAAGCTCTATGCTTACGGTGCTGTTAATCCCATCTCCGCTTTATCCAACCTTGCGGCAACAACACTCCGTAACCTTGTGGGTGAGCTTGAGCTTGACGGTACTCTGACCTCGCGCGATACCATAAACGCAAAGATGACCGAAATACTCGACGAAGCAACCGATAAATGGGGTATTAAGGTAAACCGTGTAGAGCTTAAGAACATCATTCCTCCCGCAGAGATACAGAACGCGATGGAAAAGCAGATGAAAGCTGAGCGTGACCGCCGTGAAACTCTTCTCCAGGCCGAAGGACACAAGGCTGCGGCTATTACACGCGCAGAGGGTGACAAGCAGGCGATGATCCTCGAGGCAGAAGGTGAGCGCGACGCCCGTATAGCACGCGCAGAGGGTGAAGCGAGAGCTATTTTCCTCTCTAAAAAGGCAGAGGCAGACGGTCTTCGCGAATTAAGGAACGTCGGAGTAGACGCTGCCGTTCTCGAGCTTAAAAAATACGACGCGCTTGTCGCGATGTCCGACGGCAGAGCCTCCAAGATAATAATTCCGAGCAACGTCGTGGATATGACAAGATCAAACGTTATGTTTTCCGAGACCTCAGGACTCGGTGACGTGACAGCCCCTGATCTTTCCGACCCGGTAATTCCTCCTAAGGACGACCCGTGCTGCGATTAACGTGAAATAAAAAGAGCTGTGACGCGAGCAAAAACTCATGAACTGCTCCAAAATGTACAGACAGCACAAAAAAAGAGACTCTTGGTAGAAAACATTAAATTTTAAGAGACGAACTGACATCGCTTTTCGAGTGGTGTCAGTTTTGTTTTGAGTTGAATTCGTTCGTTGTTGTAGAATTG
>JAFVYL010000012.1 GCA_017508665.1 Clostridia bacterium | reverse complement strand
TATGGAGGTGTCAGCGGAGCTTGCGACGCAGCAGTAAAGGCGTTTCTTGCGCACAATCTCGGCTATAACCCTAACGTCAAGTGCGACCACCACGACCATGAGCACGGCGATGGAGGTCATAATTGTGGAGATCACGGCTGCGGCACGCACAACTGCAGCGGTCATAGTGGCCATTAAATAAACAAGTCGTCAAGACAATGCACAATTACTACTTTCGGTAGTTCATTGTATTAACGAGTGTGTTATTACACAAAATAACCTCAGTCGATCACTTTGTGGCTTGGCTGAGGTTTATTTTCTTCGTGCATGAGGAATTCGAAGGGGAATCGGTACAGAACGGACTTCCGGTGGATGTCCGCGACCGAGGAAGACCGAGCGCGTAGTTTGCGCGAGAATCGAATCCCTCCCTCTGCACCAAATAAACAGGGACGCTCCTTGCGGGTGTCCCTATTTATTTGGCACAACGGAGAGCGTGAAAATCTTGAGTTGCTAATGGGTTGCAGGTTGGTATTCTCCCGATTTCTTCGTTGATAAAAACTTTACTCTGTATGCTGATCCGGCGTGCACTCAGATATTCGAGGAAGATTGGGATGTTAACACTGACATTACTATCTACGTAAAGTGGGACGAATAAAACAACTCAAAGCTATAATAGACAACTACATACAAATAAATGGGTGCACGATTTTTCGTACACCCTATTTCTATACAAAAGGCACCGGACAGATTTCCGATGCCTATATCTACTCATTATAAGATGTTGAAGTAGGTAGCTTGTACTATTTAAAGTGTGGATTACTACTATTAAAATAATCCTTACTGCATCTCATCTTCTACTATGTACGGCAGATTAAGGGGTGTGGCAAGGTTTTCGCTGAGCCTTCGGTAGAATGATATTGCTTTGCCTACGTCAGCGAAAATCTCTTTAGTACGGGCGTTTGTTACGTTGCCGTCTCTATCCGTCATTTCTATCTCGATAGAGTAGAGCGGTAGCTTATAGCTTGCTACCTTGTTAGATTCGCTTACTATCAGTGAGTACTGATAGAGCGCGCCGTCGGCCTCACGCACCTCGCGTTTTATTACTGTATCCGTTATCACCGTTTTTCCCATCTTGATCTCCTCCTGCTGTGATATCTAATTATACCATAAACGGATATTTTGCGTCGTAGAGAAAAATGGGGAATGTTTAACGCAGATTCTTGTCGTTTTCAGCGGATATTGCGAAAATTGATATATCTTTCTATTTTCACGTTGTATATAGCCTAAGTGCGAGGAAAATAGATATATGATGCCAAAAAAACAAATGGAAAAGACGGCTATTAAGTATTTCATACCGCAGAATTTCTGTACAAATGTCGGGAAAAAACTTAAATTGTGAAAAAATAACGGCAGAAAGGCAAGAATAACAATATCTTTACCTATCTGCCGATATTTTATATGTCCTCAAGCTCTATTTCAGCCTCGGTATTTACCTTTCCGTCCTCTCGGATAGTTCTAAAATAATAGGTGTAGCCGTCGATTCCGTCAGCTCTTTCCACACGCAGTCTTTCGCCTCTTGGCGCTTCGTTCAGGTAATTGATTGATAGCGTCCTTATCCTCTTGCCGTCGAGCGGCAGGAAGTTTGAGTACATATCAGGATAGCGAGTATTGTTCATATGACAGTTTTGATCGAGGTCACCGTAGTTTACGGTATAAGTGCCGACTTTTCTGACAGAAGCTGGCATCGTAAAACGTGATAGAGCTAATGTGTGCGGCTCATGGGTCTCAAGTCCAAGTTCAAAGTCGTTAACTCTTACCAGCGCGCGTGTATCGGTGTCTATCAGCGCCCACATCGAAACGGCTCTGCCGATAGTTCTTCCGTTTTTCTCAAGTGCATAACAGCGCAGAAAACTGTATCCGCGGCTTTCGCAAGGGTAGGTGATGGCACTTACTTTGTCATATGCTCTGACAGGTTCAGTAAACTCCATTTTGATTCTGCTGAGTATGAAGGCTCTCTTCATATCCCTCAGCTCGTCGTACGACATTCCGTTGAGAGTCAGCTGCGTTTGCGCTGCGCTCTGTATATATTTCATAAGCGATGACGTTCTCACTATTCCGTTGTGATCGACGTCATGAATATCTGCGATAAGGTCGGTTCTGAATTTCATAAATTTATCCTCCGCCTATATATTAATCCCTTTTTGCAGTTCTGTCAAGCACCAAAACATATTCTTAAAGAAAACTTTAAAAATACGAAAATGTCTTGTAAACTCATATGGTATATGTTAAAATATAGGAAATAAATTAAGGAGGGCTTCCTCTTGATAGAAATTTTATATAAATCAAAAAATGCGGTAGTTATATATAAAGCACCGGGCATACCATCGCAGAGCGATCCGTCCGGAGATCCCGATGCCATGACTCTGACATCCGAAGCTTTGAGGGAGAAGGGTGAAAATCCGAATCTTTGGCTTATTCACAGACTCGACCGTGTTGTAGGCGGATTGCTCGTATTTGCAAGAAATAAGAAATATGCAGCGATACTCTCAGAATACGTAAAGGACAGACTTCTGACTAAGGAGTACTATGCGGTCGTTGAGGGAGATGCCGCAGGTGATACTCTTGAGAACTTTCTTTACAAGGATGCGAGGGCAGGCAAGTCATTTGTGATAGATAAAGAGAGAGGCGGGGCGAAGCTTGCAAGGCTCTCATACCGCGCGCTGAAGACGGTGGAAACAGAGAAGGGAAGCAAGACTCTTGTCTACGTTACACTCGATACGGGACGTTACCATCAAATACGCGCTCAGCTTTCGCATGTGGGACACCCGATTTGCGGTGACGGCAAGTACGGAAGTCACGATAACAAAGCAAAGCAAGTGGCACTTTTAGCATCTCATTTGGCGATAGATATACCGGGTGAGCAGATAGACGTCCGCCGCTTGCCCGACCTTGATACATACCCTTGGTCGCTCTTTAGTGCCGAAGATTATATGATGTGAGGTAGATATGACAGATAAGCTTTATTACCGTGATGCATATATAAAAGAGTTTGAAGCAACCGTTCTCGACTCGTTCGCTGACGGTGAGAGATATGTCTGCGTCATTGATAAAACTGCCTTCTTCCCTGAGGAGGGCGGGCAGAGTGCCGACACGGGATATATTGGTGATGCTCGTGTGCTTGATGTAAGGGAAAATAACGGTATAATATGCCATTATACGGACAAAATGCTAACCGTAGGTTGTCAATATAGCTGTAAAATAGACTTTGATGAGCGTTTTGAAAAGATGCAGTGCCATACGGCAGAGCATATAATAAGCGGCATTATTAAGAAGCAGTACGGCTTTGAAAACGTCGGATTCCACCTCGGTAAATACGAGGTTACCATGGATATTGGCGGATATCTTACAAGAGAACAGCTTGACGAGGTTGAGCTTATAGCAAATCGCGCTGTCTTTGACAATGTATCGGTTAAGACCTATTTTCCAAGCGTAGAGGAACTGCAGACTCTTAACTACCGCTCGAAGCTCGATCTTACCGAGAATGTGCGAATCGTTGAGGTGGAAGGGTATGACCTTTGCGCTTGCTGTGCGCCGCACGTTGCGCACACGGGCGAGATAGGACTCATAAAGATACTCAACTTTGAGAAGCATCGCGGAGGTATTCGTATTAACATAGCTGCAGGATACCGCGCTCTGTATGATTACAGGCAGAAGTATTCTAACGTTCTCAGAATATCCGCTCTCTATTCTGAGCCGCAGCCTACTGTGGCTGATGCCGCAGAGACGTTTATGTTCTCTTATGAAGAAACTAAGGCTAAATTAAAGAGCGTGTGCCTCGCTAACGCGCGGCTTGAGGCAAGACTAATAAATAATACGGATGGCTCTCTCGTTTGTTATTATCCCGATATGAATATGGATGATCTGCGTGAGTTCGTAAACACGGCCAAGCAAAAGGTAGGCGGGATAATTGTGGCACTGACGGGCAGAGATGGAGATTATAAATACATTATGACCTCCTCCCGTGTAGATCTTTCAGCAATTTATAAGAAAATAAACGCCGATCTCTTGGGCAGAGGCGGCGGCAGAGATAATATGATACAGGGCAGCTTTGCCACCGATCTCGACAGTATTTCCCATTATTTCCAAAACGTAAAATATTGCTAAAACAAAAACCGCCGTGGTTCTCACGGCAGTTTTAAAGATTATTTTACGTCAAAGTTCAAAACGATCTGAGCCTTTGTAGGCTTCATTTTAGTGAGCTTAACACCTGCGGCATTGAGCATGCGCTTTGAGGCGTTGTCAGACGCTGTTCCGTTGTATTTATCGGAAAGGTATACGACCTCTTTAACACCGGCTTGAATGATAGCCTTTGCACATTCGTGACACGGGAAGAGGGAAACGAAAATGCGCGATCCAACGAGCGATTTTCCGCCGGCGTTGAGTATTGCGTTAAGTTCTGCGTGTACTACAAAGTTATACTTTGTCTCACCGAGGCTTTCATCTCTGTTCCAAGGGAAGTCGTCATCGGAGCAGCCCTGAGGGAAACCGTTGTAGCCGGTTGAAAGTATGCGGTTGTCATCACTTACTATGCATGCGCCGACCTGCGTGCTCGGGTCTTTGGAACGGTCTGCCGCGAGGAGTGAGACTCCCATGAAGTAGTCGTCCCAGCCTATGTAATCGGATCTTTTAGTAGACATAATATTCTCCATTCATCAAGATGGAATAAGTATAGCACATAAAGAAGTGCTTGTCAATATTTTTTGTAAGGAAGGAGGCGCGTATGGATATATTGTCATACTCTCGGTGTGTGATATGTGCGAGAAAATGCGGCGTTGACCGTACAAGCGGTGAGATTGGCTTTTGCCGCTCATCAGATAAGATGAAAATAACGCGTGCTGCCCTTCATTATTGGGAAGAGCCGATAATTTCCGGTACTCGCGGCTCTGGTACTGTATTTTTCTCGGGCTGTTCTCTCGGATGTATCTATTGTCAAAACAGTAAAATATCCCGCGCATCTGTCGGTAGGGAGGTATCTCCTAAAGACTTGGCGGCGGAAATGCTTCGACTTGAGAGAGAAGGGGCGCACAATATCAACTTCGTTACACCTACACACTTTGCCCCGAGTGTCAAAGATGCCGTAAGGATTGCAAGAGAGATGGGACTCTCAGTTCCAATAGTTTATAACACCGGCAGCTATGACACAGAGGAAACTGTCAGAGGGCTCGAGGGTACAGTAGATATATATCTTCCGGATTTGAAATATTACCGTACTGAAAGCGCGGAAAAGCTGTCCTTTGCAAAGGACTATCCTATAGTTGCCCGTGAAGCAATAGCTGAAATGGTAAGACAGCAACCAAAACCGGTCATAAAAGACGGTATAATGAGGTCGGGTGTAGTGGTCAGAATACTTCTTCTTCCGTCACACGTAGCCGAGGCCAAGCTATCACTTAAGTACCTATACGATACCTACGGTGATAGCATATATATCAGTCTTATGAACCAGTATACACCTATGCCCGGTATGAAATCTCCTCTTGACCGTACCGTTACTAACGCGGAGTATTCAGAGCTTGTCAGCTATGCTGAGCGACTCGGTGTAGTAAATGCCTTTATTCAAGAGGGCGGAACACAGAAGGAAAGCTTTATCCCGGATTTTGAGCTTTAAACTAAAACACATAAGCAGGAGTTAAGAAATGAAGAAAATTATATCAATCATTTTGTTAATATTTATGGTTGTCTTTATGACTTCCTGTGACAGCCATCTTTTAACCGACGTATATTATCATAATTATAACGAGCTTATTGAGAATCTTGATCATGCAGAAATTGTTAAGCTGTCGGACAACAACGATGCTGGAGCAGTGGTAGTACGTACCTTCTCATATACGGAATCATTATCTGTAATTGAAGATTTTTGCAGGATAGAATATACAGTTTTTTATCTCGCTATACTGACCACTCCGAGATGGGTTTACGGCACATGCTTAAGAATAGTAGATACCAACGGAGAATATAGCGATTATGGCGTAAACGACGGCGCTATAGGTTCATGCACCGAAAAGGCTGATTTTGATGCATTTATAGCGAAATATACCCAATAATAAATTAAAAGACCGGGCAGTAAGTAAACTGCTCGGTCTTTAAACTTTTTATGCTTTTTTATTTACCTTATCTCTGTTTCTATAGAACTTAGAGCGTTTTTTCTTGATATAGATGCTGTATGAAGCATATGCAACAACGGATACTACGATAAGTACGCTCGTTATATGCACCCACAGCTCGGTAGAGCCGGAGATCTTGAGGTTTTCCCAAAGGGTGTTTACGTGAGCCTGCGTATCTGCATCAAAGCTTCTGTAACATGCGGGAGAGGTAATTTTTGGGAACTTTGCGTTATATTCCTTGTTCACCTCATCGGGCATGTAGTTGTAGAGCAGCTCATATGCGCCCTCACCGTTTTCTCCCTCATAGGCATACTCATCCATAGCAGCTTTGTAATCCTCGCTGTTTATGACAGCACTGTTGGGAGAGGCATAGCCGATATAAGTAGCATTAGCAACTGCGGCATCCTCGCTTATCATAAAGTTGATGTATTCCTTTGCGAGATGCGGATTAGAGGAGCACGTAGGGATGCACATAGCATCTACAAAGTAGTTGCTGCCCTCTTTGGGATAATAGAACGCGAGATTTTCTTCTTCCTCGGACATTATGAGGAAGTCACCTACATAGTAGGGAGCTACTGCAGCTGATTCAGACTGCATCTTATTGAATATCTCGTCGTTTACGTAACCCTGCAGTAGCGGCTTTTGCTGCTTCAAAAGCTCGTAAGCCTCATCCCATACCTTAGTATCGGTGGTGTTTACGTACAGTCCCTTCCAGTACATTGCGGTAGCCAGAGCATCTCTCGGGTTGTTAAACTGGAGGATGTTTCCTGCATATTTTTCATTCCAGAGCAGACTCCAGCTCTTATCCTTGACGTCCTCCGGAGAAACGATCGTCTTGTTGTAGATTATACCTACCATACCGTAGGTATAGGGGACTGAATAGCAGTTATCGGGATCGTAGTATGCATTCTCGTTTTTAAACTGTTCAAGAATGTTACCGTAGTTTGAGAGTGAGGATGTATCAAAGGAATAGAGCATTCCCTCGTTCTTCATCTTCTCGATCATGTAGTCTGATGGGATTATAACGTCATAGGAAACGGCACTGTTCTTTAGCTTTGAATACATGTCCTCGTTGTTTGCATAGGTGGAGTATTCAACCTTGATCTTTATACCGCCGTACTTTGCCGAGAGCTCACGGTTGAAGTATTCCTCAAACATCGCGTTTACGTCATCCGAACCTTCAGAGCCGTCGGAGATATATTCACCCCAGTTGTAGACGTTGAGCGTGATAACCTCGCCGCTCTTATAAGAGTAGCTCATATCCTCTACTCTCTTAGTTGCATTTTTTTCGTCATCCTTGCTTTTGCAAGATACAAAGGAGAAAACAAGTGAGAGCAGAGTAGCTATACATAACAATCTTTTGATCATCTTATTTTACCGCCTTTCTTGAATCTCTTAGGCGAGGTATGTATAATGCTCTTGATATTTGATGCGATGAGCAGAGTAAATACCGAGATGATTATAATTGTCGACAGAGCATACATATCGGGCTTAACCGTCTTCTTCGTCATCGAATAGATGAGCAAGGGAAGAGTCTGGAAGTTGGTAGGTCCGACAAAGTATGATATGACGAAGTCGTCAAGCGACATTGTGAAAGCAAGTACAAGACCGGATATAACACCGGGCATAATATTGGGAAGCTTTACCTTGAAGAACGCGCGTATAGGTGTGCATCCAAGGTCAAGTGCCGCCTCCGAGAGCGAGTCGCCAAGCTCGTTTATTCTCGGCAGTACCGAGAGGATAACGTAGGGGAGGCAGAATGTAGTATGGGATATCAGCATCGCGAGGAAGCCGATATTGTTGTAATCCGCTATTCTGAAGATGCCCATAATTGCTGCGAAGAAGAGCATCATAGACATACCGGTGACGATATCGGGGTTCATCATCGGAATGTTGGTTACGGAATTTATGGTGAGCTTTAAAAGCTTGCTTCTCATTTTGTATATACCCTCAGCCGCGGCAGTACCTATAACGGTAGCTATAAGCGAGGATGAAATTGCAAGAATGAGCGTATTCCTGAGGGCTATCCACGCCTCTTCGGATCTAAAGAGCTCTTTGTACCAGTAGAAGCTGAAGCCGGAAAACTCAGCAGTACTCGGAGAGTTGTTGAATGAGAAGAGGATAACTGTAGCTATAGGAATATAGAGGATTCCGAATATCAGGCATAAATATATTCTGGAGGCATATTTCTTCATACGATAATACCTCCGTCATCGGGATCACCGAATTTATTCATTACGGTAAGAGAAATGATGATAAGCACCATCATAACGAGTGAGATGGCAGCTCCTACGTTGAGAGCACCGGTCACAAACTGTCTTTCTATGGTGTCACCAATAAGCTCAAATGTACCTCCGCCGAGCTTCTGGGAAATATAGAAGGTGCTGATCGAGGGGACTAAAACCATAGTCACGCCGGATATAATACCGGAGCGGGAGAGGGGAATAATAACCTTGGTAAGCGTTGTGAAGGTGTTGCAACCAAGGTCGCTTGCCGCTTCCCACATATTCTTGTCGATCTTTGATATACAGGTATAGATAGGGAGCACCATGTAGGGCAGGAAATCGTATACCATACCGAAGATGACCGCCCCCTTAGTGCCAACAATATGCATAGACGTGTTGAGAAGGGTGTTGAGAATACCACCGTTATCAAGAATGGCCATGATAGAGTAGGTTCTGATAAGGAGGTTTGTCCACATGGGGAGCATCAGAAGCATTATAAAAATCTTTTGATTTCTCGGGTTGGATTTTGCGATAATGTATGCGAGAGGGTATCCGAGAAGTAGGCAGATCGCAGTAGCTATTACAGATAACTCAAGCGAGAGCAGGAATATCGAGGCATAGCTTGGCAGCGATGCGATGTTTGAGAATGAGAATTTACCGTTTGCATCGGTAAAAGCATAAAACACAACGATAATCAGGGGCAGAATTATAAAGAGGATCGCCCAAAAGATGTGGGGCGCTGCCGCGATTGATTGCATTATAGACCTTTTCTTTTTCATTTATCCTTATACCAAAGGAGCAGCTTGCTCCATTCCATTTTCAAAAATTAGTTTTTAAAAATCAGAATTCTTCTGCCGAGTCAGCATCGGAAAGTTGGTCGATTTCGTCGGAGAAGGAGGAGTAGTCACCGAACTTGCCGGAGTACTTGGACTTCTTCATAATGTGTATTGCATCGGGCTCTATGTAAAGACCGATCACAGCATCGGGTGCTACGTAATCTGTTGACTGTATCATCCATTTGAAGCCTTTGATATCGACGATTATCTCGTAGTGCACACCCTTAAAGGTTACAGAGGTGACCTGACCTGTGAGCATGCCTGCCTCGGGAGCTACCACGTCAACGTCCTCGGGACGTATAACTACGTCTACGGGCTCGTTAGGTGCATATCCGCCGTCTACACAATCAAAGACGTGAGAGGCGAGTTTTACTTTTTTATCCTCAAGCATTATACCGTCGATGATATTACTCTCACCGATAAAGTCGGCAACAAATGCGTTTTTAGGCTCGTTGTATATATCAGTAGGAGTTCCTATCTGCTGGATCTCACCGTCGGCCATAACCACGATGGTATCAGACATTGAGAGTGCCTCCTCCTGATCGTGCGTTACGTATATGAAAGTAATGCCGATAGCCTGCTGTATGGTTTTTAACTCGTTCTGCATATCCTTACGAAGCTTGAGGTCGAGAGCTCCGAGGGGCTCGTCGAGCAGGAGTACGCGAGGATGACTGATAAGAGCGCGCGCAATCGCAACTCTCTGTTGCTGACCGCCCGAGAGGGTGCTTACACTCTTGTTTTCAAAGCCTACGAGCGCTACCATTTTGAGCATCTCGGTGACCTTGGTCTGTATTTCTTCCTCAGCTACCTTTTTAAGTCTGAGGGGGAATGCTATATTCTCGTAAACGTTCAGGTGAGGGAAGAGTGCATACTTTTGGAATACCGTATTAACGTTTCTCTTGTACGCGGGAACGACGCTTATCTCGACACCGTCGAAATAAAGCTCTCCCTCGTCAGCTGTCTCAAATCCGCCTATTATACGCAGAGTTGTAGTTTTGCCACATCCTGATGGGCCAAGAAGAGTGATGAATTCCTTATCTCTGATATAGAGATTCATAGAATCGATAACCTTTTCGCCGTCGTATGACTTCGAAATTCCTTTTAACTCAATGAGCTTTGCCATTTTGAAATCTCATACCCTTTCTTTTATACTTGACGCACGCGCTATACGGCACGTGTTTATTTAAAATGTATGGTAGGGTCATTATAGCAAAAAGTATATGCTTTTTCAATAGTTTTGGACAAATTTTTTCAAAAATATTTTGAATTAGCCGTGATTAGACGAAATTATCCACGGTTTTTCGGTACGAAAACCGCAAAAAACTCTCAAATTCTCTCAAAAGCTCTTGTTTTCTCGTTTATTCTCGAAAAATGTCATATTTGCCGAATTTTATGATTTTTGATAGCGTTGCAAAGAAAAACAGACCGAATATCCAATACCCCTCGCCGAATTTATCAATTATGTGAAGCGATACAAATGTTAGCAATATGCTGAAAACAAAGGATATCTCTTCGAGCCGTTGTATATGCCTTTGAGCTCCGCGCGACTTTAGGAGGGTCAAAAGCGCTCCGTATCCGTCGTATCCCTCGAGCGGAAGCAAGTTTGATAGCCCGGTTGCGAGGTTGATAAATCCTAAAGCACGTGCGTAGCCGAAGAATGCGTTACCGAACGGAAGTGTAAGTAAGAAAATCAAAATGTTGGATAGCGGTCCTGCGAGCATAACGGCAATCTCACGAGGGTAGGAGATTAAGCTGTTTTCCTTTATCCTAAAACCGGTGGAGTGACCGCGGAGCTTTCCTGCCTTTTCTGAAAAAGCGGATATGGCGATACCGTGCCCGATTTCGTGAATTACAGCGCTGATTATGGTCAGCACGGCAAAGTATGGAGCATCAAAACCAAAGATGACCGATAACCAGAAAATGATTGGAAGCACCGAGCCTGCAAAGAGCTCCAATATTTCTATAATGCGGTATCGTGTAGAGTTTTTCACCTTTTTACCTCGGAATATGTAGTGTTAAAGCATATTTAAGAAGCTTATTTTCTATGACAAAAATGCCGGGAGACCTATCAGGCGTCTCCCGGCATTAATGTCGATCATCATTTGATTTTCTTTGGATTCTGTATGAGTGCAGGCGATGAGACACGGATATCCGGATCGCGTCCATTGTCAATGATAAGCTCACCTGTCCTGGAGTCTACGCCGAGGACCTTGTGTGATTTCCATTTTTCATCGCAGAAATATTTCACCTTCTTGCCGCGCAGAGCAAATCTCTGAGTGTACTCACTCATAAACTTTTGCGGAGTTTTGAGATTCTGATAAAATTTGAAGAATCTTGTGAGAATACTTCTTGCAATTATCATATTGACCGAAGTGTTTTCACTCTCAAAGACCTTCTTGATCATATCTGCAAGAGTAGGCGGAAAATTATCCTTCGAAAGTTTAGCATTGAAGGAAATGATGATGTACTCGTATGTAGTGAAGTTGTCGAGCTTGCCTTCAAGTGATACCGAGCCTATCTTCATTCCGTCGCAGTACACGTCACTCACCCAGCCGATTCCCATCTCGCGATCGGTATGTTCTTCAAGAGCAGAGACCATAGCCGCTGTTGACAGCGCGCTGAGTAGAGCTGCCTGTGACGGGAAGATCGAGGGCCTTAGAATACATGACATAAAGATTCCGTATTCCGCCTCGGATTCAATATCTTTTGTGTTGACCGTCTTTGATTTTACAAGCCTATCGGTAAAAACAACGTATCTGTCCGGATAATTCTTTTCTTTTGCGTAGTATCTCGCGAGATCAATGGGGGATTTAAGAGAGGAGTGAGCTTCGAAATTGATAATTGTGCCATCTGCTTCTCTATACGTGACAATGCTTTTCACTTTCCAAGCTCTCCTTTTCGAAAATTATCTTTTTATCCGTCTGAGAAATATAATGTATTAGTACGCCTTGCCCCAATAAACGAGCTTCTTTGCCGCTCTGCCGCAGCATACGCACTTGTCTGAGATGTTCTCCTGCTCGAAGGGGATGCAGCGTGATCCGACACCTGCGAGTTCCTTAACCTTGTCCTCGCACTCTTCTTCGCCGCACCACATAGCTTTTACGAAGCCGTCGCCTGCGGTAAGGGCAGAGGAGATCTCCTCGATGCTCTGACACGCATATGTGCGCTTCTCACGGTTAGCAAGAGCTTTTGCATACATGCCGTCGCGAACCTCTGTGAGCTTATTTGCGATAACGCTCTCAAGCTCGTCGATGGAAGCGAATGTCTTTTCGCGGTTGTGTCTGGTAACTACGACAAACTGATTGCCCTCAATATCGCGAGGACCTATCTCGACACGGAGCGGAACACCCTTCATTTCATATTCGGAGTACTTCCATCCGGGAGACTGATCGCTGTCGTCAAGCTTAACGCGGACGCCTGCCTTTACAAGTCTGTCGCGGAGCTCACGTGCCTTGTCAAGAACGCCTTCCTTATGGAAAGCAACGGGAATGATCACTACCTGTATGGGAGCAACTGCGGGCGGGAGAACGAGACCGTTATCGTCGCCGTGAGTCATAATGATACCGCCGATCATTCTTGTGGTACAGCCCCAAGAGGTCTGATGCGGATATTCAAGCTTGTTATCCTTAGAGGTGAAGGTGATATCAAATGTGCGTGCGAAACCGTCACCGAAGTAGTGAGAGGTAGCTGCCTGGAGTGCCTTACCGTCGTGCATAAGAGCCTCAATGCAGTAGGTATCCTCTGCGCCTGCAAATTTATCGGAGGGGGTTTTAACGCCCTTGATTACGGGAATAGCGAGATCCTTCTCATGGAAATCAGCATATACGTTGAGCATCTGTACGGTTTCTGCTCTTGCTTCCTCTGCGGTAGCATGCATGGTGTGACCCTCTTGCCAGAGGAATTCACGGGAACGGAGGAAGGGACGTGTGGTCTTTTCCCAACGAACTACCGAGCACCACTGGTTATAGAGCTTAGGCAGATCTCTGTATGACTTGATTACGTTTGCATAGTGCTCGCAGAAAAGAGTCTCGGAGGTAGGTCTTACACAAAGTCTCTCGGTGAGCTTCTCGCTGCCGCCGTGAGTAACCCAAGCAACCTCGGGAGCAAATCCTGCTACGTGATCCTTCTCCTTTTGGAGTAGGGATTCGGGGATGAACATAGGCATATACACGTTTTCGTGACCGAGCTCTTTGAAGCGGGTATCGAGAATTCTTTGTATATTCTCCCAAATGGCATAGCCATAGGGACGGATGATCATACAGCCCTTAACACTGGAGTAGTCGATGAGGTCTGCTTTCTTAACGATATCAGTGTACCATTTAGCAAAATCCTCGTCCATAGATGTGATTTGTTCAACTAATTTCTTGTTTTCAGCCATAATAAAATAAAAACCTTTCGAAAACATATTCATACAGCATAAATTATATAACAAATATATACATTTGTCAAGAGAAACAGAAAAAATGCCGATTTGTTTGATTAAATTGTTGAAAAGACAGAAAATGCAAGATTTTAAATTTGATTTTGCAAAATGACTTGAAAAAAATAAAATATATGGTATAATAATAGACAAATAAAACCCTTGTCTCTTAAAAATGCAATTTTGAGTTTCAAAAAATTCAAAATTGGTATTCGGAGAGCAAAAGGAGAAAAGATGAAAAGTTATAATGAACTTACGCTTGCTGAAAGAAGAGAACTTTATTCAGAGCTTTCGGCAGTTTATGAAGAATACAGAGCCAAAGGACTCTCCCTCGACCTTTCAAGAGGTAAGCCCAACAGCTCGCAGCTCGATATAAGCAACGGACTTCTGAAGGTCGACCTCAGCTCAGATCATGCATCGGAGCAGGGAATTGATTGCCGCAATTACGGCGTCCTTGACGGACTACCTGAAATGAAGAAGCTGTTCGCTGACTCTATGTGTCTTGATCCTTCCGACATCATTATAGGAGGCAACTCATCCTTGCAGCTTATGTATGATGCGCTTATGAGAGCGATGCTTTTTGGTGTTTACGGATCCAAAGCTCCCTGGTCACAGGAAGACAAATTAAAATGGATATGCGTTACTCCCGGATATGACCGTCACTTCAGGATTACTGAAACGCTTGGCTTTGAGCTGATCAGCGTTAATATGCTTCCTACCGGTCCGGATATGGACGAGGTGGAGCGTCTCGTTAAAGACCCTAAGGTCAAGGGCATATGGTGTGTTCCTAAGTATTCAAACCCTACGGGCTATACCTATTCAGATGAAACAGTCAGACGGCTTGCTTCTATGAAATGTGCCGCTCCTGACTTCAGAATTATGTGGGATAACGCTTACGGTATCCACGATTTTTCCGAAGATAAAGACGAGCTCGCGGATATTTTCGCGATATCTAAGGAATACGGTAACGAGGACAGAGTGTTCTATTTTTCTTCAACATCCAAGGTCACCTTCCCCGGATCCGGCATTGCTTTTATGGCGGCCAGCGAGAATAACCGCAAGCAGATATCAAAATATCTCGGTGCTCAGACCATAGGATACGACAAGTTAAATCAGTTAAGGCATGTGAGATTCTTCGGTACAGCAGAGAAAATGCACTCACATATGCTTAATCTTGGTGCTGTAATAAAACAGAAATTTGATATCACGATATCCAAGCTTAAAGTACTTTCCGGCTTGGAGATCGCTGAGTGGACTGAGCCGCGCGGCGGATATTTCATTTCATATAACGTTATGCCGGGTACGGCAAAGCGAGTATACGAGCTCTGCAGATCGGCAGGAGTTACTCTCACCGAGGTCGGTGCGACCTTCCCATACGGAATTGATCCCGCCGACAGCAATCTCAGACTTGCTCCAACCTATCCCTCGGATGAGGATATTTTGCTTGCTATGGATATCCTCGTCCTTTCGACAAAGCTTGCAGCACTTGAAAAACTCGGAATATAATAAATCACCCACGGCAATTCTTATACCGTGGGTGATTTTTATGTAGATCAGGTTTGGAATCCCTTTCCCATGATTTCGCTTGACTTTGTGATTATAATGAAAGCACCGGGATCTATCTCCTTTACCATCCTGCGCAGCCTGATGGCTTCGCTGCGCTTACAAACGGTTATGATGATTTCTTTTGGCTCGTGGGTGTAAATTCCCTCGCCCTTATATGACGTTGCGCTGTGCTTCATATCCGTCAGTATAAAGTTATTTATCTCATCAGGTTTGGTCGTGATGATGGTAAAGGCCTTACACATATTCATTGAGTCGAGAATATCGTCAACTACGAACACCTTAGCGAAAAGACCGAGCATAGCATAAAGACCTGTTTTTGCATCGTATACGAAGAAGGTCGACATAGCTATAAGAAAATCGGTAGCGAGCAGCGACTGGCTTACGTTGAGGGAAGAATGCTTCTTGAGTATCAGAGCAACAATGTCTGTTCCACCGGAAGAAGCCTTGTTGCGGAAGAGGATGGCAGAGCCTATACCCGTCAGGAATATCGCGTATATGAGCTCGAGCATAGGGGTGGCCGAGAGAGTGGGCATTCCGCTGATCTTCTGTATCGGAATAAAGGTTTCAAGCAAAAGGTTGATAATAGACAGCATCAGAGAGCAATATATTGTCATAATGCCGCACTTCTTTCCGAGCATAATAACACCGAGAATAAGCAGCAATACGTTTATGCACAGCATGTACATCGACTGCGTGATGTGGAAAGACATACTGAACGGAAGCTTTGCGAGGATTATAGCAAGACCGCTGACTCCTCCTGTTGCAAATCCGTTAGGTGCTTTGAAAAAGTATATGCCGATAGCAACCATAAGCACACCGGCGTTAATTATAAGAAATTGCTTAAGTGAAAATTTCTCGCGCATTTTGCGGTGAAGACCTCCAAAGAATAACTTACAATGAATATTATAATCGACAAATGAGAAAAGTCAATAGAAAAACGATAAAACCTTAATAGGTTTTGATTGACAAACCGCCAAAAAGATGGTACAATGGTTAAGTAAAAGTAAAACTTCCCGAAAGGAAAGAACATGAACGTTAAGGAAGCTGAAAGCAGAATCAAATATCTGCGCGAACAGATAGTTTACAATTCTAAGCTATATTATGAAAGTGACGCGCCGAAAATTTCCGATTTTGAATACGATATGATGTTCCGTGAGCTTGGTGAGCTCGAGGCACAGTTCCCGGAGCTTGACGATCCCGCATCTCCCACCAAAAGAGTTGGCGGTAAGGCTCTCGATAAATTCGAGAAGTTCACACACTCTGTGCAAATGGGCAGCTTAACAGACGTATTCTCATATGAGGAGCTCGAGGAGTTTATAAACAAGACTGATGCGATCCTCGGTGGAGCAGAGTATTCGGTCGAGCCCAAAATCGATGGCCTCTCGGTGTCTCTCATATATGAGAACGGTAAATTTGTCAGAGGCGCGACAAGAGGCGACGGATTTATCGGTGAAGACGTAACCGAAAATCTGAGGACTATAAAGACTGTTCCGCTTGAGCTTAATGAAAAGCTTCCGTATCTCTGTGTACGCGGTGAGGTATATATGCCCAAGGCTGTTTTTGAACAGCTTAATAAGATTCGTGAAGATGAGGGACAGCCTCTCTTTGCCAATCCGAGAAATGCCGCTGCGGGATCTCTTCGCCAGCTCGACTCCAAGATTGCCGCATCGCGCAGACTTGCTATATATGTTTTCAATCTTCAGGAGGGCGATATATATTCCGACGGCAGACACCCCACGACGCATATAGAAACGCTTGAGAGACTCGCAGAGCTTGGATTTACCGTTCTTCCCGAGACTGTTAAGGCTAAGGGCTATAAGGCAGTTGCAGAGCATGTCAGGTATCTCGGTGATGCGCGCCCCGAGCTTTCCTTCGATATGGACGGAGCGGTCATCAAGGTGAATTCGCTTGAGGGCAGACGAACAGTCGGAGAGGGAACAAGCACACCAAAATGGGCGGTTGCCTATAAGTATCCACCCGAGGAGAAAAAGACAAAGCTTCTTTCAATAGATATTCAGGTAGGCAGAACGGGTGTTTTGACTCCTGCCGCAAATCTCGAGCCCGTAAGACTCGCAGGCACTACCGTATCAAGAGCAACATTGCATAACATCAACTTCATATCCGAGAGGGATATTCGCATTGGGGATACCGTTGTTGTACGCAAGGCGGGTGAGATCATTCCCGAGATACTCGAGAGTGTGAAGAGCGAGCGTAACGGCACTGAGACCGTGTTCGAAATGCCTAAGGTCTGTCCTTCTTGCGGACATCCCGTGGTCAGAGACGAGTGCGGTGACGGTGCAGCGATCCGCTGTGTGTATGCCGGTTGCCCTGCACAGAATGCCAGAGGAATCGTTCACTTTGCATCTAAGGGGGCTATGAATATCGACGGACTCGGCCCTCAAGTAGTAGAGCTTCTTCTCTCAAACAATAAAATTAAAGAAATCGCCGACCTCTATGAGCTTAAGATCGAGGATATAGAAAACCTCGACAGAATGGGCAGAAAGAGTGCCGAAAACCTTGTGAATGCTATTGAAAACTCAAAGAGCAGAGGCCTTGAAAAGCTTCTCTTCGCTCTCGGCGTACGTCAGGTAGGCGAGGTCGCGGCAGAGGCGATAGCAAGAAAAATGCGCACCATCGAAGCGTGTATGGATGCTACGGTCGATGATTTTATCACGGTAGAGGATATCGGTGAGATAACCGCAACAGCTCTCGTTGAGTTCTTTGCTGAGGAGTCCTCACGCGAGCTCATAGCGAGACTGAAATCGTTAGGTCTTAAGACAGATGCTACCGCAGAGGAAAGAGAAGAGACTCTCGCAGGCCTTACCTTTGTTCTCACAGGTACTCTTCCTACGATGACCAGAGATGAGGCATCCGCACTTATCAAGCAGGCGGGCGGTAAGGTCTCCGGCAGCGTATCAAAGAAGACGTCCTACGTAGTAGCAGGCGAGGAGGCAGGCTCAAAGCTTACAAAGGCAAACGAGCTTGGCGTCACAGTTCTTGACGAGGACGGACTTATGAAGCTTCTCGGAAAATGATAGCTTTCGTTCAAGATTTTACTCAATTAAATTACAACCACAATAGAAAAAGCACCCGCTTGGCATAAAAGCCGGCAGGTGCTTATTCTTTTGGAGGTTCGGCACTTACTGTAATAAGCTCGTTTGTAATCGGGTGAGGGAAGGATAGAGAGGCCGCGTGCAGAAAGTATGTATCCTCGCCCCGAGTCCCG
The DNA here is from genome assembly GCA_017508665.1 of Clostridia bacterium. GTDB lineage: Bacteria > Bacillota > Clostridia > Oscillospirales > CAG-272 > UBA1740. The sequence goes on along the minus strand of JAFVYL010000012.1, from coordinate 9,205 downwards.
TAGAGAAAGTCATTTACCAATGGATGCCCGATATGTGCCATGTGCACACGTATCTGATGTGTTCTGCCTGTGTGAGGCAGTACCTTAACGAGCGAGTTGCCGTATTCATCGGTGGAGATCAGCTCATATTCGGTAACACAGCGTTTGCCGTCCTCACGTACGACACGCTTGATTTCTCCCTCTGCCTCGCGAGTTATCGGCGCGTCTATTATTCCGTGACTGTTTGGTATTCCTTCAACTACTGCAAGATAGGTTTTATCGATTTTTCTGTCCTTCATAGCTTGGTACAGCTTTGCTCCGGACAGCCTATCCTTTGCGATAAGAACGATTCCCGATGTGTCGCGGTCAAGTCTGTTTACCGCGCGGAAAACGAATGGATGACCGAGGTAGGATCGCACTGCGTTTGCTACAGTGGGCAGATGATTGCCTCGCGAGGGGTGGACGGGCATATTCCTCGGCTTGTTTACGGCAATTATGTAATCATCTTCATATACGATCTCAATAGGCACGTCCATCGGCTCGATATTTTCGCTGTCCTCGGGAGGCAGAGTGATTTCAATGACGTCGCCGTTTTTGACGGTAGCCCGCATATGCACAGGTATACCGTTTATTCTGACGTTATCATACTTTACCGTTGCGATTAGAGATACCGAGAGACCGAGCCTTCGTCTGAGGTAGTCGCGTATTTTCATCTCCCCGCTGAGCGAATTTACTGTTTCAATATATTTTTCCATACTATGTATTCCTTTGATACGCCATACGCTCCTCACCGCTCTCAAGATGTATAATACCGCAGTAGCGGAATCCGTGACGCGCGAGTGCCTTCTGCATCGGAATATTGTCGCGGTGAGTATCTATCCTTATGTTATTTATGATACCGAAACAAAAATCAAATGCTTTAGAAACGATATTTCTGCCTTGGTATTTTACGGCAATTCTATGAATAACTCCGTATTTACCGTCGTCGAGCCATTTGCCGCCGTGTATTCTGAGATACGTGGGATCCTCCCCCTCTTTAAAGAAGAATGTCCCTATTATTTCTCCCCGATCCTCGATAACATAGCTGAAATTATTTGCGATATCAGACTCAATAAGCTGCCGTGAGGGATAACAGTCTCCCCATTGGTTCGGGTTGCCGCTATTGCGCATAAAGGCCCTTGCGATTGAGTATATTTCCATCACCGAATCGATCTCGGATATCTGTGTGTTACGTATCAGCATTTAGTTCTTTTCCTTTGATTTTACGCCATAGAGCAGGCGAAATACCGTGGTGCTTTTTAAAGGTTCTTGAGAAGTATTCGACATCTGCAAAGCCTGACAGAGTGGCTATCTCTCTCAGAGGCTTATCGGTAGATAGCATAAGCCTCTCAGAGTGCTCCATTCTCTTTGACGTTATGTATTCGTTTATAGTTATACCAAACTCTCTTTTAAAGTGCTCGGTAAGAGTTACTGTGCTACAGTGAAGATTTCTTGCAAGTTCATTAAGCGTCAGCTTGCCGGCAATATTCCCCTTGATAAACTTCTTTATGAGGCGTCCGATGCTTTCGTTTTCATTTATCAGCGACTGATCGTTAGCTATATAATCGGCAAGTATCTGCAGCATATTGAAATGCGAGGATATCTCTTCATCTGTGACCTTTCTTGAGCTATCTATCATACGGTCGATATGATCCGAGCGGATACTTAAGTCGGAGCACAGCACCTTTATGTCATCTTCGCTCGATGAACGGATGCCAACGGTTGAAATTATATAGCCGATAGTTTCTCCGTCCCTGATTATCGGTACTATTGCCTCAGTAATGCCAAACGGACACGAATAGAGCATCGGTGAGTGCGTTTCTTTGACGTAGGAGAGCTGCTCAATATCAGACTCCTTGCACCTGTCTATCGCAACTCTGTCACGGTGTAAGAGCGAGCAGAGATCGTCCTTGCCCCGTCTTATTGACAGAGAACGAAAATCTCTGTCTACTATTGAGATATCCATACGTGATATCGTATAGTAATCGCTCACTATTTTGTCAAGGCTGCCGGCACTCATAAGACACCTCCGCTTTTTTATTCGATTATATCATTATTTTGATCCTATTGCAATATAAAATGGAAAATTAAAAATATTTTTCATTAAATAACGCCGTTTTTTATCGATTTTACATATTTTTGTTATGGATATATCATTTGAAAGTGAAAATGAATCTGTTATAATATCATTGTAAATAAATTTGAAAGGCGGTTTTCAGAAATGAAGGTAGAAAAGTTGGTCATTGGCGTAATAGGCCTTGGCATGGGCGCTCATCATCTCAAGGGCGCAATTAATTACGGCGCGGAGATCGGTATGATCTGTGACGTCAATCCCGAGAAACTTAAGGCAGTAGGTGAGGAGAATAATATCCCCGAGGATAGACGTACCACCGACTACCTTGATATAGTAAATAACAAGGAGATAAATGCGGTTCTTATTGCTACTCCCGACCAGCAGCACAGAGAACAGGTTGAGGCTTGTCTCGCTGCAGGAAAGCACATCATGTGTGAGAAGCCTCTCGCTCTTACAAGAGAAGACCTCGTAGCTATGGTTGACGCTGTAAAGGCTCATCCCGAGTGCAGATTTATGATCGGACAGATATGCCGTTTCACTCCCGCTTTTATCAAGGCTAAGGAGTACATAGATTCCGGAGCAATCGGAGAGATCTACTTCGCTGAGTCCGAGTATGCTCACGATTATCAGCATATGTTCGACCACGATCCCAAGAACTGGCGCAGTGATCCTATCCGTAACGGTGTAGTTGGCGGCGGCTGTCACGCTGTTGACCTTCTCAGATGGCTTATCGGCACCGATCCCTCTGAGGTTTATGCTCTCGGCACTCACAAGCTCCTGCCCGCAGTAACCTACGATGATGCAAACCTCGCTATCCTCAAGTTCCCGAACAACGTTATGGGCAAGGTGTTCGTTTCCACCGCTTGCAAGCGTAATTACACCATGCGTACCTGCGTTTACGGTACCAAGGGTACTCTTATCTTCGACAACACCTCTCCCACAATGCAGGTGTTCCTCGTTGACGAGAACGGTGAAGGCGGTCACGAGCCCCAAGAGGTTGAGGTTCAGGTAAACAACCACAACGCCAACGCAGAGTTCAAGGCATTCGCTGATGCGCTCGTAAACGGCACCGAGATCGAGACTCCCATTATCGAGGGTGCAAAGACCGTTGCGGCTTGTCTTGCTATCATTGAGTCCTCTAAGACCGGCAAGCTCGTAAACCCTGATTATAACTTCTGATTTTAAACAACGCTTAAGGCGGGGATCGTCCCCGCCTTTTTTATTTCCAAGACTTTAGTATTGACATCGCTAAACCGAAGTGCTAAAATAGAATAGGTTAGAAAATAGACAAAGGAGCAGGATATGGAACTTAAAGAAGCGCTTTTGAAAAGAAGAAGCGTTAGAAAATACAAGGATATTCCCGTGAGTGACGAGCAGATCGATGAGCTCTTACACGCTGCTATGAGTGGGCCGAGCGCATGCAACAAGACACCGTGGGAGTTCTACGTTGTAAAAAACGGACCGACACTCGACAGTGTAAAAAAGTCGTCACTGTTCTCACGTTTCAACTCATCTCTCGTTATCGTAGTGTGTGGCAACACAGAGCGCGCTCTGCCGGCACCGATTACCGAATACTGGGTACAGGACTGCTCAGCAGCTATAGAAAACATACTTCTCAGAGCTGTTGATCTCGGACTTGGTGCTGTATGGTGCGGTGCTTATCCTCAGGCAAGAGTAGGGTGCAATCTTAAGGAATGTCTCACCCTTCCTGACTCTCACATACCTCTCGGAATTGTTCATATAGGCTATCCGGAGGATACTCCCGAGCCTCGTGATCAGTATGATCCCGAGAGAGTACACTTTGTTATATAATCACGCGTTTTATTATAAAATGATATTTATTACCAAGCAGAAATATAAAAACAAGGAGATACAAAATGGATTGGAATAAGATTTTAAACAGCCTTCTTAATAGTGTTATAAGCTGGCTGACTACCGCCGGACTCCGCGTTGTTATCGCTCTTGTGATCATGTTCGTATCCTTTAAGGTAGTGAACGTAGTTGCGAGAAAGATACGTAAGAGTGGAGAAAAGGGCAGACTTGACAAGACGCTTGCGCGCACCCTTGCTTACATCTTTTCCCTTACAATGAAGTGCCTTATCGCTATCTGTCTTATCGGCTTTGTCGGTATTGACACAAGCGGACTTGCGGCTCTTGCGGTATCCCTCGGCGCATGCGTAGGTCTTGCCTTGAACGGCGCGCTTTCAAACCTTGCGGGCGGCATACTTATCATAGTTACACGTCCTTTCCGCGTCGACGATTATATCGAGGCACAGGGATATTCGGGTACGGTTGAAGATATTCATATCACTACCACAAAGCTTCGCACACCCGACAACAAGATGGTTTACATTCCCAACGGGCCTCTTTCTTCCGGCACTATCGTTAACTATTCGATAAAGGATACCAGACGTGTAGATTTCACATTCTCCATCGGATACGGTGACGATTTCGAGAAGGCAAAGCGTATTGTTATGGATATCTGCACATCGCACGAGCTTGTGCTTGAGGATCCTGCACCATTTGTAAGAATGTCTTCTCACGGTGAGAGCAGCATCAATATTACAGCGCGCGTATGGGTTAAGAGCGAGGATTATTGGACAGTAAACTTCGATGTCCTTGAGGCTGTTAAGACGGCATTTGACAAGGAAGGTATTGAGATTCCCTTCAATCAGCTCGACGTACACGTTAAAAACGACTAAAGAAAAAAGCATTGAGCCGCCGCTTGATTGCGACGGCTTTTTGTATTGATTTATTAAAATATATATGATATAATAGTGTCACTAAAGCATAGGAGCATATATGAAAAAGCTTATACTTATCGGCGGTGTTCTCGCAGGGGGCAAGTCTACCTTCTCGCATATAGTCGGCGAGAGATTTTCCGTACCGGTCGTAAATAAAGACAGACTTAAAGAAATACTCGGTGATAATATCCCTACTGCCAACAGAGAAGAAAACAAGAAGCTCTCGGTGATATCCTTTGAGCTTATGATGTATCTTGCGGGATGTGAGGGCGATTCTCTGATACTCGAGTCCAATTTCAAGAATTATGAGTTAGAGGAGCTATCCGCTTTTGCCAAAGACCGCGGAATTAAGGTTTTGTCGATCTTCCTTGACGGTGATGACAGAGTATTGCATCAAAGATTCATCAAGCGGCTTGATGAGGACAGACATCCCGTACATAAGTCGCAGGATTTTACACGTATAGAGGACTTCACGGCAACCCTCGATGAGTTGCGCTCGAGCGCGTATCCTGGAGAGATTTTGCAAGTAGAGTGCACGGACTTTTCCTATCAGACAGATGAAATAATCCTTGGGAAAATAAAAGATTTCCTAAATAAGTGATTTTTCTATTGTCTTTTAATTAATATTATGGTAGAATTTAATTAACAAAACAAACGGAGAATATTATGGAAAACAATCTTTTTAACGATAACGCCGGTGTAAAAGACAATAAGGCGAGATTTATTGAGATATTCAAGACCAAGATCACAAGAGAAGGAGCGGATAAGCTTTTGCAGTTTCTTCTGTCTCCCCACTCGGATTTCTTCACAGCGCCCGCCAGCTCGCGCTTCCATTCATCGTATGAGGGCGGACTCCTCGACCACTCTCTCAACGTTTACGATTGCCTTGTAGCTTATATGAACTCGGATAAGGCAAAAGAGCTCGGCTTTGAGTACAGTGACGAGACTCTCGCAATAGTTGCTCTTTTACATGATCTCTGTAAGGTAAACGTGTATAAAAAGGGCTTCAGAAACGTTAAGGATGAAAAGGGTGTATGGCAGAGAGTTGATACCTTTGAGTATGATGACCAGCTTCCTTACGGCCACGGTGAGAAGAGTGTTTATATGATCTCTCCTTATATGATGCTTAAGAGGGAAGAGGCATTTGCGATAAGATACCACATGGGATATTCCTCTACCGAGGATCAAAGAAATATTTCCGCCGCTTTTGAGATGTTTCCGCTTGCTTTCGCGCTCCACGTAGCCGACAGCGAGGCAACATATTACGTAGAGAGCGATAAATATAAGCAGGTGAAAAAATAATGGCTTGGGATATAGATACAGATTATAGCTTTGCCGATATACATATTGGCAACGGTGATATTGTACTTTGGAAGGGCAGACCCGAAAAAGGAATTACTGTTAATTCTAATGATCTTATTATGATTCCGTTTGGAATATTCTTTACCGCGTTCGCTGTTTTCTGGGCATTTATGGCTTCGAGAGTATTTCCTATAATGGCGGTACTCAGTATTCCTTTTATTCTTATCGGACTTTATTTGGTGGGCGGAAAATTTATAATTAACGAGCGTATGAAGGATAAAACCGCTTATGTTATAACCAATAAAGCGATAATAAGAAAACGCGGAAACCGCGTAGATGTCTGGTACGGCAGTGACTTGACAAATATGAAGGTATATACGCACAAAAACGGAACAACTTCGTTTATTTTCGCTAATTCGCTGATAAACCGAGGCAGAACATACCGTGTATCGAATGAATATTACGGTATTGAGAATGTCAGAGACGCCAAGGATGTCAGCGAGGCAATAAGAAAAATAGAGCGTTAATAGATAAAAGTCTCCGGTAAGGATGTGTAGCGGCCGACTATATTAAGACTGATATAAAAAGGCGATGGATTATTATGATATGCACCTAAATAAGCATATAGCTTTTGGGTTCACTTCATTAAGATCCTTCGCCCTTTTTATTTTTATAAGACAAGGCACTGCAGAAAAAATCCGCAGTGCCTTTGGTTATTTAATTATCTGCCGTACTTCTTTCTTGCAACGTAAGAAGTGTGGAGAGTGTGGTGCGCCTTATGGCAACCGTAACCGCCCTTGAAGTAGTTGTCGTATACTTCCTTAATGATGGGGTTCTGATGCGACTTACGCAAGGTCATAGCCTCGTCCTGAGCGTAGAGAGCCTTAGCTCTTTCTGCCTTGAGGTCTACGGTATCACGTACGTGCTGAGGCTGGATAGGCTGACCGCCGCCGTTTACACAGCCGCCGGGACAACCCATGATCTCAACGAAGGTCCAATCAGCCTCGCCCTTTGCGATCTTGTCCATAACGAGCTTCGCGTTAGCCGCACCGCTTGCTACAGCAACCTTGATCTCAAGACCTGCGATGTTGTAGGTAGCTTCCTTGAGTCCCTCGGTACCTCTTACCTCGTGGAACTCGATGGAATCGTTGTCCTTGCCGGTGAGAACGTCGTTAGCGGTTCTGAGAGCCGCCTCCATAACACCGCCGGTAGCACCGAAGATAACTGCAGCACCGGTATCAATGCCGAGAGGATTGTCGAATTCTTCGTCGGGAAGAGTAGTGAACTTAATGCCGGATCTATCGATCATACGTGCGAGCTCACGGGTGGTGAGAGCAACGTCAACGTCTACGATACCGTCGCCTGCAGCGGACATATCGTCTCTCTGTACCTCAAACTTCTTAGCAGTACAGGGCATAATGGATACTACGAAGATATCCTCGGGGTTATAACCCATCTTTTCTGCCCAGTAGGTCTTGATGAGCGCGCCGCCCATCTGCTGAGGAGACTTGCAGGAGGAGAGGTGATCGATGAAATCGGGGTAGTAGTACTCGCAGAACTTAACCCATCCGGGAGAGCAGGAGGTGATCATAGGAAGAGTACCGCCGTTCTTTACTCTCTCGAGAAGCTCGGTAGCTTCCTCAACGATAGTGAAGTCTGCTGCTGTATTGGTGTCAAATACCTTTTCAAAGCCGATTCTGCGAAGGGCCGCAACCATCTTGCCCTCAACGTTAGTTCCGATGGGCATACCGAAGCACTCACCGAGAGTTGCACGGATGGAGGGAGCGGTCTGCACTACAACGTGCTTGGTAGGATCGTTAAGAGCTTCCCATACCTTGTCTGTATCGTCCTTTTCAACGAGTGCGCCGGTAGGACATACAGCGGTACACTGACCGCAGGAGATACAGGGAGTCTCGCCGAGCTCCATGTTGAAGGGCTGACCAATACAGGTATCGATACCGCGGTTGTTAGCACCGATAACGGATACGTACTGCTCGTTACATACTGCTACACATCTACGGCAGAGGATACACTTGTTGTTATCCCTTACGAGATGAGGAGTGGAGTAGTCAAGCTCATACGTGGGCTTGAAGCCGGAGAATGCGTTCTGATCTACGCCATACTCATGGCAGAGCTTCTGGAGCTCACAGTTGGTGCTTCTTACACAGGAGAGACAGCTCATATCGTGGGTAGAGAGAATGAGCTCGAGTGTAGTCTTACGAGCCGCTCTTACCTTAGCGGTATTAGTCTTGATCTCCATACCCTCAGTTACAGGGTATACGCATGCGGTAACAAGTCCGCGAGCGCCGGTAGCCTCAACAACACAGATACGGCACGCGCCGATCTCGTTCTTTTCTTTCATATAGCAGAGGGTAGGGATCTCTACACCTGCTGCGCGCGCAGCCTCAAGAATGGTTGCGCCTTTGGGTACGCTTACAGCAATACCGTTTACTTTACAATTAAGCATTTCCATTTTTGCGTACTCCTTTCATTATATCTTGGAAATCGCGCCGGGCTTACAGCCAGCCATACAAGCACCGCACTTGATACACTTAGCGGTATCAATAGCATAAGAGGGAAGCTTGTGACCTTCGGCAACGTAATCTGTCTTATAGATTGCATCAACAGGGCAGTTTCTTGCACACTTACCGCAACCGATACATACGTCCTTATCGATATTGAAGGAGAGAAGGTTCTTACATACGCCTGCGGGACACTTCTTGTCTACAACGTGAGCAATATACTCGTCACGGAAGAAGTTGAGGGTAGCGAGAACGGGGTTGGGAGCAGTCTGTCCGAGACCGCAGAGAGAGTTAGCCTTGATGTAGTGGCAGAGCTCTTCGAGCTTGTCGATATCCTCAAGAGTACCGTTGCCGTCGGTGATCTTGTTAAGGAGCTCGAGAAGACGCTTTGTACCTACACGGCAGGGAGTACACTTACCGCAGGACTCGTCAACGGTGAACTCAAGGAAGAACTTAGCCATATCTACCATACAGGTGTCCTCATCCATTACGATAAGACCGCCTGAGCCCATCATACATCCGATGGAAACGAGATTGTCGTAGTC
>JAFVYL010000011.1 GCA_017508665.1 Clostridia bacterium | reverse complement strand
GCAACGGGAGCCTTGATCGGAACGCCCGCATCCATAAGAGCAAGAGTAGAACCGCATACAGAGCCCTGAGAGGTAGAACCGTTAGAGCTTACAACCTCAGAAACAAGACGGATAGCGTAGGGGAACTCCTCCTCGGAAGGAAGAACAGGAACGAGAGAACGCTCTGCAAGAGCACCGTGGCCGATCTCACGACGTCCGGGAGAACGAAGCGCCTTAGCCTCACCGGTAGAGTAACCGGGCATGTTGTAGTGGTGCATATATCTCTTGCCGGTCTCCTCGTCAAGTCCCTCAAGCTTCTGTCCCTCGGAAAGAGTACCGAGAGTAGCAATAGTGAGAACCTGAGTCTGTCCTCTGGTGAAGAGGCCCGAGCCGTGAACTCTCGGAATTACGCCAACCTCAGATGCAAGAGGTCTGATCTCATCCATTCTTCTGCCGTCAACACGCTTCTTGTCAACAAGGAGCCAGCGACGAACGATCTTCTTCTGTATCTTGTAGATAAGCTCGGGGAGAATGGTCTTAATATCCTCATACTTCTCCTCGAAGGTAGCTACGATATCGTCCATGATGGGCTGCATCTTAGCATCTCTTACGTTCTTGTCATCAGTGTCAAGAGCTTCCATAACTGCATTCTCGCAGTATGCGAAGATCTCGTCGAACATATCGTGGTCGAGCTCGCCGGATGCGTACTCGAACTTAGGCTTACCGATCTCAGCAACGATGCCGTTGATGAAGTCAACAAGGCCCTTGATCTCCTCGTGAGCCTTCATGATAGCGTCGTACATAACGTCATCGGAAACCTCGTTTGCGCCAGCCTCGATCATAACAACCTTCTCCTTGGAAGCTGCTACGGTAAGCTCGAGGTCGGAAACCTGTCTCTGCTCTGCGGTGGGGTTAACAACGAGCTCGCCGTCAACAAGGCCCATGAACACGCCGCCGATAGGTCCGTTCCACGGAATATCGGAGATAGAAAGCGCGATGGATGCACCGATCATAGCGGTGATCTCAGGAGAGCAATCGGGATCAACAGACATAATTGTGAGAAGAAGAGAGATATCGTTTCTGAGATCCTTGGGGAAGAGGGGTCTTACGGGACGGTCGATAACACGGCCTGCAAGAACTGCCTTCTCGGAGGGCTTGCCCTCGCGCTTAAGGAAGCCGCCGGGGATCTTACCTACTGCATACATCTTCTCATCGTAGTCAACAGAGAGAGGAAGGAAGTCAATTCCCTCACGGGGTGCTGCAGATGCGGTTGCGGTTGCGAGAACAGTGGTCTCGCCGTAGTGAATGAGAGCTGCGCCGTTTGCAAGGCCTGCGATCTTGCCTGTCTTTACGACAAGAGGTCTGCCTGCGAGCTCATAAGTGAAGACTTTTTCTTCGAATGTTTTGAAGTTTTCTACCATTTTGTTTTTCCTCCGTTTGTCTTTTTTTCTGACGCCGGGGCGAAGATAACACTTAGATATATGTCCAAACTCTTGGGCACATATTTAAATGCTACTTCCGCGCGACGCCCATGTGATTAAAGTGCAAAATGCATAACGCATTATGCGAAATTGATAATCGACCAACACCGATTGCGGTGCAAAGCCGTTGCCGAGAAAAACGGGAACGAAAGTGCAAAAAGCCTCGTTCCCGTCTCGTATTCCCGGCGGGAAAGTAAAAATTACTTTCTGAGACCGAGTCTCTTGATAACTGCTCTGTATCTCTCGATATCCTTCTTCATAAGATAGGAAAGGAGCTGCTTTCTGTGTCCTACCATCTTAGAAAGACCTCTCTGAGAGTGGAAGTCCTTGGGGTTCTTCTTCATGTGCTCGGTGAGCTCGTTGATTCTTGTAGTAAGAATAGCGATCTGTACCTCGGGAGAACCGGTATCTCTCTCATTGATCTTGTACTCTTCGATAAGAGCGGTCTTTGTTTCCTTTGCGATCATTGTTTCTACACCTTTCTGTAAATTTTTATCCGTAAAACCGAGTATGGCGCGGGTGAAATGCAAGAGCCACGCAAGAGTCAAACGCTCAAACGGAGCAATGCCATACGCCCTACACAGTATTAGGCCGTCGTTTAGTATATCACATTTTTTCTCATTTGTAAAGAGCTTTTTTTATTTTTAAAGAAATATTGTGATATTTTATTGAGTTTATATGTAATTTATAGCTTTAGAATATTGTTTTTATCTATTTTAACAAGCTTTATGCATCTTTTTCTGCCTCGTCCTCACGAAGCTCGGAGAACTTTATCGCCTTTGGCAGATTCCATTTAAGCTTTGTCGCAAGTACTCTGATAAGCACTACAAGAGCTATACAGCCAACCTGACTGATAACCTTGGCAACCTCATTAAAATCAAACACCTTGACAACGAGAATATAGTAAACCGATGCGCCGATAAGGGCAGCGAGAGCGTAAACTCTCTTGCGGAGAATAAACGGTATATCCCTGAGAATAAGGTCACGCACCATACCTCCGCCTACCGCAGACATCATACCGAGAGTCGCGCAAACGATGAATCCGGCACTCTGCCCCTTAGTTGCAAAGAAGTCAAGGCAGGTCTGAACGCCGGAGACAGAGAAAATGCCGATAGCAAGCGCGTCAATATAGTTGTTAATATCAAGAACCATATGCTCACGCTGAACGTACTGCTTTTTGAAAAGCATAGCGAGTATGAACACTAAGAGGGCAACGCCTATGGCAATAAGCACCTGATACCAAAGTTCTCTGAAAAATGCCGGTGGGTGTCTGCCGATGGTAATATCGCGGATGATACCTCCTCCGAAGCAGGTCATCAGCGAAAGAAAGACGACACCGAAAATATCCGTCTCCTTGTCGATAGCGACAATTGCGCCCGCTACGGCAAATGAGATAACACCTATGATCTCTATTGCAAGTAAAATATTCTGTGCCATGTCTTTCTCCTTATCCTATTTTCTTAAGAAGCAACTCAAGGGCGCGTCCCCTGTGGCTGATCGCGTTTTTCTCTTCATCTGTCATTTCAGCAACGGTGCGTGTCTCGGATACAGGTATGAACAAGGGATCATAACCGAAGCCACGCTCACCGCGTCTTTGCTCTGTGATAGTGCCGTACATATACCCCTCCGCCAAGGTGAGCTCACCGTCCGGAGAGCACAGCGCCATAGCGCAGGTATAATGAGCGCTCTTGTCATCCTTGTCAGCGAGCTTTTCAAGCAGGAGAGCATTGTTATCCTCATCCGTGCCGCCCGAGAAACGTGCGCTGTAGATACCGGGTGCACCGCCGAGCGCATCACAGCAAATACCGCTGTCATCGGCAAGGGCGTAGCAGCCGGATATCTCCGAAATTTCTCTTGCCTTCTTTATCGCGTTTTCCATAAATGTCCTGCCGTCCTCCACAGTTTCGTGGTCGATACCGGCCTCTCGGAGTGAAAGTATCTCGTCAAATTTCGAGCCGAGCATCTTCTTTATCTCGTACACCTTATGCTTATTGTTGGACGCAATTATAAGCTTCATTTTCTGATTTAAACCTCATTATGTAAATAATAATTGTCTTTATGTGATATATAAATGTAGATAAACACAGTGCGAAAGTGATATTGTTTTAAAACATCTTATGTGTTTTTCTCTTTACGCTCCGCGTTTTGCACCCGACATTTTCCCTTACTGTACAAGTATACAACAAGGCGAAGAAAAAGTCAATGAAATTTTATATTTTTTCGCACATTATAATTATATTATACTTTCAATAAATTTCTTGGAAAATCTTAAAAAAGCACTTGACAAAAGACTAAAAAGGTTATATAATATGGTGTACGACTATGGGACAGACATAGCCTAAACTATGCCCATTTGTCAAAAACGCTCAGGGAGGAATATCGTGAAGCTTGATCTCAGACCATTGTTAGCTGGCGAAAGACTGCTGACTTTTGACTACGAGCTACCGCTTGATATTGATCCCGAAGATACCTCGAGCTTTCTTTACGGCGTGAGTTTTCCTTCTCCCATGAAGGTCAGCGGAGAGATTACCAACACCGCTGGTTATATGCGTATGACACTTAGCATGTCGGTCGACTACCAAGCCGAATGTGCAAGATGTCTTGATACGGTCACCGGGTGCTTTACGCTTGACCTTGAGAAAACGGTCGCTCCGAAGAAATTACTTGAGAATCTTGATGAAGATAAACTCGACGATTATGCGATAATCGAGGACGGCTTCCTTGATATGGACGAGCCGCTCCGCGAGCAGATCGAAATGGAGTTTCCCGTCAGATTCCTCTGCAAGGATGATTGCAAGGGTCTGTGCTCTAAGTGCGGACAGAATCTCAACCGTGGCGACTGCGGATGTCAAAAGAAGGAGATAGATCCTCGACTCGCTCCCCTGGCAAAGATTCTTGAGCAAATGAAACAAGAAAATAATAATAAATAAAATAATATCCGAGAATGCATTTATGCATGCTCACATAGGAGGTAATCAACAATGGCAGTTCCTAAGAGAAAAACATCTCATGCGAGAAAGATGAAGAGAAGATCCAACGTATGGAAGCTCGAGACCCCTACCAACCTCGTTAAGTGTCCTCAGTGCGGCGAGTACAATCTTGCTTACCGTGTATGCAAGGCTTGTGGCTACTACAAGGGCGAGCAGGTTGTTGCTAAGGAAGAGTCCGCTAACTAATTCTCTTTAATACAAAGAACCGATTCGGAAATGAATCGGTTCTTTGTTTTTTCCGTCCGGGCGGATAGTTCACGTTCACAGCGAGGCTCTGCGCCTTAGACAGATAAAACGTAAATACATTACGCGCGGATGTGAGCCCACAGAATATCATATATTAATCGGAAGCAAAAGTGCATTAAGGGTATATACAAATCAAGAGCGGAGCAGCCATCCTTTGTCGGCTGCTCCGCTCTTTTAAGCTCCCCTGAGTCGGACAGCTTACTTAATTTAAAATTACATTTCAATACCTTCGAAGCGAGGGTTATCTTCCGCAAACTCCTTCATAAGCTGCTTAAGCTTCTCTACGCCCTCAATAGGCATAGAGTTATAAATAGCGGCACGCATACCGCCGATATTCTTGTCAGCCCTCAGATTCGTAAGACCTCGCGCTGCTGCCTCAGCAATAAACTTCTCATCAAGATCAGCATCGCCTGTGAAGAAACGGATGACCATCATAGAGCGGCATCTGTTGTCAACGGGGGTGGTATAGAACTGGGAGCGGTCAAGCTCATCGTAAATTATGCTTGCCTTACGCTCGTTACGTCTCTTGAGTTCGTGGAGTCCGCCGATCGAAAGCATCCAATCGACCATAAGCTTAAACATATATACGTTGAACGTGGGGGGCGTGTTATACATTGAGCGGTTATCCGCAAGCAGCTTATAGTTAAGCATAGAGGGGGTAAGTGGGTTGACACGTCCGATAAGATCGTCTCGTACGATGACCAGAGTAAGACCCGCAATACCGAAGTTAGCCTCAGCCGATGCGAATATAAGACCGAATTTCGACACGTCAACAGGCTCTGAGAAAAGGAAGCCCGTCATATCCGCGACAAGGGGTATATTACCCGTATCAGGAACGTAATTGAACTTAGTTCCGCACACGGCATTGGTATAACACATATATACATAGTCCGCATCAGGACGGAAGTTCGCCTTAGAGGTCTCGGGCACAGTATTGTAAACAGGACCTGCACCGCCCGAGGATGCGGCTATAACTATATCACCGTACTTTTTCGCCTCGAGATACGCATTTCTCGAGCGCTGTCCTGTGATGATATAGTCGGCACATTTTCTCTCCGAGAGCAGATTGAGAGGCACTGCCGCATACTGAGAGGTAGCGCCGCCCTGTAAGAAGAGCACCTTGTAGTTCTCGGGGATCTCAAGCAGATCTCTTACAGACTTCTCAAGAGAGGTTATGATCTCGTCGAACTCGGGGGAGGTGTGAGGAATCTCCATCACAGACATGCCCGAATTCTTATAATTTGTCAACTCTTCTCTCGCCTTCTCCAGCACCGCAAGCGGAAGCATCGAGGGGCCCGAGGAGAAGTTATAAACTCTATTCATACTTATTCCTCAACGGTAACAGTACCGTCGAGATCAACGGTAATTCTCATTCCGTCCTTAACGTAATCAAGAAACTCTTCGCCGAGGGAGTCGATAACCGGCATGGTCACGTCGTCTACCCATACGTCAGCGAGCACCGCGCCTGCAGCGGCAAGAGAATCGATAGGCTTAGAGAAGAGCATGCACGCGGGCTGTCTCTTCATAGCACAAGCACAGTAAAGCACCATGCCTCCTGTGGTAGAGCCGATAGTCTGAGGAAGGCACAGAGCCGTGCCAACCATCTGTTTGCCGTAAAGATCGGGGTTGTTCTGGTCACCGCAGGTAGCCTTCTTGTCACCGAACTGAAGCGCCTTTTGGAATGAAGCGAGTGTATTAAGTCCGCCATGAGAAACGAGTGCGGGAGCGGTAACCTCTCCTGCAGCTATAACTCTGCCTTTAAACTGTTTCATCTGTTTTTGCCTCCTTTGGTGATTTCTACAAGGATCTCATCGTCTGTGTAGTAGCGCGCACTTGTGTAGGTACGGAGCTTGTTGGATGAGGTAATAACGGGCATACTCTTGCAAAGAGGATTGTTCATGTACATAAGAGGACATATGTAGGAAGTGATAACACCGGTAGCCTTAAGTCTTGCGGCAAATTCGGTAGCCTCGAATGCCTCAAGCACAGAGGGAGATGCGGTAAAGACGGTAGGAATAACCACCTTCTTGTTGCCTGCGGCCTTAAGTCCCTCTTCAACCTTTACAGTCCAGCTCTTAAGCTGCTCGAGTGACATATGAGGGCAGCCCATGAAGCAGAGCTTGGGCTTTGCGTTCTTGTTCTTCCAGATTACAGGATAGGACGCCTTTACTCTCTCGAGCTCCGCGTCATCGATAACGTACTCCTGCGCGCCCTCAAGTATAAGGCTCTCGCCAAACTCACGCGCCTCGGGAGTGAGACCGTCTATATGGTAAAGACCAACCGCGCCGTTGGATGCGGTAGCAGCACCGAAGTCCTTGAGATAGGTACAAGCGGCATCGTCAAGCTCGTTGCCGATCCATTTATCGAGACCGATAACGTAAGGCACGTCCTCCATAACCTTCATACCGATAGCAGAGCCGAGAAGCTGAGCCTCAGGCTTCTTTTCGGTGTTGATTCTAACTACCCACTTAGCACGTCTGCCCTCGTCGGTAAGAAGACCGAACTCGGGAACATAGCCTACTATAGAGCCCATGATATCAATGATACCGGAATTTCTGTTACATCTCGCGCCGAGAACCGAGTTTGCATAAACTACCGCGGAGGACTCTGCCCACGAGAGAACCTCACCGTACGCGGGCTTGTTGCCTACCTCGTCCATATAGCACGTGCAGGTGAAGGACTTATCGTCGAGAAGGCCGAGCTTCTTGAGCTGTGCCTCATACTCATCCTGCTTGGTATACATTGCGAGATTAAAGATAGCCTTCTGAAGAAGGGTTGCGGGTACGTTCTTGTCAAGAGGACGGGGATCGACCGTGAACTTCTGCTCGGATGCAACACCCGCCGCAATAATCTTATCCATCAGCTCATATACCGCAGTCATAGCCTTAAGGCCGAATGAGGTAACAAGGTGATTGTATTTTGACGTTACGGGAACCATTCTCTCAGCACCGAAGATCTCGCCGTACTGTATCATGGTTCTCATGACCTTAGCCATAGTCTCGCCCTTAGAGCCTGCGAGTATGGCTTGCTGTTCTTCATTAAGTAAGATTGCCATAGCTTATCACTCCTTACGGAAAATTTTAATTACAAAATCATTCTAACATATTTTTTTAAAATATGCAACCCTTTTTATTTAATTTCGAGAAGGACGGGACAATGATCGCTTCCCATTATCTCCGTGAGTATCTGCGCGGAGGCTATTTTATCCCTGAGGCGATCGGAAACGAGGAAATAATCTATGCGCCATCCCGCATTATTTTCTCTCGCGCGGAAGCGGTATGACCACCATGAGTAGCATACCGTGTCGGGATAAAGGTGACGGAAGGTATCTGTGAAGCCCGCCGAAAGAAGCTCCTCCATCTTCCCCCTCTCCTCGTAGGAGAAGCCGGCGTTACCGATATTGGCCTTGGGATTCTTTAGGTCTATCTCACACCTTGCGACGTTAAGATCACCGCAGTAAATGACAGGCTTTACCTTGTCGAGAGATGAGAGGTACTCGCGTATATCATCCTCAAACTCCATACGGTAATCTATTCTCTTCAGACCGTCCTGCGCGTTGGGTACGTAGGCGCAGACAAGATAGAAATCAGAATATTCAAGTGTAATTACTCTGCCCTCGTCGGTGTGCTTACCGTCAACACCGTACGTAACCGAAAGCGGCTCGGCTTTGGCAAAGACGGCTGTGCCCGAGTAACCCTTTTTCTCGGCGCTGAACCAATATGAGTGATACCCTTCGGGAGAAAAATCAGCCTGTCCGGGCTGCATTTTGGTCTCCTGCAGGCAGAAGAAGTCCGCGTCAAGCTCTGCGAATATATCGGAAAAACCCTTTGTAAGAACGGCGCGGAATCCGTTAACGTTCCATGATACAAATTTCATAGTTTCACCTCTTGATAAATATACGTTAGCTTTATTTTATCACATACGCGCACATTTTTCAAGGTAAAGGGTGGACTTTTTCGCCGCATTGTGCTAAAATATAGACAATAACGTTTATTCTTGGAGTTTACAGTGAAAGTAATCGCAAAAATATATACCGAAT
The DNA here is from genome assembly GCA_017508665.1 of Clostridia bacterium. Lineage (GTDB taxonomy): Bacteria > Bacillota > Clostridia > Oscillospirales > CAG-272 > UBA1740. Next base: position 21,394 of record JAFVYL010000011.1, on the reverse strand, counting down.
TTGATGAAAAGTTCGGAATACCGCGTCAGAGCGGAATAGTCGGTGAGACGGTCGGAAGGATAGTATTTGAGCCGGAGTACAGAAATCCCGAGGCATTCAGAGGCATAGAGGGGTATACACATTTATGGCTCATATGGCAATTCTCCGAGGCTGTGCGCGACGTATGGTCGCCTACCGTAAGGCCGCCGCGCCTTGGCGGAAATAAGAGAATGGGCGTCTTTGCTACCAGATCCCCCTACAGACCCAACCCCATAGGTCTCTCGTCCGTAAGGCTCTTACGTGTCGATCATACCGAGACGGAAGGCACGGTACTGGTGGTCGGAGGAGCAGATCTTCTCTCGGGCACACCGATATATGACGTCAAGCCGTACCTCGCATATACCGATAGTCACCCCGAGGCAAAAGGCGGATTCGCCGACGGAGTAATGGACTACAAAATAGAGGTGGAGCTCTTAGAGTGCGTTGAGGAGAAGCTGTCCAAAAATGAAGTACAAAAGCTCATCGCAATACTCGAGCAGGACCCGCGCCCCTCATACAAATCAGAAGATGAGCGTTCCTACGGAATGAAGCTTGATGGCAAGGAAATTACCTTTAAATATGAAAAAGGTAAACTCTTAGTTACAAATATCGAGTAATTTTCCCCGCAACCAAAAGTTGCCGTAATTGACAACTAAGATGTATAGACGTTTTTTCACCTGTATGGTAGAATTGTGTCAAAGAAAGGCGGTGCATCATGAATAAAAACAATTTATCGAACAATCTATATTTACTCAGAAGAAAGGCAGGGCTATCGCAGGAAGAATTTGCGGAAAAGCTCGGTGTATCACGTCAAGCGGTATCAAAGTGGGAAAGAGGTGAGGCATACCCGGATACTGAAAATCTGATAGTAATATCCGATATGTTCTCTGTAACCATAGATGAGCTTTTAAAATCCGAAAATATTACCGGTGATGCTGAAGGTGAAAAGACCGAGGAAATCAACGATGAAGAGCAAAGCGACAGAGCATTTCGCATAACGGTCGGCGATAAGGTGGACTTAAATCTCAGCGGCTCGATAACCGTTGATGATGACGACACAAAGGTTAAGATAGACCTTGATAACGGTGACGTTCTTGTCGATGATGAGGACGGTCAGGTTAAGGTCAATCTCGGAAAAGGCGGCATTACAGTTAATGATGAAAACGGGAACGTAAAAGTCAAGCTCAGCAAAGGTCACATCATTATAAACGACGACGGTGACGATGACGAGGGTGACGACGATGACGATGACAATGGTACTATCGTTATCACCAATGGCAAAAGACGCGGGGCACTGTCTGTTATGTACGCGATTCCCTACCCCGTAGTAACAGCGGTAGCATTTCTTGCACTTGGCTTATTCTTTGGCGCGTGGGGATGGGCATGGACACTCTTTATGACAATACCGGTCTATTATTCCCTGCTCGGATCTATCAGAAAAAGACGATTCTCAAACTTTGCATATGCCGTGTTTGTACCGTTCATCTACTGTCTCTTAGGTATGCTCATAAATTGGTGGCATCCCGGATGGCTCATATTCCTCACGATACCGATCTACTATCCTATCGCAGAGGCTTTGGACAGACATATAAGAAGATAATTACATAAAAAACTGCATTTAGCATACTGTCCTTCGCGGAACGTGCCAAATGCAGCTTTTTGTTTTTTTATGAGTTATTATTATTCGTTAGTATTGAGGTGAGGCATATAAGCCTTGAGGTAATCCCAACCCGAGAAGAGGGTGGTAAATGCCATAATTCCCATAGATACGTAGGAAAGGATGTGATTTTCACAGAAATAAGGAATGATTGGCTCCATAAGGATTATTACCGTACCTGCCATCTGAGAGACGGTCTTGATCTTTCCGAGCATAGATGCCGCGACGACTATACCGCTCTTGCCCGCAACTACAAGGCGAAGCGAGGTAACGCCAAGCTCACGGAGGAGAATGATAAGGACTACCCACACGAATACAAGTGCGAGAGTAACCTGACCGTTAAGCATCATCCAGACAAGGATAGCTATCGCCGAGCCGATAACCATAAATTTGTCGGCAAGAGGATCAATAAACTTTCCGAAATCGGTAACAAGATTATACTTTCTCGCAATCTTTCCATCGAGCATATCGGTAAGTCCTGTAAGAATATAAACCACCGTAGGTACAACACAGCACCAGATCGGAATCTCTCTCATAAAGAGCAAGGTCGCTACAAACACCGGAACAAGCAAGGCGCGGATAAGCGACAGTGTGTTCGGCACGTTCATTTTACTTTTCATAATATCCTCCTATCAATTTATCGCATCACCGATAAGGTCATAGTCGAGAGCCTCATCGATCTTAACCTTTACAAAGTCACCGAAGGTGTACTTGCCCTTAGGGGCTCTGAAATACACCTTGCCGTCAACGTCGGGGGCGTCCGCCTCGGAGCGGCCGAAATATATCTCGGCAACCGAATCGTAGCCGTCGGTTATAACGGTTATCTCGCTGCCAATCTTGGAGTTGTTAAGCTCCTCTGTGTTGGTGAGCTGTGTCTGCATAAGTATATCGTATCTGTCCTGCTTTACCTGCTCGTCTATCTGATCGGGCATCGTTGCAGCCTCGGTGTCCTCCTCGGGCGAGTAAGTAAATGCGCCGAAGCGTTCAAAACGAGCCTCCTTAATGAATTCGCAAAGCTCTACGAAATCCTCCTCGGTCTCACCGGGGAAGCCGACCATCGCGGTAGTACGCAGAGTGATACCGGGGACTCTCTCACGGAGCTTTTTCACGGTCTCGAGGATAAGCGCCTTGCCCCCGTGACGGTTCATTCTTGTGAGCACAGAGTCGGAAATATGCTGCACGGGTACGTCCATATACTTCACAAGTCTGTCATTTGTCCTGAGCTCCTCTATGAGCTCATCGGTTATTTTATCGGGGTAACAGTACAGGAGTCTTATCCACGGAATAGAGGTGTTTTTGGTGATCTCCCTGACAAGTCTTGCAAGGCTGTATTCTCCGTAGATATCGAGTCCGTAGCGAGAGGTGTCCTGGGCAATAAGGTTAAGCTCCTTTACGCCTGCCATATCAAGCTCGCGCGCCTCGTGCACTATATCCTCTACGGTACGGCTGCGGAGCTTTCCGCGTATGAGGGGTATCGCACAGTAGGTGCAACGGTTGTCACAGCCCTCCGCTATCTTGAGATAAGCGGTATGGGGAGCGGTCGTAAGTATTCTGCCGCCGCCGAGAGGAGAGGTGTTCTTGTCCTTGAAGGAGGTGTACTTTTCACCGCGCAGCACCGCACGGCACGCTTCACCGATATCCTCAAGACTACCGACACCGATTATCGCATCGAGCTCGGGCAATTCCTTCATTACCTCCTCGCGATAACGCTCTACGAGGCAACCCGTGGCAATTAAATGCTTGCATTTGCCCCAGGTCTTAAGCTCATTGGCATCAATTATATTGTCTATTGCCTCCTGCTTTGCGCTTTCAATAAAGCCACAGGTGTTTATTATCACTATCTCTGCCTCTTCCGGCTCAAAGGTGACCTCAAAGCCGTCCTTATAGAGATTATGTAGCATCACCTCGGTGTCAACAAGATTCTTGGAGCAACCGAGAGATATAAATGCAACCTTTGTCATATTTGTTCCTTATTTTAATAGATTTCTGAAGCGGGGGCGAAGCTTGTCCATATAATAGCGTACCATAACCGCTATGAAGTAATCGTAAAGTATGAACGCTAAATTGAGAAGCACCCACGTCACTATATAAAGAGCCGTGCCGCTGATAACACCGAAGAGCGGCTCGTCGGGATTGATAAACGGGATACCCGTGATGAGTTTTATGCCGAAGAGCATAGCAATAAACGCCGCGTTGCCGAACAGTAACTTGAGCGGCCACCAGAAGATTCTTGCAAGCTTCTCAATATACCCCTTTAAAATAGGGTAAATGCCGAATAGCACGAAATAGATGATCCACATCGGGCTATGCTGGTAGAGTAAAAACGTAGTGAGCGTCGTACAGAGCCACACGAGCCACGTGTAAGGCGAGCCGAGCTCTATATAAACGAATGCCACAAGCACAGATGCCAAGGCAACCGCAGTAAGATCAAACACCTCAATGACCGCACCGAGCACCATAAATACCGTGCCGAGCGCAACTATCATCGCACTGAGAGTAAGCTTTTTTGTAGATTTCATATCAAATGCAGCTGATAAAGTCTCCGCCCATACATTCGCAGAGGCAGTCAAGACAAATGAGGTTCATACAGCAGTCGCACGCATCATCGCTGGAAGAGCGCGCAGGTCTGCCCGATCCGCCGTAATAGGTATTACCGCCGGTGTGGTAGGTCGTACTGCCGTATCTCGAGCCGGAGGTGTTGAACATCTCCTTTGCTTTTTGATACTCAAGATTAGAGGGATCCATCGTGCAAGCAAGCTCAAGCTCACGCATAGCGTCAGCGGTTCTGCCCCTCTGCATAAGGCAAACCGAATAAAGGAAATGCCAATCCGCAGTGCGGTCGAACTCATCTACGCTCATAAGAAGCGAATCTGCCTCGCGGTACTTTCTCTCGTTTATCTTCTGTCTGATAGTGGCATAGATATTATTTGCCGAGTATGAATTGTTGCTATAGGATGAGCCGTTTGAATTATTAGAGCTTGAGTTAGATCTCTCGGACTCACTTCTGTTGCGCTGGATCTCATCGTATGCCGCGTTGATCTCCTGCATTTTTTCCTTAGCAAGCTCCTTCAAGGGATTATTATCATCATAATTATCGGGATGATACTTGCGAGCGAGGTTTCTGTATGCGTTCTTTACTTCCTCGTCAGTCGCTCCTTGAGATACACCGAGTATCGAATAAGGGTCTTTCATTTTTTATCCTCCTCCCCGTCCTTATCGAGAAATTCTATTCTCTTGGTAAGGCCGAGATATATTATATTTCTTACTATGTTTTCCACCGTTATCTTTTTACCAAACGGAATAAGATTTATGGCACTTTCGAGCTTTCTACACTCTATAAGTAAAGCTGTCTTTACATTTTGCTTGTTTTCGTAGGTCAATTCTTTGCCGCCGTATGCTATGACAAACGGGTTATACTTGCCGCTCTTGCGATCCGACTCATAGTCGTCGATAGCATCGACAAGCAGGATAAACTTTCCGAGATGGAAGCCGCACTCGTATGTAACAAGCCTGTCGTTCCCCTCAAGTCCGTAGGCAAATATCTCACCGAGCAGCTCGCCAAAGAGCTCTGCGGGCTCGTCTATCGACGGACGCTTCTCCCTCTCGATAACGCTGATCTTATCAAGTCTGTCCTTGACTATCTCAGCAAGCGGAGCGAGGTCAGCCTTTTTCTTGGCAGTAGATAAAATGGGACGTGTCGCGCTGACAAGCATCCTCTTTGCGAGTCCCTCATCCGAGAGGTCGTCCTGCATCTTATAATAGCTGAGAATTGCGAAGGCTCTGGCGGTGTATTCTATGGCCGAGTTATCGTTCAGCATACACCTCTTTTTCAGCGGATGCGCAACGCATTTTCTCATTGAAGACCCAAGCTCCGAGTCAGGCATATACGCCATACGGATAAGCGCGAGAAAAACGCTGTCATAGGTTATTGTAACCGTCGAGAGCGCGCCGGTATGCTTTTTCATTGAGCGGCATATACCGCAATAAGTCGATTTGTAGAACTCGAACTCTTTTACAAGCAGTTCTTTCGCCTCGGGCTTTACATAACCGAACATCTCCGCTCCTTTCCGTGAAAGCGCGAATACCACCCTACACCGTACTCTTGCGAGTAGGCATACTTTCACATTATAATCTTATTATATTATAGTATACCATACTTTTTCCGTTTTGTGTTAACTTTTATAAAACTTTTTAGAAAAATATTAAAAATGAAAGGACAGAGCAAGAAACTCTGTCCTTTTGGTTATTAAGCTGTTATTTTCGTATATTGCTATCAAAACACGTATACATAGCAATTTGAACTCGGTGGAATTCGAAGGAAATCTCCAAAATGCAATTTTTGAGAGAGTTTTGGTGATTTGAGGCTGAAGCCGTAGTAACCTACGGCGAACTTGCTGAAAAACGCCAAAAATCTCCAAAAATTTTACTTGCCGAGTCCTTTGCGGGTGAGGGCGATTCTATTCTTCTTCAAGTCAACATCCTTGATAAGCACCTCTATAACGTCGCCTACAGAGAAGAGATCAGAGGGGCGCTTAACGAACTTGTCGGACATCTCGGAGATGTGAAGAAGTCCGTCGTGATGTACACCGATATCAACGAAGCAACCGAAGTCGATTACGTTACGTACAGTACCCTTAAGCTGCATACCGGGCTTAAGGTCGGTGATCTCAAGCACGTCGGTGGAGAGAATGGGCGCGGGAGCATCGTCACGAATGTCACGGCCGGGCTTTTCAAGCTCACCGATTATATCAAGAAGAGTGGGCTCACCGCAGCCAAGCTCCTTTGCAAGCTTAGCGGTGCCGTACTGCTCTGCCTTGAACTTGAGGAGTGTGAGGTTGGCAGTTCCTACATCCTGAGTAGTGAAGCCGAATCTCTTGAGAAGGTCCTCTGCGATAGCGTAAGACTCGGGGTGAACACCGGTGTTATCAAGAATGATCTTACCGCCGGGTATTCTTAAGAAGCCTGCGCACTGAAGGAATGCCTTGTCACCGATCTTCGGAACCTTGAGAAGCTGCTGACGGGTCTTGAACTCGCCGTTTTCTTCTCTGTACTTAACTATATTCTTTGCCGCGGTGGCATTAATACCGGAAACGTAGGAAAGAAGCGAGTGAGAAGCGGTGTTGATATCTACGCCGACGCCGTTTACACAGTCCTCAACAACACCGCCGAGGGTATCGGTAAGTCTGTTCTGCTTCATATCGTGCTGGTACTGACCTACGCCGATAGCCTTGGGCTCGATCTTAACGAGCTCTGCGAGGGGATCCTGAAGTCTGCGCGCGATGGAAACAGCGGAACGCTGCATAACGTCGAACTCGGGGAACTCCTCAGCGGCAAGCTTGGAAGCGGAGTAAACGGATGCACCCGCCTCGGAAACGATGGTGTACTTAACACCCTTAGGACAAAGAGGATCACGGAGAACTCTCTCTGCTATAAATCTCTCGGACTCACGGGATGCAGTACCGTTACCGATGGAAATAATGTCTACTGCATGGCGCTTTACAAGACGGAGAACAACGGTCTTGGACTTCTCGAGGTCCTCCTCGTTATCTCTGCCCTTTGAACGGAAGGGATAAATTACCGCAGTATCGAGCACCTTACCGGTCTTGTCTACTACTGCAAGCTTACAGCCGTGACCGTAGCCGGGGTCGTAGCCAAGCACTACCTTGCCCTTGATGGGAGAAACGAGAAGAAGGTTACGAAGATTCTCGGAGAATACCTTGAGCGCGCCCTCGCATGCATCGTCAAAGAGGCTTGTACGAACTTCTCTCTCGATCGCGGGGAACAGAAGTCTGTCATACGCATCGGTAAGAGTAGCCATAAGATAAGAAAGCGCGGGAGACTGCTTATTGGTAATAACTCTGGATACAAGCTGTGCGATACCGTCATCCTTGTTGAGAGTTACGGCAACCTTGAGGAAGTCCTCCTTCTCTCCGCGGTTGATAGCGAGAACTCTGTGTCCCTTGAGCTTCTTGATAGGCTCAGAGAAGTCGTAGTAGTTATCGTAAACAGAGGACTCATCCGTCGTACCCTTAGTGGAGAGAGAGCCGTTTGCCATAGTGAACGCACGGAGAAGCTTTCTGATCTCCGCATCGTTGGAAACGTCCTCCGCGATAATATCGGATGCGCCCTGGAGTGCCGCCTCAACAGAGGGGACTTCCTTGCCCTCCTCCTCAGAGATGAACTCGGCTGCATATACGTCGATCGCGGGATCGTAGCTGTCACGCTGCTCCATAATGTACTGTGCGAGAGGCTCAAGTCCCTTTGCTCTCGCGATAGAACCACGGGTAGATCTCTTGGGCTTGAAGGGTCTGTATATATCCTCGAGCTCTACGAGAGTCTTGGCGTTGTTGAGCGCAAAGCTGATCTCGGGAGTGAGCTTTTCCTGTGCCTCGATAAGAGCGGAAATAGTAGCTCTTCTCTCCTCCAGGTTACGAAGATAAGAAAGTCTGTCGTTAAGCTCACGGAGTGTGGTATCGTCAAGACCGCCTGTTACTTCCTTACGGTATCTTGAAATAAAGGGAATGGTGTTACCCTCATCGATAAGAGCAACGGTAGCTTCAACCTGCTCCTCTTTGACGCTGAACTCCTGCGCCAATGTCTTTAAAATATCCATAATGTCTCCTTAAAAGATGTATTAACTAATTCTGTTTCTCGAGGAGCGCTATCTCCTCGGGAGTGAGCATCCTGTACTCACCTCGCGCAAGGCCCGTGTCGAGCTCAATGCCGCCAAAGGTAATGCGCTCAAGTGTCACAACGCGGTTGTGTGTAGAGGCAACCATGCGCTTTATCTGATGATACTTACCTTCGGTAAGAGTGATGAAGCCGCCCATTCTGTCGGGGTCAAGCTCGATCAATGCGCTCTTACACTCATAGCCGTCCGCAAGTGTCACACCGTCGCGGAAGTGTTCCTCTACCCCATCTGCCATAGGCTCTGCCGCGGTGAAGCGGTAAACCTTGGGTACGTGGTGCTTAGGGGATAAAACTCGGTGCGCCAGCGGGCCGTTGTTGGTGAGTATCATAAGTCCTGTCGTATCTCTGTCAAGTCTGCCTACGGGAAAAAGCTCCATACGTCTGAGCTCACCGTCCAGCAGCTCGGTGACAACCGGGAGCTTGGAGTCCTCGGTCGCGCTGACGTAGCCCTCCGGTTTGTTCAGCATAACGTAAGTGTACTTGCGGTAAGATATCTCCCTGCCGCGGAATACTATTCTCCGCTTTCCCGGATCGACGTGAGATGACGAGTCCTTGACGGGCACGCCGTCAACAGTGATCTGCCCTGCCTTGCAGGCTGCTCTTGCCTCGCTTCTGGTCGCAAGGCCCATATCCGATAAAAGCTTGTCTATTCGCATATCAACCTCCTGCACGTTTCGCATTAATCACCACTTTATATATTAACACAAAAAATGAGATTTGTAAATAGAATTTTGTAAACTTCTTAGATATACTATATATTTTACACTGCTATTTAATTGACAAATATTGTAAAACCGTGGTATAATGAAATAAAGGACAAAGTACCACTGCAATTCAACCGGCGGTAAGCTTGTATCTTACACCTATACCTTTAGTTTTTGGAGGTTGTTCTATGATTAAAAAGAAAAGTGTTCTTAAATTACTTACTTTGCTTACTGTGTTAATTGTCTGCCTCTCGAGTTGCGATATATATAGTTTAGTAACCGGAAAAATTGGCGGAAGAAAATCAGTCTCGGAATATGCCAGGATACAATTGTGTGCATATCATTCCTTCCCACTTTATATGACAAAGGATACAAAGTCAGCAGATTGGGATGCTGAAATTATAGAGAAGGATTCATACGGCAGAGTTTTAGGCGAATTATATATCTACGATAGTCTTGATGACAAAATCGAAGAAGGTTCCCATAAAACCTATGTGTTTATTTGTCAAAAAACAACGCGTGAGTATGTATATTTCTATGAGGATATCAACTATTTATTTCCCGGTTATGACAATCAAGATTTAGAAAAATTGAAAGAGGTAAATGATTGGAACAAAGAACTGAATGAGTCTAAGATGTCAAGACGTGAAGTCAGCTTCACATACGATATGATTATAAACGTAAAGATTATCCTTATCGGACTTAAACATTTAGTTTGTGAAACGTTTAATGTTGAAGAAGATGATGTATTGCGAGTCGCAGGCATAGATTACGATAACATTTCAAATGAAATTTTTTGGTGTAAGATTTTAATAGATGGGCAAGAAAAAGCATACTGTGTAAGAGTCAATTCAAATAAAGAAGTTGCATACGTTGAATTCACAAGCGGAGAGTTCGAGTATGAAACTTACGTAGCATTTAAACGCTCGTGTGGTTGGAATTACGGATTCTAAATAGCCGACTCATAGAAAACTAAAAACACAGTTTTCCAGTAGTTATAATTCATATTGGGATTATAATGATGTTTTTAAACACAAATGGAGAGTGTTTCCAGATGGAATTGAATTCGTTAAATGAGGCGTAGGTATATGAAAAAACCCTGGTATATTCTTGAGTATGAGGAAAAAGAGTATTTACACTCTAAAAAACTTGAATTTAAAGAAGTTGATTATATTCTGCCCGATCACCGGCACTGTGAGTTGTGTTGGGCAACATTTAGCCAATGTTCAGGAGATTTGCATTCGGGATATTATGAAGTTGACAGCGAGAGCTGGATATGTAAAGAATGCTATGACAGTTTCAAAGAACTGTTCAAATGGACAACCGAGGAGTGGTCTACATATGGGGTGATTAAATGATGTATAGGAGATATGGTAGATTTAGTTTTTATGATTATATTAGTTCATGGCTTGCAATAGTATTTCTATTTGCATTAGTAGTTTTTTGTTTCCTAACAGATACGTTAGTGTATCTATTTATTCTTCCACTATTGATACTTATCTTTATGGTATGGTCAATTTACGAGCCTAATAGTGAACGCTTTTTGATTTCCGATGATACAATCACAATTACTAAGGGGAGAAAAAAACGAAATGTTTTTATCCCATCTTCACCCACCTTTGTAATATCTTATGCCGATGTGTGTTCGTCTTTCGCAAAGCGCGTGAATTACGGAAATCAAACATTTATGTTAAAAGGGAGATATGCAATATCAATTCTGCAGAATACACCAATAGAAATCACTCTTGCACAACTTCACTCAAGCTATACACGCAAATATACGAATACCACATTGGAAGTGTCTTTTGATGAAAAGCAGTATGTTTACAGTTTTGTAGGTAATCAGGAAATATTGGATAAATTGATAGCCAACAAAAATTGTCAGATAATAATTCCCGAGTCTTTATTTAATCAAATATCTATTGATTTGCACCAAGTTAATGTATATATTGATAACGGATATTAAAATCAATTGATGTCGAGGGCAACATATTCTGATTAATGGTAACCATACGGGGGATCATTATAAACCTGGTATGCGTGTTCCAAAACCTTGGAGTGATATGTATTTTGGAGGTTAAAGGTGAATTTATATGATAATTAACAAAGAAAACTATCAAATACTCGACACAAAGGAGGTCAACCTTCATGACGATACTTTAAGTTCTATCTTTTTTGACAGAAATAGGAAACAACTTAAAGTAAAGTGTACAAAAGCTTCAAAACAACACCAAGAATATATCATATACTTTGATAATGTAATAGGATTTCAAATTTCTGCTTGCGATTTTTGGGGCGCTTCAGAATGCATTTTGGATTTTCAAAGTGTTTCTCATGAAAATGCTATTTTGATTCCAAATTTAATAGAAGAGTGGCAAAAAACTCCCGATTTTATTCCAGAGCCGGATTATGATGATTTTATAGAGGTTTTGTTTACATTAACTTCCGGAGATAGATTAAGAATAGCATGCGAAAGCATAGAAATAGAATTAATTTAATACTAAATCTTTTCCGAGAGCCCGATCCGTCGGGCTCTCATTTATTTTTGCCGGCGAAATAATAAAGTGTGAGATAAAAAGACAAAAACCGCCTGCGGAGTTTTCCCTCTCACAGGCGGTTTGTTTTGTTTTATTTTGTTCCTTCAAGCTGATTCTTCTTGAACTGGAGCATATAGAGTCCGTAATATCTGCCACGGTTGGCAAGCAGCTCGAAGTGGTTTCCCTCCTCCACGATCTCACCGTGGGAAAGAACTATGATCTTGTCTGCGTGCTGAATAGTGGAGAGACGGTGCGCAACTATAAGCATAGTACCGATGTTCTTGATCTTCTCGAGAGAATCCTGAATGAGAAGCTCGGTCTCGGTGTCGATATTTGCGGTAGCCTCGTCAAGTATGATGACAGAGGGCTTGTGAACTATCGTTCTCGCAAAGGAGAGAAGCTGACGCTGTCCCGCGGAGAAGTTGTTACCCCTCTCGCGTACCTCCTCATCGAGTCCGTCTGTAAGCTTGTTTATAAAGTGATCCGCATTTACGTATCGGCAGGTCTCGAGAACCTCATCATCGGTGATCGACTCGTCACGGAGAATGATGTTGGAGCGGATAGTTCCCGAGAAGAGGAACACGTCCTGAAGCATCTGTCCAAAGTGGCGGCGCAAAGACGAAAGCTTGATATGTTTAATATCTATTCCGTCAATGAGTATCTGACCCTTTTGTATATCATAGTTACGGCATATAAGCGAAAGAATGGTGGTCTTGCCCGATCCGGTAGAGCCTACAAAGGCAACCGTCTGCTTGGCATCAACCTTAAAGGAAACGTCCCTCAGCACCCACTCGCCCTCTTTGTAAGCAAACCACACGTTCTTGAACTCGATCTCACCTCTGACCTCGTCAAGCTCGATAGCATCGGGCTCGTCTACGACCTCGGGAGTCATATCGAGGACGGTAAAGATCTTCTCTGCAGAGGCAAATGCGGACTGGAGTCTGTTAAACTGCTCTGCAAGGTTCTGTATCGGGTTAAAGAACTTGTTTGTGTACATATAGAAGGAAACAAGAATGTCGCTCGTGATCTTCTGTCCGAGGAAGCTCGTATCCTTGATATATCCTCTTGCCGAGAAGTAAAGAAGCGTAAGAACCGAGGAAATATACAGCATATACACCATCGGTCTGAAGATACCGAAGACAAAGATCTCCTGATGCTTGGACTTTGCCAAGCGGGCGTTCTTGCCCTCAAACTCCTCTGCCTTTCGGTCTTCGCGGTTAAAGATCTGTGTGATCTTGATACCCGAGAGATTCTCCGAGAGGAAGGTGTTGATATCGGTCGTACCGTCCTTTACCTTACGGTAAGCGCGACGGGAGAACTTTCTGAAAATGAGCGTAAACAGAAGGATAAAGGGAGCGAAGCAAAGAACCATCAGAGTGAGCTGATAGTTAAGCAGGAGCATCGCACCGAGAACGCCGACTATGGTGAAGCAGTTCTTCACAAGGTTTACCAAGAGGTTGGTGAACATCATAGAAATAGCGTTGGTATCGTTGGCAACTCTCGTCACGAGCTTACCTACGGGTATCTGATGCAGCTGAGAGTGGGAAAGCCCCTCAATGTGCATAAATACGTCCTCACGGAGGCTGGAAAGTATCTTCTGTCCCACCTTCTGGAGAATTATCGACTGCACGTAGGTCGAAACGAGCGAAACTATGAGTATTCCCGCATAAACGGCAACGTATGCAAGAAGCCTTGCCATCTCGAAGTCCTCTGTAAGAATTCTCTCGATCCTACCGACAAGCAAGGGAGAGATAATTTCATAGGAGATCGAAAGCAGCATTATAAAGCCTACGATAATAAAGCTCTTGATATGGGGCTTCGCATAGTTGAGAAGTCTCTTTATTATTTCACCGTCTTTGATGTTTCTTTCAAATCCGATAGACTCCTTTTTGTTCTTCATCGTAGCATATGCGGTGATGAAGATAACGGCAAATGCTCCTATTATTCCGCCGAGAATCAAAAGAGGATAAAATTCATGCATTTTACACGTCCTCCTTTTCTTCATCAAGCTTCTGAAGCTCTACCATTGTGTTATATTCGGGACAGCTTGCCAAAAGCTCATCGTGTGAGCCGACGGCAATAACCTTTCCGTCATCGATAAAGATGATCTTATCCATCTTCTCAACCGTGGAAATACGGTGAGCGATAAGTATAGTGGTCTTACCGAGTCTGTTTTCACGGAGATTGGATATAATGACTCGCTCTGTTTCGGTATCCACCGCCGAGACGGAATCGTCAAGCACGAGTATGTTGGCATCCTTCATAAGAGCGCGGGCAATAGATATTCTCTGCTTCTGTCCGCCGGATACCGTTACGCCTCTTTCACCGAGCACGGTATCATACTTCTCGGCAAATTCCGAGATGTTTTCGTGCACATCGGAGAGCTCTGCCGCTCTGATAACGTCATCGATGCTGCCGCCGTCGGTAGCAAAGGCGATATTATTCTCTATCGTGTCGCTGAAGAGGAAGTTATCCTGAGGTACGTAAGCGGAAAACTTGCGTACTGTCTTAATAGGAATCGTATTTACGTCTTGTCCGTCAATAAAGAGTGTACCGTCCGGCACGTTATAGGTTCTGAGGATAAGATCGACCACAGTCGTCTTTCCCGAACCTGTCTTGCCTATAATTCCTACGTTCTCTCCCGCATTGATACGGAATGATACGTTCTCGAGCGCGTCGTAATCGGCATCGGGATAACGGAAGGTAAGGTTTTTAAACTCAATGTCACCCTTGATGAAGTCGATATCACGGACGTCATCTCTGTCCTTAACGTCGACCTCGGCGTCAAGAAGCTCGCCAACTCTTCTGAGCGAAGCCTTGCCACGTGAGGACATATCAATAAGCTGAGAGACTGCCATTATAGGCCATACTACAGAGCTGAAATAACTGATAAACTCAATGAGCTGCGCGGCGTTGAATCTGCCGATGTATACGAGATATCCGCCGTAACCGAGAATAATGCAGATAACCGACTCTACAAAGAGAGTAACGAAGATATGTAAGAGGACCGAGGCCTTGGTAAACTCAATATTTGCCTTCTCGTTGTCCTTATTGAGCTTTCTGAATGCCCAGAGCTCACGGAATTCCTTGACGAACGCCTTGATAACAGCAATACCGGAGAAGTTCTCCTGTGCAAAATCCGAGAGAGCTGAGAATGCCTCCTGACGTGCTGCCCACTTTTTCATCATATTCTTGCCTACCACGGTGCTGACCGCAAGAAGCAGAACCATAGGAATGAGGGTAAAGAGAGTCAGTACAAGGTTCATTCTTGCCATCTTGTAGATAGCTAAAAGACCGAGAAGCATCGCATCGGCAAACATAAGCACACCGTCACCGAAACACTCCTGGACGGTCTCAAGGTCATTGGTAAAGAGTGACATCATATTACCGACCTTGTTTTTCTGGTAGTACTGATGAGAGAGATGCTTTGCATGATTAAACATCTCGGATCTGAGATCCTTTTCAACTTGAATTCCTGCGCCGAACAGACACACTCTCCAGAGGAAACGTCCGAAAACAAGCGACAGAATTATCCACAAAGGCGGCTCGCAGATGTTGACAAGAAGGAAGTCCATATCAAACGGGCGGTATTCACCGGGAGATACCTGCACCTTGCCGTACTGCATTCCCTCAAGGACCATACGGTAAAGCTCGGGAATCTCAAGCTGCATAAAGTCAACAAGAAGCAGAGCAAGTATGCCGCCTACAAGGAGATAGGAATACTTCAGGTAATATTTGTTTATGTGCTTTCCAAAAATCATACGTCACGCACTCTCCTTTCCTAAAGCGTAAAAAATTCAGCAATTACCAATAATTGTAGCACAGTGAGTAAATATTTGCAAGTACATACGCACATTTTGTTAAATATTTTTTTGTGACGCGCAAAGGGACAAAATAAGAGTACCGTGATCCAACGTCTTACCCGCCTGAAAAAACTCTCTCCCGAGTAGCCGGCAAGCCGAAGGATCACGGTATTTACGCAACAAAAACGCCATGCCCTTTTGCGCTTCTGTTACTTGTATTTTTGAAAAATATACGGTTATATGTAAATATAG
Source organism: Clostridia bacterium (assembly GCA_017508665.1). Taxonomy (GTDB): domain Bacteria; phylum Bacillota; class Clostridia; order Oscillospirales; family CAG-272; genus UBA1740. Next base: position 5,733 of record JAFVYL010000011.1, on the reverse strand, counting down.
ATTGTCGTTTTTGACTATTCTTTCGCTTTTATGATCTCAACCGGCTTTATCCTCTTAAGCAGTATTACCGGTATAAATGCAGAAGCGCATGACAATGCTATCATAAGAATTCCGTCAAGAATTATTATCTTAGGTATAAAGCATATTACCTCAAAATCGGCAACGCTCATACCGAGCACCGTCTCTATTGACGATATGAGAACGGAATTTGCCGCCCTGATAAAGAACACCGAGGTTGCAGTAGATACAAGTGCTATGAAGACTCCTATTATAAGCGTCTTTATAACGAATATCTTTTCTATGTCTCGGTTTCTGCCGCCGAGCGCCTTGATAACTCCTATCTGATAGCTGTTCTGCTTTATGCTTCTTATACCGAAGAGTATTAAGAAGAATGCGATCATAAGAAGTGAGGTAATCTCAAGAAGCAGGAAAAGGTTGCGGAAGGTAGATACAAGCTCGTTTATCCTCTGGACGTTTCTCTGCGAACGGCATATGAAGGTATAGTCGCCTCGGTCAACAAAGTCTACTATTTTCCCGACGTTTTTGACGTCCTTGACGTAAATTCCCGACGGCTGCCAATCCAAACGTTTAAAGAGCATCATGGTATTCTCATTTGCTACCATACGGCTGTTTGTGATCGCAGTGACCTTAAATGTCTGCTCATATACTACGGGATTTTTCAGCTCATTGTCAACGTGTCTGCGCACCAATACCATCTGATGCGGCACTGCGTTAAGCATATTAGTATCGCTCTCCGTGTAGTCGGTTCCGTAGAGAGTGTTGTATAGCTCATACGGTATAGCTATCTCACCGTCGGCAAAGTCAGACGTGGTAAGCCCCTCCGTAATAGTGGTCATATAGTTGAGATCCTTGCCCTTCACCGCTTTACCCTCAGGAGATACGAAATAAAGCCCATTACATTTTACAAGAGAGGTCTCCTCGAGTGTAAAGGAATCAATAAAATTCGGATTCAACGAGTATCCCACACCGAGATTAAGAACAACGTCATCCGCAAACCTTATGTATGACGGATCGCTCGTTATCAAGCTCTGAAGTTCATCCTTGGCGGAAGAGCCGCGGCTTGATATATCCTTGTATTTATCAAAGAGATCCTTGTATTTTTCCTCGTAGTTGGTATCTATGATACCGACTATTTGGCACGCGTAGTTTTTCTCGGCCGGCTGAAATACGCCGGTTACGATATTTTCATACGTAAGGTATACGGAGCGTCCTGCATCTTTTTCGTGCTTGATTATTGAGTCCGCGAAGTAATCCGTAATCAGAATTCCGCTACCGTTTCTCGCGTGATCTGTACTTCCGGCGAGCAGCCTCACTTCTCCGTTTACACCGAATATATCCTTGAGGTATGCATCGTCGCAAATAAGAAGTCCGTAATTCTCGTGGATATAAAGCATCTCCAGATTTGTCTGGTCCGATATTCTCGATCCGCTGTCCCAAGAGTTTTCGCGCGAGCTGTTAAGCCATATAGTCTGACCGTACAGCTCATACGTATCCTCACCGGCAAGAGTGTCGCTCAGATCATCGTAAATATTTGACGGATAGCTTGAGCGTGAAAACGCAATTATGGATCTCTCATCGTCCAGAGCATTCAGAATCGCGGCATCGGGGTCAAAGCTGATAAACGACTGTATTATCGCAAACAGACCGAACATCAAGAATGAAAGTATCACGGTGGATATGGCTATCTTGTATTTTGAAAAGAAGAACTTTTTGAAAAGGCGGCGTATATTCTCCTTGGCGAGAATTCTCAGCTTGAGCTCTTTCTTATCGTCGACGTATTCAAGGTCAACGGGATCAAAGCCCGACTTGTTCACTGCCACTTCCCTGACCTCGCCGCATTTTATAGCCGCATTAAGCTTATCGAGATCACCCTCCGCCATTCTGCCGTGATACGGAAGAGTTGCCTTACCGTCCTCTATACGAAAATCGTCCGAGTATTTCGCGTCGCGAACAACGTCGTTTATGATTCTGCCGTCTGCAAGCTCGATTATTCTGTCGGCAAAGGTTTCGGCCTCTTTCATATTATGAGAGACGACAACGATCAGCTTTCTTTCAGATAGCTTCTTCAAAAGCTCGAGTATCTGATACGAGGTCTGCTTATCGAGGTTTCCCGTCGGCTCGTCACAAAGAATGACATGAGGATCCTTGATAATTCCGCGGGCTATGGCAACTCTCTGCTTTTGTCCTCCTGAGAGCTCACTCGGATATCTGCCTACGTATTCGGTCATTCCGACCGTTTCGAGAGTATCGCGGAGCAATTCAGCGTCTACCTCTTCCGAGTTGAAAAGTGTGATATTTTCAAGCACGGTAAGCTCATCTATAAGGTGATAATCCTGGAAAATAAAGCTTACAAAGTCGCTGCGATACGCCTCGTAATCCTCCTCGGTGAAAGCGGCAAGTGAATTTCCAAAGCTGATTATATCTCCGCTGTCGAATGAATCCAGACCGCCGATAAGATTAAGCAGGGTGGACTTTCCCGATCCGCTCTTGCCGAGTATAAAAACAAGTCCTGTGTCAGGGAGAACCGTGCTGACGTTATCGAGCGCACAGCAGGTGACCTTCTTTTTTGCCTTATAAAGCTTTGTAAGATTCTCGATTTTGATCATACTCTACTCCAAAATTTTCTTTTAAGTTACATTATAGCATCAAATGCCTTTTATTTCAATCTTTTCACCATATTTTTTCTTTTTTTTCGAAAAAAACTTGCCGATGGCGCGCGGGTGTGCTATAATTATTAATGTGAATAACTCTTTTGGAGGAAAATATGAAACGACTACTTGCGATAATTTTAATCGTTTGCACCTTGTTTGCTTTCGTGTCATGCGCACAGATCAAGGGCAAAATAGACAGCTTACGAATCCCATTCCCCGCCCCGGAGGACGTAGAAAAGCTCCCCGAGGAGATTCCCGGCGGATCTGATAACGAAAACACCGGAGATAATGGAAATGGCGAAAACACCGGCACTCAGAAGACAAAAGAGGACGAGTGGCGCGAAATATACGAATGTATTACGGTCAACGAGGCATATGACATCTGCGACCGTACCGGTGAGACCGAGAGTGAGAGGTACTACATTATAGTAACCGTGCTCAATATCGAGGATGCTACATACGGCAAGATGACGGTAAAGGACTCTACCGGTGAGATCCTTGTATACGGCGCGTACAGCTCGGACGGCAAGACTAAGTTTGCCGATCTTCCAAAAGCGCCCCAGGTAGGTGACGTTGTACTCTTTAACGCAAGCTTCAAGAATTACAAGGGCACGCGCGAGATCTTCCACGGCTGGATAGTAGACTTCTATACTCCCAATCAGGGCGGTACAGGTACGGGCACGGGTTCCGGCACAGGATCGGGTACGGTTGCCCATACATACCAGGACTTTACTCCCGCGGATAAGAATAAGCTGAACGAAGTTATCGGCACGACGTTCCCCTTCATTCCCAATGACGAATACTACGTAGAGGAATATTCACAGTCCGATGACGAGTACACCGAGCACGGTGTAAACTTCTATACCTTTGGCAACACTCAGGCGGAGTTTGACGCGTACCGTGCTAAGTTTTCTTCATACACCTTCGACGGTACTGACGTAGACGAGTACGGAGATACATGGTACTATTATTCAAAGGGTGAGGTATACTACGACCTCTCATTCTATTTCTACGAGGGCGAATACGTAGTCGAGGTATACGCGTATACACTTACAGAGTCTGGATCATCCGGCTCGGGAACTACCACTCCCACAGGAAGCTTTACATCATCGGAAAAGGCTCTTATGACAGAGCGCCTCGGAGAGGTGATACCCTTTATCTCAAGTGATGAATACTACGTTGAAGAATACGACTACAATGAAGAGGGATACGGCGAGTACGGTGTAAACTTCTATACCTTTGGCAACACTCAAGCCGAGTTTGACGCGTACCGTGCTAAGTTTTCCTCATATACCTTCGACGGTACTGACGTAGATGAGTACGGAGATACATGGTACTTTTACTCCAAGGGTGACGTGTGCTACGACCTCGCCTACTACTATTACGAGGGCGATTACGTAATCGACGTATACGCATACGTGGTCACCGACGGAACAGGCTCGGGCTCAGGCTCGGGTTCAGGCTCGGGTTCAGGCTCGGGCTCGGGATCGGGCTCGGGATCGGGATCTTCGGGCGGCTACGACATTATAACCAACGAGGGAGCAGGTCTGCCCACCGAGTCAGACGGAGTATATGACGTAGATTTCACAAAGGGCGAGAACGTAAAGGACGTTACAGATCAGGGATATTATCTTGACGGCTGTCCCACAACAGGCTCTCCCGCAGTCCTTGTTATTCCCGTCGACTTCTCAGACGTGACCGCAGAGAGCAAGGGCTATACCACCTCCGCGCTTACACAGGCCTTCATCAAGAACGGAGAGACAGACTACTACTCCGTTTACGATTACTACTACATCTCCAGCTACGGCAAGCTCACGCTTGATATAACCGTGCTTGACGAGTGGTTCAGACCTCAGTATAACAGCTCCTACTACTATAACGCTACCTACGACTACTACGGTGATGAGGTTGCTATAGGTGACCAGCTTATTTTGAACGAGGCTCTCGCCTACCTTGCAACCTTTATGGATCTGTCAAAGTTTGACTCGGACGATAACGGAATCATAGATGCCGTAGTTCTCGTCAACACGCTCGACATCGGTGAGGAGGACTTCTACTGGGCATACAGATATTGGAACATCTACACCGACAGCAACGACAACTACTACGAATATGACGGTGTAAGCGCAAACGATTACGTTTGGCTCTCCTATCAGTTCCTCTATGAGGCGCGTGATGAGGACGGTGAAGCATACTACACCGACAATTCCGTCATGAACACCTACACCTTCATTCACGAGTTCGCGCACGTACTCGGAGTTGACGATTATTACGATACCTCAATGAAGAGCGACCCCATGAACGGACTCGACGTCATGGATAATATGGTGGGCGACCATAACGCATACTCAAAATTCAACCTCGGATGGATAACCTCGTCAAGACTTGTCTGCACCGACAGTTCCGTAACGCTCACTCTCGAGGCATTCGGCAAAAACGGTGACACCATAATCATCGGAAACAACTGGAACGACTCTCTCGGAGCTTATCAGGAATATTACGTGATCGTATATTACAGAAACGACGGTCTCAACGCGGGTGACTACGGATACTTCGAACGAGGCGGCGTAGTTGTATATCACGTAAACTCCTCCTTATACAAGGAAGTGATCGACGGTGAGACTTACTACGACGTATATAACAATAACACCGATCCGTCAGACGAGTACGGCACCGAGGACAACCTCATTGAGTTTGTAAAATCGGCAGCTGACACCTACACCTACGTTGCAGGCGACTCGCTTCCCACAGTGACAGACGATCAGGGCAATACCCTCTCGATCACCTTCACAGTCGTTTCCATCGCTGACGATTACGCGACAATCACCTTTACAGCAAAGTAAAACCGGAAAATAGAAAAGGCTATGCCAAAATGCGTGTTATCCTTAACGGAGAACATGCAATGAATTGCAACCTCGCAGTTGCGTGAATTGAAAGCCGTGCTTTCGTGAATTGCCTGCGGCATGAATTGTGCCTTACGGCACATTGGTTGCAATTCAATTCATGTGAGCGATGAATTGCACGGCAATTTCGCGAGCAAATCATGGCGAAGCCAATTCAT
>JAFVYL010000010.1 GCA_017508665.1 Clostridia bacterium | reverse complement strand
GTGAGACAAAGCAACGAGCGAGACGAACCGCAGACTTGCGTAGGTGATGACTCGCGACTATGCGACTCGAATGGATCTCGAACTTGTTCGAGCCCTATGGAAAATAAAAAAGCACCTCGAATTATCGAAGTGCTTGTCTTGGAGCGGATTACGGGGCTCGAACCCGCCACCTCCACCTTGGCAAGGTGGCGCTCTACCAAATGAGCTAAATCCGCGTGGTGTTTTTGTTCGAAAAATGGCGACTCGGATGGGGCTCGAACCCACGACCTCTAGCGTGACAGGCTAGCGCTCTAACCAACTGAGCTACCAAGCCATTTTTCGTGTGGGAAAAATCCCATGGTGGAAAGTACAGGGCTCGACTCTCGCGCGAACTACGCGCTCAGTCATTCGCGGCTCTGACAGTTATCAACTGTCATTCACTACCGCTCCTACTTCGAGCCGTTTGATCCTAGCGAGCTTTGTGCCTTGTTTTTTCTCTGGTGGAAAGTACAGGGCTCGAACCTGTGACCCTCTGCTTGTAAGGCAGATGCTCTCCCAACTGAGCTAACCTTCCATAAATGCTCCACTATTATATCAAATGAAAATATGTTTGTCAAGAGGTTTTTGAAAAAAATATTTCCTTTTTTATATTGTATAGGTGATTGATATATCCTAACATAACATTTTCTTACTATATATAATCAAATATAATATGTAGGTATTATCATACGTTGTTAATATGTGGAATTAAAACAAATGAAAGAAAGGCAGGGAGGATATTCATCTGCGTGTGCTGTGCCGTTTTTGGGGATGATGAGATGCGAAGGTGAAAAGAAGAATTTCTTCCTTATTTTATTATATATTCTTATATAAAAAGAATGTTATAATTATAACAATCTGAATAATCGATGAATATATGCGCTAAGTGCATAAAAAAATGCCTAAAAAATATACAAAATAACCAAAATGTGAACGAGCTGTTTGTCTATATTCACTTTAAATTCGATATATGACTAAAAAAGAGATAGGTATTAGAAACTGTCATACCCAAAACTATTGACAAAATAGACATAATGGGTTATAATGGTGCTACCAATTTATTTTATGGCAGATGGCGTTTTTCTGTGCATAAAATGAATGTTTATGCAAGTTATGAAAATATACTTGCAAATTGGGGTTATGAACCCTTCATTACTTAGTATATATTGCGAGTGACGCTTTATATAAAAAAATCAAAACTCTTAGGAGGAAACAAAAATGAGTAAGAGAATTCTTAGTTTAGTTCTCGTTCTTGTCATGCTCGTTGGTTGTCTTGCAAGCTGCAATTTGTTCGGCAACAAGGGGCAAGGTGGCAAGCTCCCTGTGGATCAGCCCACAGAATGTACACATGAGTATTCCAACTCTTGTGATAAGACCTGTAATAAGTGCGATCACACCCGTGAAATCACACACACCTATACCAATGCTTGTGATACAAGCTGTAACGTATGTGGTGAGACTCGCGAAATTACCCACACCTATGCTAATGCATGCGATACTACCTGTAACGTATGTAACGCAGTACGTCAGGTTCCCGATCATCCTGATGTAAATGAAGATGACATCTGTGATGAGTGCGGCGAAAACCTTGCATGTCCTCATGAATGGGACAACGCATGTGATACAACCTGTAACCTTTGCGGTTCTGTACGTGACGGTCACGTGTATGACGGCCTTTGCGATGGCGAATGCAATGAGTGTGGAAACACTCGTCCCGCAGCAGAGCACACCGACACCGCTTACGGCGGATTCATCGATGGTAAGTGTGACTACTGTGGAACTCAGATGGTTGCTAACCTTTACGCTCCCAAGCAGGGTAGCTATGACACCACCACTTCCGTAATGCCCAGTAACTGGAATGAGATGACTTACTCCGACGGTAACGATACTCAGATTCTCAGCTACATAGGTTCTTCCTTCTTCAGCTACGACTATAAGTTCGCTAACGACAAGAAGTTCAACGCTGACGGTTCTATCAACAAGGCGGGCATCGTAGACGGTGCTTTCTCCGTTAACTATGATGCAGCTACTAAGCTTGAGGACGTTACCGCTACCGTTGATGCTAAGTGGGGCTACACTCTCGACCAGAAGGCAGAGGGCGGCTACGCTTGGAAGATCACTCTCCGTAATGACCTTAAGTGGCACGATGGTACTCCCATCACCGCAGCTGACTTCGTATACTCCATGCAGGCTCAGCTCGATCCTAACTTCATGAACTTCAGAGCAAACACCTATTATGAGACTCTTATGATTAAGAACTCTTATAACTACTTCTTCCAGAACCAGGCAGGTGTTTACAACTCTGTAAGCACTATGGGTTATGCTTCCAACCAGGCAGCACGTGACGCAGGCGAGACTCTTTACGTTAAGCCCGGCTCACTCTTCTCCGGCATTGAGACATTCGTTGACGAAAACGGCAACCCCATGCCCGAGTGGATCACCGGTACTACCGTATATGCAGATCCCGAGGCTTGGGCAGAAGGTCCCGATGTAGCAGCTGAATACGGCCTTGATGCAGCTTGGATCTTTGCTACCTATGAAGCAGCATACCTCGATGTAGGTAAGAACTACGCAAGCGCAGTTGCTATTTACGTTGAAAACCAGGTTCGTTACGTTGCATGGGAAGACGTTGGTATCTACTCCATCGATTCCGAGAATGCAATCGTAGTTTGCCTTGATAAGCAGTACTCCTTCCTTAACGACGACGGTTCTCTCTCCGTTTGGGCTGCATACTACATGTCCAGCCTTCCTCTTGTAAAGAGAGATCTCTATGAGTCCTGCAAGAAGGCTCCTGCAGCCGGTTCTACTCTTTGGACCACTAACTACAACTCCTCTCTTGAAACTACTGCAAGCTGGGGTCCCTACATGCTCACCGCATTTGAAGCAGGTAGTAACTACACCCTTACTAAGAATAACAACTGGCACGGTTATGCAATGGCTGCAAACCAGAACCAGTACAACGTTACCGTAATCAACTGCCGTAAGCTTGACAACGCTGAGACCCAGTGGATGGGCTTCCTTTCAGGTGAGTTTGATGATTCCGCACTCGATACCTTCAACGTAGACGAGTACCTTGATTCCAAGTACGTTTCTTACTCTGAGGGCTCTACCGGTACTTACGGTATGCAGCTTTACAGCAACCTTCCCGTACTTAAGGAAAGCGACAACAACAACGGTATCCTTGCTATCCAGGAATTCAGACATGCATTCAACCTCGCTCTTAACAGAAGCGATATCATTGAGAAGATCTGGCCCGGTACAGCTACTCCTTGCTTCGGTCTTGTAAACGTTGCATACTACTATGACATCGAGGGTGCTACTACTCTTGCTGACGGTGGTAAGTACCGTAACTCCGTTCAGGCTAAGGAAGGCGTGCTTCGCGCTTACGGTTACACTCAGGATTCTGAGGGCTATTGGTCTATCGGTACTCTTGAGGGCCTTACCCGTGAGGAGGCTTATGAGACCCTTACCGGTTACAACATGACCCTTGCTAAGCAGAAGATGCAGGCAGCTATCGATATCCTTCTTGCTGATACCGAGTTCTACGGCTACGATGCTTCCAAGAACATCACTCTCGTATACGGTTCTTCTACCGATAACGACAAGCAGAGATTCAGAGCTCAGTATCTTCAGGACGTTCTTGACGAGCTTACCGTAGGTACTGTTCTTGAAGACAAGATCGACGTTGTATTCGACGCATCCGCAGGTGCTCAGTGGTCCGAGGCATTCCGTTCCGGTGCTACCCAGATCGGTTTCGGCTACGGCTTCCAGGGCAACGCGTTCAACCCCTTCGATATCATTGGTGCATTCGTTAACCCCGATGACGATCTCAACTACCACATGTACTGGGATACTTCCGTTATCGATATGACTCTCACCATGCCCGCAGGCGACTACGAGGGTGCAGGTCAGACCATCACCATGAGCATCCAGAACTGGTACTACTGTCTCAACGGCCGTGGCGCACTTGAGAACCAGCCCAAGACCTACAACTGGGGTGAAGGCTTCGCTCCTTCTGAGGCAAGACTTACCATTCTCTCCGCTCTTGAGGAGGCAGCTCTTAAGGAGTCCCGCTCCATCATGCTTATCGCAGATTCCGGCGGATCCTTCCTTGGCGCACAGTTCGCTAACTTCTCTGACAGCTACAACACCTTCATGGGCTTCGGTGGCCTTCAGTACATGGAAGTTGTTTACACTGACGTTGAGTGGGTAGAATTCGTTGCTGCAAACAACAACGATCTCTCCAGCGAGTACAAGAAGTCCGAGTAATTTTAGATAACTCAAACGGTTAATTAAGATTATTTAGATTTGACGCAAATAGCGGTGAGCCAAAGTGCTCACCGCTGATTTGCGGTTTATAGAACCTTTTTCGAAAATGTTAAAAAACTGAAAACAGCGTAAATTCCACTGTAAAAAGCTAAAAATTATGCGGCGTACAGCGTTTTGTGTGCGCATGGCCTTATAGATTGCTGTTTTCCGTTTACGTTAGTTACTTATCCAAATCTAAACCGAGCTCGCCTGAAGCTGCGTATCCCGCACTTCTCAAGGCTTAAGCTCTCAGATTGACGGAAAAATGTTCAAGATATGCATTTTAAACGAGTTCTATTTAGGTTTGGATTATTTACCTATGAGGCCACAAACTATAAGCAGTAATCAACAAAAACAGAGGAGTAAAACCTATGTATATGTTTAAATATGTGTTGAAGCGTCTTGGCTTGATGCTCTTCACATTCTTCATCATTCTCACAATGTGTTTTACGCTTATAAAGCTCCTTCCCATCCCGGTTAATATTCTTCCGGGACAGGATCCCGATATCATTTACGAGACTCTCAAGGCCAGAGGCTGGATCGAAAATGTTAAGGAAGGTTCAAACGGCGTATACACCTATGACCGTGTTCCGATTCTCAAGCAGTACGGAATATATCTTTCCAAAATAATAACCGAGGGAGATTTCGGTATCGTTACTACCTACGGTGAATATCTCAACATGGATATATGGGAGGTATTCGTTAACCATCTCCCCCCCACAATCCTTTTGAATATCTACTCCACGCTTATCGGTGTACCGATCGGTCTCGGCCTCGGTATTATCGCAGCTCTTAAGAAGAATAAGTGGCAGGACCAGTTGATCAACATCTTCGTTATTCTGTTGATCTCCGTGCCTTCCATAGTACTTGCGCTTATGCTCCAGTACGTATTCTGCTTCAAGCTCGCGTGGTTCCCGTTGCTTATGTCTACGAGCAATAATTACTTCACGTGGGAAGTATTCCATTCGATGATTCCCGCCGTATTTGCGCTATGCTTAGGCTCTATTGCGGGATATGCACGCTTTACCCGTGCAGAGCTTTCCGAGGTTCTTACAGGTGAGTATATGCTCCTTGCGAGAACTAAGGGCTTAACAAAGAGCCAGGCTATCTACAGACACGCTATGCGTAACTCGATGGTAGTTATCTTCCCGTCCATACTCAGTGAGTTTATCGGCGTTCTTTCCGGATCGCTTATTATCGAGAGTATGTTCGGTATCAACGGTGTTGGCGGACTTTACCTTAACACTATCACTTTCCAGGACTACGATTTCTTCATGCTGTTGTCCGGATTCTATACTCTGGTCGGTCTTACTGCGGGTATAGTTATTGATATCAGCTACGGATTCATCGATCCGAGAATCAGAATGGGGGCTAAGTAATTATGGAAATGACTAATATTAACAATATCCCCGTAGAAAAATTCAAGTTCGCCGACAGAGGCGACTATAAGCATGACAGTAAGTTTGATACTAAGCCTGTCAGCTATTTCCAGGGCGCATTCCGCCGTTTCGCCAAGAATAAGGGCGCGGTAGTAGGCGGTATCGTTGTTGCGATACTCGTTCTCTTTGCTATGATCGCTCCGTTCTTCACAGCTTTCCAGCCTTCGTACTACGACATGTCATATGCACACGTAACTCCTAAGTCAAAGCTTTTCAGCAATCTCGGAGTTGATTTCTGGGATGGCTGCAAGGAAAAGAACGCTAACCTTGTTGCCTTGACCAAGGACCTTGCTCTCGCTCAGGAGACAGGCAGAGAGGTTATCAAGGACAATTACTTTACCGTTGATGAGGGCGGATCCACTTATTCTTACCGTTACGATACCTACTACGGTGTAGGCTTCGGTAAGTATAAGATAATCACAAACGAAGAATATCTTGCTATTCAGGATTATCAGAACAGAACGGGACGTCAGGTTCTTTATCCTACAGTGAAGTATGCTGACAGACCTACTCAGGAGAAAAACAAGTACGACGCTAACATCTACTACGTTACCGAGGATCCTAAAGCGGCTATTATTCGTCCTAAGCTTAATTCCGAGGGCGAGGTTACTCCTAACTATTGGAAGTACAAGGCGGATGAGAAGAAGTCTAAGCTCATCCCTGATTACAACTCTCTCAGAATTGAAGGTCAGGACGGCTTCATAGGTGATGACGGCCAGAGATACTTCTACGCTTACGGTAGAAACGTTGACGGCGGTGTTGAGGTAAGAGCAGAGTACTATGAGTACTACATCTACTACCACACCGAGGTGAAGAAGGACGGTATCACCGAGCCCCTCTTCGTATTCGGTACTACCGCTACCGGTAAGGATATCTTCGCATGTCTTGCATACGGTGCGAGATTCTCCTTCATCTTCGCAATTGTCGTAGCAGTTGCTAACTTTACAGTTGGTATCATCTGGGGTTCTATCGCAGGCTACTTCGGCGGCAAGACGGACCTCTTCATGGAGCGAATCACCGATATTCTCGGAGCTATTCCGACGATGATCGTTATTACGCTTCTTAAATATCACATGGGTGCCTCGAGCCAGACGTTGGTACTGTTCATTTCGTTCTTCCTAACGGGATGGATAGGAATGGCGAGCTTGACACGTATGCAGTTCTACCGTTTCAAGAACCAGGAATACGTTCTCGCGGCAAGAACTCTCGGTGCGCGCGACAGAAGAATCATGTTCAAGCATATCTTCCCGAACGGTCTCGGTACTATCGTAACGAGCAGCGCGCTTACTATTCCTTCTATGATCTATTCCGAAACCAGCCTTTCCTACCTCGGTATTATCAACCTTGAGGCAGGAAACACCACCAGTGTAGGTACACTTATTGCGGCAGGTCAGAAATCCATAATGGCGAATGCGGGCTACGTTGCCTTCTTCCCCTGTGCATTCCTTTGCCTGCTGATGCTCAGCTTTAACTTGTTCGGTAACGGTTTACGCGATGCGTTCAACCCGTCACTCAGAGGCGCGGAGGATTAATATGAGTAGAGAAATTAAGTTATCAGTTAATAATTTAAAAATATCCTTCCGTACTGATGCAGGTAAGGTTCAGGCCGTGCGTGATATTTCCTTCGATCTCTACAAGGGCGAGACCCTCGCGATCGTTGGTGAGTCGGGCTCAGGTAAGTCGGTTACCTCTAAGGCGATCATGGGTATTTCTGCCGTAAACTCTATTCACGAGAACGGCGAGATCCTCTATGACGGCCAGGATCTTATGCAGATCTCCGAGGAGGATATGCACAAGCTTCGCGGTGATAAGATCGCGATGATATTCCAGGACCCGCTTTCTTCTCTTAACCCGATCATGCGTATCGGTAAGCAGATCACAGAGGCGATGCTCCTTAAAAACAAGGCTAACCGTAAGGAAGGCCGCGTAGTCTTCAACAATCTGTTGAAGGTTATGGCAGATACTATGAAGGACGCGCTTCAAGCACAGTCCAACACAACTTATTCTCCTGCAGACGTTAACAACTTTGTTAAAACGTTTGATAAATTCAACATCAAGTCTATCGAGCTTGATAACAGCTACAGCGCAGCGCGTACTGCCGCAGAAGAGCTTGTCGCTATCGCAGAGGACTTCCTCTTCCTTGCTGAGAAAAATCAGAAGGTGGATATCGACGCTACACTTAAGCTCATTACCCGCAAGCTGAAGGACGTTAGCAACGATAAGTACTTCAGACATGGATATGATGAAAAGCTTACTCAGTACTTCGCAGACCTTAAGGCGGTAAGAAATGCCGAGAAATCCAAGGTATCCGTGCTTGACTCGGTTAAGAAGGTAGTTACTATGTCCGCTCTTCGCCGTCAGGCGTCCGAGGAGACAGTTCGCGTTGTTACGGAGATCCGCAATCTCGTTAATGAGATGTTAGCTCAGCCCAAATATAACTTCTTCAGAATCGGTTATTATATGATCAAGCATCCCGAGGCTGATCTCAGTACTATGACTGCTGATGAGGCAAACGAGCTTGCATATAACTTCCTCAACGAAGATTTTATGAATGAGTTCATCAGCCTTGAGAAGATAGCTATTCAGTATTCTGCTGAAAAGTCACTCAGAAACAAGGAAAATGCAATCACTGAGTTGCAGGCAGCTCTTGAATTCTTTAATAACGGTAACTTCACCTCTTCTGAGGCAGAGTCGATTTGCAAGAGACTCAGCAAGACCGTTTCCCTTGCAATAGATCCCTTGGCAGTTGTCAAGGATAACGTGGCGTATACCTTCGAGCACTCTCTGACAAGAGAAGTGGAGAAGTACTTCTTCCATCTCGAGAACAATAAGAAGGAAGAAGAGAGATTCGCACGTCAGACCGCTAAGAGAGAGGCGCAGATCGCAAGAGGCAAGCAGGTTGAGTGGAAGGTCGTTCCCAAGTCTGTTGCAGACCTTGATAAGCAGCTTGCGGATATCATTTCCGTTATCAACCGTGCTATAAACAAGTTTAAATCGGATATTGAAAATAAGGACAGCGTTGATTTCGATAAGCGTTGCGTAGAGGCTATTGACTTCCTTAAGTCCAAGGCTTCTCAGGTAGTTTATAAGCTCACTAAGCGTATCGCAAAGGAAAAGGCTGTAAAGCTTATGGAAGAGGTTGGTATTCCCGAGCCCCGTATCCGTTACAGACAGTATCCCTTCGAATTCTCCGGCGGTATGAGACAGAGAATAGTTATTGCTATCGCTCTTGCCGCAAACCCCGACATCCTTATTTGTGATGAGCCCACCACCGCGCTTGACGTTACTATCCAGGCGCAGATCCTTGAGCTTATCAACAAGCTTAAGAGAGAAAGAAATCTCTCGGTTATCTTCATCACTCACGACCTTGGTGTCGTTGCTAACATGGCGGACAGAATTGCCGTTATGTACGCAGGTAAGATCGTTGAATACGGAACTGCAAACGACATATTCTACGATCCTCAGCATCCCTACACATGGGCTCTGCTTTCTTCCATGCCTGACCTTGATACCAACGAGAAGCTTGACGCCATCCCCGGCACACCGCCCAACATGATCTATCCTCCTGTAGGTGACGCATTTGCGGCGAGAAACAAGTATGCTCTTGAGATCGACTTTGAGATGCAGCCCCCTATGTTCCAGGTATCCGATACTCACTATGCGGCTACATGGCTCTTGCATCCCAATGCTCCCAAGGTTGAGCTTCCCAAGATTATCAGCGAACGTATAGCAAGAATGAAGGCCGCACAAGGAGGTAATGAAGATGCTTAAGAAAATGAAAAAGACACTTCTTTTAGGCTTAATTTGCGAACTTTTGTTTGCACTTTGTGCTGTAGGCGTTCTTATAGCCGCTGCATTCCTTAATGCACCCGGCCTTGTTGTTGCATCCGCAATCGTAATAGCTGCTCTTATTTACACGGCAGTAGGCTTTATTGTTGAAAACGCTAAGCCCAATTCCGGTTACTTTAACTGGGTAGAACGCTTCTGGACCGTGTTCTGTGTAGAATGGGTTTGGGAAACCTTCTGCGTGAATTGGGTATGGCACGGATTCTGCATAGGTCAGATCTACAACAGATACAGAAAATGGGACGACTCCGAGGAAGTCGAATATGATGAGAGCGAGCCTCTCCTTCGCGTAGAGGACCTCTGTCAGTATTTCCGTCTCGGCAGACAGGATCTTCGCGCTGTTGACCACGTTTCCTTCGATATAAAGAAGGGTGAGGTATTCGGTCTCGTTGGTGAGTCCGGATGCGGTAAGACCACAACCGGCCGTTCCATTATTAAGATTTACAATATCACCGGCGGTGACGTTTACTTCAAGGGTAAGAGAATTTGCGCCGGCTCCAGAACTTACACTGACGCTATCAAGGCTGCGAGAAAGCAGGCTAAGGCAGAGATCGATCCCTTGATTGCTGATACTAAGGCAAACCTCGGACACAAGGCTGTAAATGATGCTAAGATCGCAGAGATCAGAGCAAAGCTTGCAGAGGTGGTTGCCGAGAACAGAGAAAAGATTGCCAGAGCATACTATGACCAGAACAAGGTCGATAAGGTACATTCCGCTAAGCTTGTTAAGGAGCTTGATGAGAAGTATCTTCCCATGCTCGCCGAGGCTAAGGAAAACGGCAGCTCCGAATATTCTTCTCTTAAGAAAGAGTACAAGAAGCATCGCCGCATAGCAAAGCATACAAAGCTTGTAACTCAGATCCAGATGATTTTCCAGGATCCTATCGCGTCTCTCGATCCCCGTATGACGGTTCGTGATATTATCGCAGAGGGCTTGGTTATCAACGGCATCACCGATAAGGATTACATCAACGAAAAGGTATACGAGATTCTTGAGACTGTAGGTCTTGTGCGTGAGCACGCAGACCGTTATCCTCACGAGTTCTCCGGCGGTCAGAGACAGCGTATAGGTATCGCGAGAGCGGTAGTTATGCAGCCCGAAATGATCATCGCAGACGAGCCTGTATCCGCGCTTGACGTTTCTATTCAGGCACAGGTTATCAACCTTCTTAACGATCTCAGAGAGCGTCTTGGATTGACCATTCTCTTCATCGCGCACGACCTTTCCGTAGTTAAGTACTTCTCCGACAGAATCGGCGTTATGTACTTCGGTAAGATGGTTGAGCTTGCATCCTCTGATGAGCTCTTCAAGAATCCTATGCATCCTTACACCAAATCTCTGCTTTCTGCAATTCCTCTTCCCGACCCGATATACGAGAAGCAGCGTACAAGAGTGATCTACAATCCCATAGCAGAGCACGACTACTCTGTAGATCAGCCCTCTCTCCGTGAGATTGCTCCCGGTCACTTCGTATACTGCAACGATGCCGAGGAAGCTAAGTACAAGGCACAGTTAAACCAGTAACGGACGGTAAGAGTACAGTGAGACCCGAGAATAAAGGTTTATTAAAATACGTCGCGTGCTTTGGTATTGCCTCGTTGATCGTATTTCTGTGCTATTTGCCATGGCGTAACGAACATATACTCGCAGGACTTTCCAACGGATTCTTTGTATCAGGTGTTCTTTTCCTGTCCATTGCAGGCATGCTTTATATCAGCAGCGAGGGCGGATTCATCGGTATAAGCTTCGTTCTTCATAGCGTTGTGCAGTGGTTCGTTCCATTAGCCAGAAAAAATCACGAGTCTTATGCTAAGTTCCGTGAAAGAAAGCTTGGTCAGAATTCAAAACCGGTGGATTTTGCCATTTTAATAACGGGCATAATCTTCATGCTGGTCGGAATCATTCTCACGATTGTCTGGAACTCTAAAGTACCCGTGGCGTAATTTAATCTCACAGACGTGAGCACCGTCGAGCGCTTTTGCGACGTCGGTTTTACAAAGAGCTATATTCTGCACTCAGGTGTAGGATATAGCTCTTTTTTTGTCTTTTTGCCAATGGGAGCGAGCGCAAGAGAAATCCGCGCGCGTGCACGTGTTTTTTATCTTCTTTAATTGACAATGCTTTAAATATATGCTACAATATAAGATGATATAATGTATAAGTATGCCTTTTGGCACAAGACAGAAAGAGGTTTTCAAATGCTGAACGTTGAAAGAATTTCGGTAATGAATATGGATAACGCTATCAGGGGAGCAAGAAATCCGATGAATAGCTGGGCGAAGATGGACTCCTACTATGATGAAAAAGGAAACTTTGTACTCGGCGAGAACGACCTTTCTCTTGCGCACCGTCTCGCTGCAGCGGGAAGTGACCACAGAAAGTTCCTCCGTCAGATCATCGTGTCGATGGATATCACCGCGCCATTCTATTGGTGGAAGGAATTTGACACCTATAAGGTAGGCACGGTTGCCAATTCATGCTCCACTATGCATAGAATTCACTCAAAAGAAATTACACGCGAGGACTTCTCCTGCGATAGAATGACCGATGAGGCTCTCAAGTGCCTTGACTCGGTTATCGAATTCCTCGAGGGGGAGCGTGTTAAGTATAACGAGACTAAGGAGAAGGAGCATTGGCACAACATTATTCAGCTTCTTCCCACATCATATAACCAGATGAGAACCGTGACTCTCAATTACGAGGTGCTCATAAATATCTACTACGCCCGTAAGAGCCACAAGCTCGCGGAGTGGCATACACTTTGTGAGGCTATTGAGAAGCTGCCCTATGCCAACGAGCTTATTCTTGTGAAGGAGTAATGCGCTCGGATTTCCGACTGCGATTCTCTTAGCAAAAGGAGAAGAAAATGAAGCTTTTAACAAAAACGGAAAAAATAAAAACGGTGAAAGTCGGTGCGGTATCACCCCGTATCAGACTGTGCGACGTTGCATATAACGTGAAGGCGTGTGTTGCCGAGGCGAAGCGCGCGGCAGAGTCGGGAGTTAAGATACTCGCTTTTCCCGAGCTTACTTTGACCGGTGCAACCTGCCGAGATCTGTTCCGTCAGGAGACACTTTGCAAAAGTGCAGAGAGTGGACTCGCCGAGTTCGTTGACGCGACGAGAGAGCTTGATATGATGAGCTTTATCGGTCTGCCGGCATTGGTGGACGGAGAGGTGTATAAGGCTACGGCTGTCGTGTATAAGGGCGACATATTCGCGCTTGTACCTGCGGATGACCTCGACTGTGAGGAGATCGCGTACTTTGATCTTCCCGATTACGAGATGGACAGATTCGCTTTTGCCGGACGAATGACCGCTCTGGCGCTTGATCCTGTTTTTCCCACCCCCTTTGACAAGAGTGTAAAGGTGGAGATCGGCTCGGGATATCTTGACAAAAGCACTACTGTTGTTATATGTCCCGGTGCGAGCGATGAATATATCGGTGCGGGAGCAAGACGCCTTGAGGCCGCAAGACTTGTCAGCGGCAAGGATGACCGTACGTATGTTTTTGCGGAGGCCGGAATGGGCGAAAGTACCACAGACGCGGTTTATTCAGCGCGCAACGTGATCGCATCACGCGGAGAAATAGTTGCCGCGGCTACTCCTTTTGCCGAGGATAGCTTAATTGTAGCAGAAGTTAAGGTAGGACGCCCTAAATTCAACAGTGAGTATTTCAAGGAGCTTATCGATTTTGTTGACAGAGAGGATAATGCGCCTCTGACTAAAAACCCCTTCCTTCCGTCAGATCCCGAGGGAGAGACGGCTGAGTGTCTTGGTGCTCTCGAAATACAGGCACAGGGACTTGCGGCACGTATTGAGCGTTCTTATTCCAAGACGATGGTTATAGGCGTTTCAGGTGGCCTTGACTCAACTCTTGCGCTTCTTGTCTGCGCGAGAGCAGCTGACATTCTCGGAATGAGCAGAAAGAATATTATAGGCGTTACGATGCCTTGCTTCGGCACTACGAAGCGCACCCGATCCAATGCGGAGAAGCTCTGCGATGCGCTCGGTACAACTCTTCGCACCGTTGACATTAAGGCGAGCGTTACACAGCACCTCTCGGATATAGGACATGACGGCATAACTACCGACGTCACCTATGAGAATGCACAGGCAAGAGAGAGGACGCAGGTTATCATGGACATTGCCAACATGACGGGCGGACTTGTCGTGGGCACGGGTGATCTTTCCGAGCTTGTACTTGGCTGGGCTACCTATAACGGAGACCACATGTCGATGTATTCCGTAAATGCGTCTGTTCCTAAAACCATGGTAAGACGTATTGTTAGCATTTATTCTGCAAACAATAGTGAACAAAAAGAGGTATCATCGGTACTTGAAGATATACTTGCGACTCCCGTATCACCGGAGCTCTTGCCTCCTAAAGACGGAGAGATAGCGCAGTGCACCGAGTCCTTGGTAGGACCGTACGAATTGCACGACTTCTTCATATGGTGCACTCTTGAGTTAGGATTTTCCCCTAAGGACACCTATGAGAGAGCTAAGGAGGTCTTTGCCGATACTTACGACAGAGAGACGGTGCTCGGTTGGTTGCGTGTGTTTGTACGCAGATTTATCAGCCAACAGTTCAAGCGCTCCTGTATGCCCGACGGCCCGAGAGTGAGCCGCATATCGGTATCTCCCCGCACAGGACTCAGTATGCCCTCAGATGCATCTGCGGCGGTATGGCAGGCAGAACTTGATGAAATAGAAAAAGAGGAAAAATGAGTAATATTTTCGACCTATTTAAGAAAATAGAGAAGCAGGCGGATACAACTCCCGTCAGCTTTATAATAGCAGGCCTTGGAAATCCCGGTCAGCAGTATCAGAAAACCAGGCATAACGTCGGATTTGTTGCCGTAGACTTTATTGCGGCAAAGCTTGGTGTGAAGATCGATCGGGCAAAGTTCCACTCGCTCACCGCAGAGGCTAAGCTCGGAGAGGTGAGAGTACTCCTTATGAAGCCTGAAACCTATATGAATAACTCCGGTGTAGCAATCGGTGAGGCGGCGTCCTTTTACAAGATACCGCCGGAGCGTGTACTTATTCTGCACGATGAGATAAGCTTCGAGCCCGGTATGATGAGAATACGCCGCAAGGGCTCTGCAGGCGGTCACAACGGCCTCAAGAGTATAATTGCGCACCTTGCCTCCGAGGAGTTTCCCAGAGTCAAAATAGGCGTTGGCAAAAAGCCGACTCCGGAGTACGACTTAGCAGACTGGGTGCTCGGTAAGCTCCCGAAGGAACATAGTGATTTGATTGATGCTCGCCTTGGCGATATATATTCTGCCGCTTCGCTTATCGCAGGCGGTGATATAGACGAAGCGATGCAGAGGTACTCAAAATAAACAGGGCGGATATATCCGCATAACCTTGTAATTTCTTTCTTGGACGGAGAGAAAATGAATATATCAAAGGTAATTCGTCAGGACAAGGAGTTCGGTGCTTTTCTTGATTGTTTCAAGGAAAATGTGCGCCGCGAGTCACCGCTTCCGATAGTCATTAACGGACTTTCCGGCGGCGCGAGTGACGCGTTTATCACGGAAACAGTGATAGAAAATTCTGCGCTCGGAAGACTTCCCGCGCTCATCCTGACAGCAGACGACACCGAGAGAAGCGAGATTTATTCAATGCTCCTGCGCTCGGGACTTCGCGTGGCCGAATACAAGCTCCGCGAACCGGTATTTCATAACATTTCAGCCTCCCACGACGTTGACCGTGAGAGGCTACTCGTCTTGTCTCGTATTGATGACGGAAGCCTTGACGCTATAGTGACAACTCCTTCTGCGGCGCTTGGATACACGATGCCGAAAGAGATACTTCACGATTGTTCACTATCCTTAAAGCTCGGAGATGAGATCGCCCCCGAGAAGCTCGCTGCAGGACTTTCACGCATGGGATTTGCCACCGTAGATTCTGTTGAAGCACGCGGTCAGTTTGCCAAGCGCGGCGGTATCGTAGACTTTTGGGGCGCGGATATGGAATCTCCGTGCAGAGTGGAGTTCTTCGGAGACGAGGTAGACAGACTCGCATCCTTTGATCCTATATCGCAAAGAGCACTCGATTCTATTAAGGAAATATCCCTTCTCCCTGCGCGTGAGGTGTTGGTATCTTCTGCGGCAAAAGAAAGGATCGCGAGTGAAATTGATAAGCTGCTGAAGAACGCGTCTATCTCCGATGAGATAAGAGAGAGGCTTGAGAATGAGCTGGCGACCGTCAAGGGAAATCTTGATCTGAATTTCAGAGATAAATATTTAGGACTCATTTATGAAAACAATAGTTGTCTTTTTGACTACTATGATAGAGAAAAAACACCCACTGTTATAATTGTGGGCAGTAATGGATGCCGCGAAAATGCGGAGAAGTATATCGCGAGAATTGACTCGGACAGAGAAGGTATGCTCTCCGCAGGCTCGGTGTCACGGGCGGCGGCAAGATATTCTGCCGATATCGCGTACTATAGAGATATCCTCTCAAAGTCGATGAGCATACACGTCAACTCCTTTGCGGGAGGCGTTGGCTCAGAAAAGCTTGCGGGACTCTTTGGCTTCCGTTCAAGACGTACGGTATCCTACGGAGGCACAGGCAATACCTCTATGCTTATAGAGGATATACTCGCTCTCAGAAAGGGACTTTACCGCACGTTGATCCTCTGCGATAATGCGCAGGGAGCTGATTCTCTTGTCGAGGTGCTCGCATCTCACGATATCTACGCAAGATGTGTGGCGCGCGAGGACAACTTTGATATAACATCGGCCTCGGGCGGAGAAGTGTGTGTCGGTGTGGGCGCATATGAGGGCTTTGATCTCATCGGCCCTAAGATAGCCGTTCTTTCGATGTCAGTAGACAAGGGCAAGGCTATTATGCAGCGCCGCAGACAGCAAAGAATACTTAAAAGAGTCGGCGGAGCAGGTAAAAGACTGATGAGCCACGCGGATCTCTCCGTAGGCGACTACGTCGTACACGCCAACTACGGTATAGGCCTTTTCGAAGGCATAGAGACCGTAACGGTCGACGGCGTTACAAAGGATTACATCACGATAAGATACGCGGGAACGGATAAGCTGTTCGTACCCTGCGACCGCCTTGAAATGATAGGCAAATATATAGGCGACCGCGCTAAAGACGGCACGGTTAGGCTTTCCGAGATGGGAGGCGGAAGCTGGCAGAGAACCAAATCGCGAGCAAAAGCAGCAGTTAAGGATATTGCCAAGAATCTGATAAACCTCTATGCCGAAAGACAAAGGACTCCCGGCTTTGCATTTCCTAAGGATACCGAGCTTGAGGCGGAGTTTGACTCGGAATTTGAATACGAGGAGACCGATTCTCAGCTTGCAGCCATACATGAAATAAAGGCTGATATGATGCGCCCCGTTCCTATGAACAGGTTGCTTTGCGGTGACGTTGGATTCGGCAAGACCGAGGTCGCGTTGCGCGCGGCATTCAAGGCGATACTCGGCGGTAAGCAAGTAGCACTTCTCGTTCCTACTACCATTCTTGCGCTCCAGCACTATCAGACAGCACTCTCGCGTATGAGAGGCTACGGAGTAAGCGTGGAGATGCTCTCCAGGTTCAAGAAGCCAAAGGAACGCGCCGAAATAATAGCTAAAACCGCTAAGGGATCTGTGGATCTGCTTATCGGTACACACGCCATTCTCTCAAAGAACGTTACCTTCCGTGATCTCGGACTTCTTATCATTGACGAGGAGCAGAGATTCGGAGTAGTCCAAAAGGAAAAGCTGCGCGAGATGGCAAAAAACGTCGACACGCTTATGCTCTCGGCGACACCGATTCCGAGAACTCTCAATATGTCGATGAGCGGCATTAACGATATATCCGTGTTGGATGAAGCTCCGGGTGAGAGACGTCCCGTACAGACGTACGTGCTCGAACATGATGAGGGTATAATCATAGATGCTCTCCGCCGTGAGCTATCGCGCGGAGGACAGACACTTTATCTGTATAACAAGATAGATGATATAGATCTTGTTGCCGGACGAATCAGCGAGGCTTTGCCCGAGGCCCGTGTAACCTATGCGCACGGACAGATGGAAAAAGAGGAGCTCGAGGACATATGGCAGATGCTTGTGAGAGGCGAGGTTGATATACTTGTATGCACTACGATCATTGAAACGGGTGTCGATCTTCCCAACGCGAATACTCTCGTCATTGAAAACGCTGAGAGATTCGGACTTTCTCAGCTGCATCAGATACGCGGACGTGTCGGAAGAAGCGAAAGACAGGCATATGCGTATTTCACATACCGCAAGGGCAAGCATCTTAACGAGGTTGCCGAAAAGCGACTTGAGGCTATAAAAGAGTTTGCTGAATTCGGTGCAGGATTCAAAATAGCGCTTCGCGACCTTGAGATACGCGGAGCGGGAAATCTGCTCGGTGCAGAGCAGCACGGATATATTGAGAGTGTTGGATACGATCTGTATATAAAGCTCTTGAACGAGGCCGTGCTTGAGGAACGCGGAGAGATAGGCAAGGAGAGATTTGAGTCTCAGATCATCATCGGACTCTCGGCACATATCCCCGAGTATTACGTAAAGTCTTCTGCGGCTCGAATGGAAATGTATAAAAAGATATCCTTCATCGAGACACGCGAGGAAAGAGACGATCTTTACGATGAGTTCTCGGATAGATTCGGAGACGTACCGAAAACGGTGGAAAGACTGCTCGACGTTGCTTTGGCTAAATCACTTGCGGAGCGTGCGAGAATCAAGAAGATCGAACATTCGGGAATGAAGCTTACCTTTGTCACCGAAAAGCCGGATCTTGCGGTATGGTCGGAGCTCTTTGCGGCAAACCGCTCGCTTTCCTTCGTAGGACTTGGCTCTCCCTTGATAGTTTACAGACTCAGAAAGGATGAGGATCCCACCTTTGTGGCGGCAAAAATTATGTCGGACTACGTAGCGGCTATGGAGAGTGAGGATGACTCAGGCATCGCAAAAAAGTAACACGCCCCTCGTATCGGGACGTTAAATAACAAGAAAAAAGAGGAAGTTTGTATGGAAAACAGTAAAAAAGTGTTCCGTATATTTACCGCCGTGTTTCTCGGTCTGGTATTGCTTACCGGTCTTGTACTCGGTACTATAGCTATTATCAGAAACATACGTGCGGTAATGGTTTACAAGGGCGTATACTTATATAGAGGTGAGGCGAATTATCTCAGTGCCACCTACAAGAAGGACTTTATGAGCACGCTTGCAAAAAGCGGTATCAAGTGTACCGATGACGATGAATTCTGGCAGAGTGACGCAGGCGGCGGAAAAACCTACGGACAGGTGCTTCAGGAAAATACAGAGAAGTATCTCAAGTCTGTGCTTATAGGCAATTATCTTTTTGACAGAAATTCAAGGCTTACCAAGGATGATAAGGACGCGATCAAGAAATCGATAGAAGAGGTTCTTGCATACAGAGCTGACGGCAACAAGTCGCGCTTTAACGAGATCGGAGCTACGATGGGCTTTGATTTCCGCGATTTCAAAAGGGCTGCCAAGCTGCTTTACAAGGCAGAGAAGGCGCAGCAGGTCATATTCGGCTACGACGGAGCATCACTTTCCTCGGGCAACTTTATGTCGGAGTGCGATGAGTACTTTGTAAACAATTATTCCTGCGTAAGTCTGCTTATAATCCGCACGGACGGAAAGTATGTCACGGATTCTGATACCGGCAGACCTGATTTCAAGGAGTACACCGATGAAGAGAGGGCTGAGGCACTCAAGGATATCGCAGACGTCCGTACGTATATAAATAACGGACAGATTAACACAGATGCATTCAATTGGTACGTAGAAAAATATCCCACCGATCCCGTAAACGATGCGTACGGATACTACTTCTCGGCATATTCCGCATATTCCAAGAACTTTGCGAGTCAGGGAGCGCGCAACGTAGTACAGAGTGCGATCAGTATGGATATCGGAGAATACGCAGAGTGCGAATTGGATATCGGTACTTGCTTCATCTACAAAAGGGAGCTTGAGCCGAGAGCATACGCCAATACGGCCTTATCCCGCTTCTTTGAGGACTTTTATTCGACCGCAACACCGTACGTGTATCAAAAATCCGTAGATACCTATCTTCCTTACGTGAAGGTTAAGAAAAAGTATGACCCGTCGGCAGTAATATATCAGAAGTTCAATTACGAGCTGACTATCAGCTTTAACTGATAGATGGAATGAGGCTATAAGGCCTACGGAATACGTAATATTCTTAACGGAGAAGACGTGATGAATTGCAACCTCTCGGTTGCGCGAATTGAAAGCTCAGCTTTTGATAACACCTAAACAAGCAGAAAGAGAGAACAAATCGGTCTGTAGCCGAAATGTCCTCTCTTTTTCTGTATTCTGCAGGCAAAACGGTATTGCGCGGTTACGGTACAAGGCAATACGTGGGTATTGACAAATACCCCCGAGGGGTATATAATATAGGTGATAATACTTTTAATATAGGAGATACTATATGGAAAAGAAAGAGAATACCTGTCCGATGTGCCACGGGACTAAGGCTCGCGGTGAGGAAGAAAAGCAACAGCTTCTTAACAGACTTCGCCGCATTGAGGGGCAGGTCAGGGGAGTTGCGGGAATGGTGGAGCGCGATGCCTATTGCGTTGACATTCTGACACAGGTGCAGGCCGTATCGTCAGCTTTGACCTCGTTTTCCACGGCTCTTCTCGATAGCCATGTGAAGTCTTGTGTGAAAGAGGACGTGCTCAGCGGAAAGGATGAGGTGCTCGACGAGCTTGTCGGAGTTATCTCAAGGTTCATGAAATAATGGAAAAATATAAGGTTACAGGTATGAGCTGTGCCGCTTGCTCGGCACGTGTTGAGAGGGCCGTCAGCTCTCTTGATGGGGTTGATTCCTGCGCCGTTAATCTTCTGACAGGAGATATGACGGTGATGGGGAAGGCATCGAGGAGCGAGGTCATAAAGGCGGTTACCGATGCAGGATACGGCGTTTCGGAAACCGACGGAGCGGAAAAGCAGAACAAGTCGACAGAGAGGGACGGAGCTACCCGTGTGCTTCTGATCAGGCTTTTTGTATCCCTGACACTCGTTATCGGTATAATGTATCTGTCTATGGGACATATGATAGGTCTTGCTGATCCGTTTAAAGAAAATCCTCTGGCAAACGGTATTTTACAGATGCTCCTCTCGGGAGCTGTAATGGTTATAAATCAGCGTTTCTTTATAAGCGGATTTAAAGGTGTCATACACCGCGCTCCAAATATGGATACTCTTGTTTCTCTCGGCTCGCTCGCCTCTTTTGGCTATAGCTTTGCCATGCTTATCGCTATGAGCTATGACGTGATTGGCGGCGGTGACGGAGGAGCTTATCTTCACGAGTTCTATTTTGAATCTGCTGCTATGATACTCGCCCTGATAACTCTTGGCAAGATGCTTGAGGCACGCGCAAAGGGTAAGACTACGAGTGCTCTTGCAGGACTTATAGGTCTTAAGGGAAAATACGCGACACTCCTTGTTGACGGGGTTGAGAGGACTGTATCGGTCGATGAGGTGAGAATCGGTGACGTTTTTGTCGTAAGACCCGGCGAGAGTATTCCGACGGACGGTGAGGTAATATCCGGCGGAGGAGCTGTAGATGAGTCTATGCTTACGGGAGAGAGTATACCCCGTGATGTATTATGCGGTGATACCGTATACGGCGGCAGCATCAACAAATCGGGCTTTATAACCGTCAGAGCCACTAAGGTTGGCGAGGGCACAGTGCTTGCGGGCATAATCAAGATGGTCGAGGAGGCATCGGGCTCGAAAGCTCCTATCGCAAAGCTGGCGGATAAGGTATCCGCTATATTCGTACCGAGCGTCCTCGGTATTGCGCTTATAACTCTTTTGGGTTGGATCGCGGTCGGTGAGAGCTTCGGTTTTGCTATAGCGAGAGCAATATCCGTGCTCGTTATCAGCTGTCCGTGCGCTCTCGGTTTGGCAACGCCCGTTGCAATTATGGTAGGCTCAGGAGTAGGCGCCAGACGCGGTGTGTTATTTAAAAGTGCCGCAGCTATCGAGGAAATGGGCAGAGTAGATACTGTCGTAATGGATAAGACGGGCACACTCACGGTAGGTGCGCCGCGTGTCACCGATATTATACCGTGCGGAGTAAGTGAGAGTGAGCTTATCTCATACGCCTACTCTATCGAGATAAAAAGCGAGCATCCGATAGCTCTTGCCATAGTATCATATGCCAAGCAGATAGATGCCGCATCTTATGAGATCTCTGATTTTGAGGCTCGCGCAGGCCGAGGCGTGTACGGAAAAATAGGCAATTCCGAGCTTTACGCCCTCAGCTTTTCCGCAGCAAGTGACACACTCGGTGTACAGGTCCCTACGGAAATATACGAAAGACTCTCGGGAGAGGGAAAAACTCCTCTTGCGTTTGTCCTTGACGGAAAATATATAGGTACTATAGCGGTGATGGACAGCCTTAAGCCTGATGCCAAGGGCAGTGTCGCATATCTCAAGTCTATGGGACTCAGAGTGATCATGCTCTCGGGAGATAACGAGCGCACAGCGCGCGCTGTGGCATCGGATGCCGGCATAGACGAGGTTATAGCCGGCGTATTACCGGACGGCAAGGAAGAAATAATACGCTCTCTTATGGAAAACGGCAAGGTGGCTATGGTTGGCGACGGCATAAACGATGCTCCCGCTCTGACGAGAGCAGACGTCGGAGTGGCCATCGGTCACGGTACGGATATCGCTATAGATGCCGCTGACGTGGTGCTCATCGGCAAGGGAGTGCGCGAGGTCGCGTACGCTCTCAGTATAGGACGCGCAACTCTCAGAAACGTGCGTGAAAATCTCTTCTGGGCGTTTCTTTACAACTGTATCGGCATACCGCTTGCCGCAGGTCTTTTCGGCCTGTCTCTTAGCCCTATGATAGGTGCGGCGATGATGAGTCTCTCGAGCTTCTCGGTAGTCTCAAACGCATTGAGGCTAAATCTGTGGAAACCGAAGAAGGTTGCCGGAGAGCCCTGCCCGTGTAAAGAAAAAACGGTAGATACTGACGAAAAAACAGAAATACAAAGTGATATAAAGGAGAATGATACGATGACTGTAACAATAAAGGTAGAGGGAATGATGTGTCCGCACTGCGAGGCAAGAGTAAAGAAGGCGTGCGAGGCGATTGACGGGGTTATACTTGCGACACCGAGTCACGAGAGGGGTACGGTAGTGCTGGAGATGTCCTCGGATCTTACCGAGGCCTGCCGCGCGGCTATAACCGACGCGGGATATGACGTTGTGTGATTTTCATATCGTCTATTGACTATTTCCGATTATAATGATATAATGATACGCAAAGCAAAATATTTTGGAGGACAAAATGTCAAAAACAGTACAGGACGTTATTGCTCTTATAAATGAGCATAACATAAAAATGGTGGACTTTAAGATGGTTGATATCAACGGTCAGTACCGCCACGTTACTATCCCCGCGGAGAATTTTTCCGAGGAGACTATGAAGTACGGCATCGGATTTGATGCTTCCAACTACGGCTATGCCGTGGTAGAGAAGAGCGATATGGTATTCATTCCCGATCCCGACACCGCTATGATAGACCCATTCTGCACAGTACCCACTCTTACTATGACGGGTAATGCGATGATCATAGACACCCCCGAGAACCGTCCGCTTCCTCAGTATCCGAGAAATATAGTTCTCGCGGCAGAGAAGTATATGCAGGACCTCGGTATTGCGGATACTATGCTCATTCTTCCCGAGTTTGAGTTTTATCTCTTTGACAACGTTGGCTGGGAGGTCAGCGGCAGAGAGATAGGCTTCTCGGTTGATGCAAATCAGTCTTATTGGAACAGCGCGACAGAGGGTATGGGAGTTGTAGTTCCCAAGCAGAAGAATTATCACATAGCAAAGCCCTTTGACACCTCTTACGAGTGCCGCAGCGAGATGGTAATGCATATGCTTGACGCGGGCATTGAGATAAACTACCATCATCCCGAGGTTGCCGCATCCGGACAGTTTGAGATCGAGCCTCAGCTCGGCAAGATGTCCAAGATGGCTGATGACACTATGATGATAAAGTATATCATACACAACACCGCCCTTAAGCACGGTAAGAGCGCAACGTTTATGCCAAAGCCTGTCTATGGCGAGGCCGGAAGCGGTATGCACGTGCACATGCTTCTCCTTAAGAACGGTGAGCCCGTGTTCTCTGATGATAACGGCTATGCTCATCTCAGCGAGAGTGCGCACTATTTCATGGGCGGACTTCTCAAGCATATCAACTCTCTTTGCGCTATAACCAACCCCTCGACCAATTCCTTCAAGCGACTTGTTCCCGGCTTTGAGGCTCCGGTTACGGTCGGCTATGCTACCTCTAACCGTTCCGCGGTTATCAGAATCCCCGCATATGCCAAGAGCCCCGAGAAGCGCCGCTTTGAGCTGAGAAACCCCGATGCGACCTGTAACCCCTATTTCTGCTATGCAGCGATATTGATGGCAGGTCTTGACGGCATCAAGAATAAGATAGATCCTCACGCAAACGGATGGGGCCCCTATGATATGAACCTTTACCATCTCTCCGACGAGGAGAAGGCAAAGCTCTCTCATCTCCCCACAAGACTTGAGGACGCGCTCGATGCTCTTGAAGGTGATCACGACTACCTCACCGCCGGTGGCGTATTCCCCGAGGAGCTCATCAAGAACTTCATCAAGTCTAAGCGTGACGAGTGCCGCGAGATGTCTAAGATCCCTCATCCCGCAGAGTTTGACAGATACTATAATCTTTAATATAATCTTTATCAAAAAAGGGAACGCGAATTAATTTCGCGTTTCCTTTTTTTAGATGTGCTGAGCTTGACAAATAATTAAAAAGAAGCTATAATCATAGTAATAAGAAAATGTTGTTATCGTAATTGATCTGATTTTTAACTGAAAAGTTGATTTGTAAAGGAAGGAGAAAAATATGAGCAAAGCGTTTGCGATCGCAGTAATATTTGCTTTGTTATTTGGTTGCCTTTCCGGTTGTTCATTCCTAAATGAGCCTATCATCAAGCAACAGATTGAAGAGGAGCAAAAGCAAGAACCTAGTCAAGAAAATGAAGGGAATGACATCCCTTCGGATGAAAATAACGGTGAAAACAATAGTGAACAGGAAAAGGAAGAGGAAAACACCCCTCCGGCTGAGAACAACGGTGGAAACAATAATACCACGGTGAATATTGAAGGCGAACTAGATCGAGAAAGCAACCTTATCACAACATTGATTATTTATTTGGATCAATATTTGTATCAGTATCAAATCCTCGGCAGATCACTCTTTCAAAAAATTGATCATGTAAAGGGTGGCACGCAGCCTTTACACGTGGCGTTTGATCCTGATAATTATTATTTTGTTTGCGGTTATTATAATCCTGAAGAAAAACATGACGAGTCCGGATATTGTTGTTCTAGAGATTATACTTGGGTGGGATACAAGGATGAATCGGAAATTAAAGAATATTACAATGGGGTGAAATGGACAGTTGTTTTTCAAGTGAACAGATCATTGACTGTTACAGATATAGTTTCTAATGAAAGAATAACACCTGATATGGAGCATTTTCAGATTTATACCCCTACTTTTGAGGAGGGATATAACATTAGATCTTCTGTGAAGTTTGACGATACTTTCATTTATTTAAATTATCCCTATTGTGAGTTGAACAAATTTTCGCAAAAAACAGACACGATGTATTATACCAAATCGATATACTATCATTCTATGGTTACGATCCCTTGTACGTATTTAGACGACGGCTGTTACCTCACCTTTTATATGTATGCGATTCACAGTAATGGAAAACAGAATTCCGAATGGGACTATAGCTACGATTTTGGCGCATACTACGACGTTCTGATGAGCGTGATGGAAAAAGGAAACTACAGTATTGCATATGATGATCGTACAGTAATATATTCAACTATTTCTTTGGAAAACTTTATTGATATACTTTTGAACTAAATTCAAATATAGATCATGGCTGGAGAGAGAATTTGAATGGAGATTAAAAAAAAGAGCACAGCGTTATTTATAGCAATAATTGCTGTTATACATTATTTTGTAGGCGGTTCATTCACTTCTATTGCTCACCAATCCATATTAGATATTGATTATGATATGTGTGCAGGTGATAGTGGTGATGAAGTTGATAAAACGTGGTATATTTTAGAAAGTCCAAATGGAAATCGACATCTAGCGGATGAAGTAGATACAATAAAATATTATTTCGAGGAAGCTTCAATAGATGGCACATATACGTGGACAACACATGTGTCAGAAGACGTAGCACAAGATATTAAGAATTCTTATGCAACTAGTATGAAAAAATGGAATAATGTTTATTTTTATTCTTACAGTGATACAGGTGATTTGGTAAAGCATAAAATAATTAATGTTGTCGAAGGAACGGCGGAGGATCACAACTTAACAATATATCCACGATATGATACGTTGTATGTGGCCACAACCGTTACAGGAGGTTCTTGTGAATTTATAGAGCCTGATGAGCAGAATCATAAACATTGTAACGAGTGGCGAATGATGGTATCTGCTAATAATTTTTACGTTAACGGCTTCAATACTGCTGATGAGGTTTATGCACTTCGCGAAATAACTGGAGCGCATGAGCTTGGACATGTCCTCGGATTGTCTGATGTGGATGTTTTATGTGATGCGAATACTAACGAACAACATCATCATGAAATATTAATGGGATATGGACGCCCTATAACCGATAGATCATATGATATCACTTACAAAGATATTGCCGGAGTTGCCATAACGAGAGGTTTTCATACAGACGGTGATCATAAGTGGCTAAACTGTGGACTTCAAAGCAATGGCGAGTATAAAATTGTGTGTTCTATTTGCAATGGTGTAAGGAATGTCGGTAGCCTGGACGGATACAATTATAGTGCTTATGGGTATTGTGGTGATAATCATGCGCTGTCCGGTGGGAATATGATGGCTGTTGCGAGTTACGGAGCGACGGATTATTATAAATGTAAGTATTGCCGATATGTTGCCACATTTGCCGAAAATGAGATGCAAGATTATAGTAGAATCGCTCATAACGATACACATCATAAATGTATAAATAATGTTGTGGGATTGGAATATACATTTTATGAAGAGCATATCAACAATATTTATGTATATTTGAATAGATATACTCATAAATGTAGTTGCGTTTGTGGAAGTGGTGCGAAAATAGAAAATCATATTGTTGTAGCTTCCGATGTTGTTGATAATGGCGATTTTGCTTCATGCATTGGATGTGGATACCTTATAGATTTGCGCGATGATTACTATAATTCAATAGTATCTATTGCACAGGTTTCTCTTAACGGAAGTTATATACTAAACAATGGAATTATTGTGTTGGTTGATGAAGACATCCAAACATATTTGGAAGGGAAATTAAAATTTTATTCTTCTGATAATATACCCACAATCGAGTGATGTATTTTAAATGCGCTCATACATAAAATTGAGAGTGCCATCTCACACTCTTCGTTTTTTACATTCACAAGTTATAAAACCTTCGGTGCATTGCGTATCTAAATTTCACGCAAAGTACGGAAGGTTTTTTTGTTGTGTCAATTATTTCTCTGCTTTTATTTTATAGGGGGGCTTTGTCGCTCCCATTGTTTCAAAGACTTGTTTTTACGAAGCATGGGATACTGCTCGTTCTATCCGTTTGTTTCTATTTTTGCATATTTCGATATTATCTCTAATTATGCTGTTTTAAAACGCAATAACACAGGCAAACACCAAAGTCAGCTCTTTTGAGTTAAGCTTTTCAATTCAAAAGAGTTAAGATATACATTGAAAGGGAGTGTGATCTATGACTATTGGTGAAGCGTGTAGAATAAGGATAGAAGAATTATGCAGAGAAAGAAACATTACGCTAAATAAATTGGCAATAACCTCCGGTATAACTCAATCTACGTTGAATAACATAGTTTCTAAAAGAAATAAAAGCACGACGGTATCTACTATAAAGAAAATTTGTGATGGGATTGAGATAACCGTAGTGGAGTTTTTCTCATCAGGAATATT
This sequence comes from Clostridia bacterium, assembly GCA_017508665.1. Taxonomy (GTDB): domain Bacteria; phylum Bacillota; class Clostridia; order Oscillospirales; family CAG-272; genus UBA1740. The sequence continues at coordinate 15,856 of JAFVYL010000010.1, read as the reverse complement.
TGAAGATTTAGAGCAAGAGATAAAATAAAATATTGCAAAAAAAGAGCAAGAATAGAAGGTTTGGTCCTTTTATCCTTGCTCTTTGTTATTAGTTAAATCTTTTTATAATGTCATTTACCGCTTCTCTTACACGGAGCATCTCCTCAGCACTTTCGCAACAGCGGTCAAAGGTTATCTCTCTGCCGAGAGCTGCTTCCATAGCTGCTACTACCTCACCGTGTGAAGTAAATGACTCTGCGAGGCGCATGGCGCGTATATCCTGCATAGCCTCGTCCATCGTAATCGAGCGTATGGACTCAAGCGGTGTGCCGTCCTGAGCGGGATATACGGCAAACGTATCGCCTGCAGGCACCCAATCCTCTCCGCCGAGGTCGAGATACGGGTTGATCGCATCACCCGAGGCACGGTTGTTGTAGTAATTGAAGCCCCAGTGCAAGAAGCCTGCGATGTTATACTTGTAAAGCTGCATTCCTATTGAACGTGTGCGCCAAGATGGCATAGCTACGTAAGAATTGGAATAGCCAACGAGCTCGCCGCACGCGTAATATACCCAAAGATTCGGCACGCCCTCTTCGATAAAGGTCATAGCACTTGTGGTTGTCGGTATCGGATGTGACAGCACTCCGGTCTTGTAAAATTCAAAATCGGAAAGAGCGTCGATTATCGGATAACCGTCCACAACGTCCGCAATACTGTTTTTTATTTTGGTGTAGTGATCGAGATAGTCAAGATACGGCTCGTCTGAAATGTGATAGTAGCAACGCTTGTCGTCACCGCGGGCCTTCATATGCTCTACAAATGCGGATACCATCTCGCGCAGGAACCTTACGTATTCGGGATCATCAGATAGGGTGTCCCACGTAAAAATCTGCTTTATCTCCCCGTCGACACTTGCATATACCTTTGCCGAGTGAGCCGCTCTGTGCTGATCGAAGAAGTGAGAGATTTCAAGGTATTCAATGCCGAGCCTGTCGCACATATCTATCCATCTGTCCACCTTGTCAAAGCCAAAGGTATACTCTCCGTCCGACAAGGTTACGTCAACGAGCTGGCTGGGTGTTCTTTCGAAGGGCGGGAGAACGTTGAGAGCGGGTGTGAGCAGAGGAGTATAGATCATATTTCTTCCGCGCTTGACGTACAGGCGTGCGAAGTTTTCTACGATTTCCCAGTGTCTTTCAGACCAAGCAGGGACGTTGTAGTAGTCCGCCAGACAATCGCAGTAGAACCACTGAGTGTAATTGATGGATTCTTTCGGAATATCTATCGGGATAATATACACGGAGAGAGTGTGGGTGACGCTTACGTTCTCGTAGGATAAGGTAACGGTCAGATCCATATCACCGTCAAGCGATTTGTCGGGCTCGATCTCTATCCAGATTGAGCGCAGCTTATCACGCCCTATCACAGCTTTTCCGCCATATCGCAGGGGAGTCAGAAGATCGGGATATATGCCGGGTACGGTACGCAGATACTGACTGTCGTATTTTTCGGGGTTTATAGGTCTGTCTACGGGTACGTTACGCACGTCGCGCAAGGTGGCGTATTTACTGAGCGAGCCACCGAGGGTAACGGTAACAAACGGACGGAGAGGAAGTGTATAGTCGGGCCCCTCGTCAACGTAAAGCAGCTGACACGAGAATCTCTCACCGCGCAACGCCGTTACTTTGTCAACATCGGCAAATGAGTCTATTTTGTCATCTATAAAGACTTTTTCGAGCGATGAAATAAGCTTTGTCTTGAGCATATCGGTCTCCTTTTTTTAATGTCATACTTATAGTAACAATAATGCGCCGCATTGTCAAGTATGCGGCGCAAAATAAATATCTATTATTTGTAGAAGAATTTGTATATCATCGTTCTGCCTTTTTTATCTCTGTAGAACATAAGTCCTATGAGCATTATAAAGGCGAATACGAAGAGATAGTAGAATGCCTGCTCTTTATATGCACGGAATGCGCAGAATATCATAAACAGGCAGGAGAGGATGGAGAGAGAGGGGAATACAAATCTCTTTACGGGGTGCATACCCTTCGACTTTACCATCATGCTGATGAATATGGGAATATAAAGTGCATACAGCGTGATTATAGGCAACTCGTCGTTTTCCCAGCCGATGATCGCCGGGAGCTGTCTGCGCATAAGACCGAATTCCCATTGTAGCATCCATACTGCCGCAATTATAAATGTGATAAGAGCCGCTCTTACCGGCATATTCCATTTATCGTGCAGCTTTGCGAGCTTTTTGGGAGACGGGCCCTGACCTCTTGCCGCAATGGAATAGAGACCGCGGCAGTTGCCGATCGTCACACCGTTCATAGTGCCGAGGCAGGATATGATAATAAATACGTATGCAACGGTGCCAAAGACCTCGTTGTTCAGCAGTCTTGAGAACGCTATCTTAGGAAGATTATCACCGGCCGCCATGATCTCCTCGGTGGAGAGAACGGAGGCTATGCCTACGAAATATGCGATATAAATTGCAATTACGATGAATGTACCGATGACAAGAGCCCTCGGAAGATTTTTCTTCGCGTCGTGCAGCTCCGCGTTAATACAGGTAGCGATGATCCAGCCTTCATATGCGAAAGCAAATGCTACTACAGCTCCGAAGAATCCGCCTGCAGACTGCGTGAGAGCCGCTGTGTCTGCGGTGAGGTTTGTAACGGTCTGACCGTTCATAATACCGACAACTGTACCGACTATAGCCATAACGAGCAACGGTATGAGCTTTATAACAGTGGTGGACACCTGGAATTTACCCGAGAGCTTCGGAGAGACGATATTGAGAAGGAATGACAGAGTCATATAGGATGCCGTGATGAGCAATCTTATGTTGGCATTGTCTATCTCAAAGAGCGCGCAGGTGTAATTCGAGCTTACAAAAGCGAGGGTGGAGGTGATTACGGGATAGTAGATTACTGACACGAACCAGCCTATGCTGTATGCAAGTCCGTCGCCTACCTCTGCCTCGGCATAGTCAACGATACCGTTTACCTTAGAGTACTTTCTCGCAAGGATGGAGAAGGTGTAGGCGCAGGTAGTCATAAGCACGCCTACTATTAGTACGGTGAGAAGGCTCTTTAACATATCTCCGCCGTTGTTAGTGAACACGGGGGTGGCCTTAAAGAATACTCCTGAGCCGATTACGATACCGACAACCATACAGATAGCTGTTATCAGACCGTATTTTTTCTTAAGTTCATTCATTGAAAAATCTCCTGATTATTTCTTCCAAGTGGAAGGAGTGAAGAGGATAAGCATCGGGAAGAGCTCAAGTCTTCCGGCGAGCATATCAAAAGAAAGTATAAGCTTTCCGACAGGGGAGAAGTGCGCGAAGTTTTGTGTAGGGCCTACCGCTTCAAGACCGGGGCCTATATTGTTGAAGCACGCTGTTACAGCGGTAAAGTTTGTCATGAAATTCGCAGAAGGATCCACAGCTCCGGGATTGAAAACAGACTCTCCGACAAAAAGAAGTAATAGTGAACCGAAGAAGATGAATACGTAGGTCGTCAGATAAGTAAGAACCGAATGTACTGCCGAATTATCGAGCGGCTTATCGTCGATAGAAACCTTTTTGACCTGGTTGGGATGGATGAGGTTTCCGAACTCACGGAGCATAGCCTTAAAGAGAATTACTATTCTTGAGACCTTGAAGCCGCCTCCGGTAGAGCCTGCACACGCACCGCAGAACATCAGCATTATAAGGATGAAGTGAGAGAGTGCCGACCAGTGCTGGAAGTCTACAGTTCCGAAGCCTGTGGTGGATATTATACTTCCCACGTTAAACGATACGTGCTTTAGTACGTTGCCAAAGCTGCCGTTTATCGCCTCGCCTGAGGGAGAGACTAAGGAATTGTTGAGGTAGACGTCCGCGGTGATAATAGCTATTGCGGATACCACTATACAGAGGAATACGATGATCTCGGTATTAAACGCATCTCTTATTTTTCCTTTGAGTATAAGGTAATACGAGTTGAAATTCAAGGAGAAGAGAAGCATAAACACGGTCACGATTATCTGCACGTAGCTCGACATAGAGAACATCGAGTCGTTTCTGAATCCGAAGCCGCCCGTACCGGCTGTCGCCATTGCGGTATTTATCGCTTCGAATACGGTTATTCCGGGGTCAAAGACGAGCATAAAGAACATCAGGACCGTCAGGGCAATATAAATCAGATAAAGTATAGATGCCGTTTTCTTAACTCTCGGCACGAGCTTTGATACTGTAGGGCCGGGAGATTCGGCGCGCATGATATGCATATTCTGTGCGCCCGAGAGAGGGAGGATAGCCATAACGAAAACGAGAACTCCCATACCGCCGATCCAATGTGTAAAGGATCTCCAGATCAGCATGGATTTAGGCATATCCTCAACCGAGGGGATTATACTTGAGCCCGTGGTAGTAAAGCCGGATACGGTTTCAAAAAACGCGTCTATGAAATTGGGAATAGATCTCGAGAAGAAGAAGGGCAGACAGCCAAAGAACGAGAGTACTATCCACGATAGGGATACTATGACGAACCCCTCTTTTGCAAAGACCTCGGTGGTCTTTGGCTGCTTTGCTATGAATGGCAGGGATATAGCTAAACAGATAGCCGCTGTTAGCAACGTGGCAAATAGCGCGTCCCATTCCCCATAGCATAGCGCCGTAATTATAGGTATAAGCAGGAATACAGCCTCAAATGAGAGTATTACGCCCAGCGTATACCGTATCATTTTATGGTTCATAGAAACTTGCCTTTCAGCAAAAAATGCAAACTTAAATTAACAAAATACAAATTATTCGATGATATCCGTGATATCTCTGAGTCCTGTGACCTTGGATACGATGACTACTGAGTCGCCCATTTCAATGGTGTCGTAGCCACGGGGCATAATCACCTCGCCGTTTCTCAGTATAGCCGCGATAAGCACGTTTTTCTTGAATCTGAGCTTGGAGATCGGCACGCCCACGATCTCGGAGGGCTTGCGGATGAAGAACTCGGATGCCTCAACCTCACCGGGAATAACGTTATAGAGGGTTTCCATATTGCTTCCGCGAGTGTTGTTCGCGCTTCTGACGTAGCGGAGTATCATATCCGAAATGATAGTCTTGGGATATATTACGGTGTCAAGGCCGAGTCTGTTTGCTACGCTGTCGTAGTCCATTCTCGATATCTTTGTGATTATCTTTGCGCCGCTCTTTTCCTTGGCGTGCATAGAAATGATCATATTTTCCTCGTCCGAGTCGGAAAGAGCTAAGAATGCGCCTGCCTTGTTTATACCTTCCTCTGCCATTAGCTCGTGGCTGGTGGTATCACCGTGCACTACGGTGACGTGAGGGAAGGTGGAGCTGATATCGTCGCAGCGAGCCATATCGCGCTCAATTACCTTGATGCTCATCTTGCTCTTTTTGATCTCATCGCAGAGATAGTGAGCTATCTCACCCGCGCCTACGATCATAGTGCTCTTTACACTCTGATTCTTTGAGCCGAGCTTTTTGAAGAAGCTCTGAGAGGCTTCGAGAGACGAGATTATAGATACAACGTCGCGCGCGTTGAAGATAAAGTCACCCTTTGCGATATAGGCCTTGTCGCCTCGCTCTATTGTCGCAAAGAGGATATCGCTCTTGTACTTCATCATAACGTCCTTGACAGACATGCCGATTATGGCGCTGTCATCGGGGAGCTTGTACTTGAGAAGCTCAACCTTTCCTTTTCCGAAGGTTTCAATGCTGATCGCGGAGGGAGAGCGAAGTATTCTTGCTATCTCCTGAGCCGCTACGTAATCGGGATTGATGACCATAGCCAGACCGAGCTCGGTCTTAAGGAAATCGGACTCGTTATTGTATACGTGGCTTCTCACTCTTGCGATAACCTGGCAGTTGCTGCACTTTTTAGCTATAGTACAGCAGAGCAGGTTGAGCTCGTCCGAATTTGTTACGGCGATCAGAAGATCTGCGTTTTCAATATCCGCCTCGGCAAGAGTCACCTGTGATGCACCGTTACCCACAATACCCATAGCGTCTATCCTGTCTGTGAGAGATTTTAGATTGTCATAGGACTTATCTATAACGGTTACGTTGTTTTTGTCCTTAATAAGCTGCTCGGCAAGGTGCTGTCCTACCTGTCCGCATCCTACAATGATTATATTCATATTTCATATTCCTCCGTAGAGTATTATTATACCGCTTTGCGCAAATATTTCTCATACTAACATTTTAACATATTTAAAATATTTGTCAAGTGGAAACTGTAATTTAATTGCCACCGTGTGCCTTACGCATAGTCAAGGGAGTTATTCCGTATCTTTTTTTGAACTCGCGGTGGAAATAGGACTCGTTCTCATATCCTACGCTGCGTATGACGTCTCCGACAGACATATTGGTAGCTTCAAAGGCTGTCTTAGCCCTCGCCATTCTCTCGTCCACTACCAGCTCCTTGAAGCTCTTGCCGAAAAGCTCACGTGTTATTTTTGAGAGATACGGCACGGTCAGATAAAGCCTTTCTCCAAGCTCGGATAGACTCGCTGTGCGGTAACTCGATCTTACGTATGATAGTATCTCAAGCCTACGCGCCTCGTCCTTATCCGCCTTGTGGTTTCCGTGCTTTAGGAGCTCCTTGTTTTCGAGTGACAAATATCTGAGAAGAAGTGACACGGTACCCGTCATAATGCCCGTATCACCCTCTTTTTCCGTCAACATAAACAGTAGATTTTCGATAATGTTCTCAATGTATTTTCTTCCCTCGGTGGCAAATGCGAGGTATATCGGAGCTCCGTCCTCCTTGCCGTTTTCTTTGATGAGAGAAGAGAATACCGTGCCCGAGAGCTCGGCCGCTACTCCGTCGATAAACCTGTCCGACATAATAATGTTTACACCTATATCATCGGTACCGGAACGGCGGACAGAGTGGGGGACGTGCTTATTCATTACAAGAACTTCGCCCTTTTCCAGCCGCAGCTCTTCTCCGTCTATTTCGTGAGTTATGCTGCCCGAGAGCACTATCATCATCTCGACGTAGTTGTGCTTGTGTAAAGGGAAGTCAACGTAGCGCGTGTGAGTTCTCGCACTGATAGACTGCCGAGGTCCGAAGAGCCTCGCCTCGTTTACTACGAAGTCCTCACCGCCCGAGTATATTTTTCTGTTAAGCACCTCGCCTCCGAGTATGCCGGTCTCCTCTTCGCTCTCCAAAGAGAGAAAATCAAGCAGATATTTTTCCATAGTTTAGCCTTTCTTGACGAAACGTGTTTCTTGTGTTGCAGTTGAATAGAATAATATAACAATGAAGTATTCGCTATGTATAATTTTGTTTTTATGACTCACAGAAGTAATAATTTATAGTGGGGCAACTGAGAGAAATAATACCCCGCTGTTTCCGTAGCGGATGCTGTTCTTTATTAACTGAGAGTACCCGATCCGTCCGGATCTCGTTTTTATTTTATACTCTAATTTTAACATGCTTAAGCTGAAAAATCAATATAAAATCTTAAATTAAGACAGTTTTAATAATAATTTTGTGCCTTGCATAGCGCGCGTATATGTGTTATCATTAAGATGTATGGCTTTATTTTAATATACCATACAATCAAAACAGTACAGAAAGGACTTAGATATGAAATACTATCTTGCCATTGACATCGGCGCGTCGAGCGGCAGACATATCGTAGGCTGGCTTGAGAATGGCGAGCTTATGACAGATGAGCTCTACCGTTTCCCGAACGGCATGGACACCGTGGACGGTCATCTCGTATGGGACAGCGCAAGACTTCTCCGTGAGGTAGAGGCAGGTATTAAGGAATGCTTCAAAAAATATCCCGCAATCGAGTCGCTCTCTATCGACACATGGGGTGTTGACTACGTTCTCCTCAAGGGAGACGAGGAGGTTTATCCTACCTACGCTTACCGTGACTCGAGAGTAGACGGACCTATCGACGAGGTTCATTCTATCATCCCGTTTGCAGAGCTTTACGAGAGAACCGGTATTCAGTTTAATAAGTTCAACACTATATATCAGCTCTATGCTGACAAGCTTGCGGGCAGACTCGAGGGGGTTACCGACTTCCTTATGATCCCCGAGTATCTTATGTATAAGCTCACCGGCAATAAGGTTAAGGAGTTTACCAACGCGACTACTGCAGGCCTTATCAACGCTGATACACTTCAGTTTGATAACTACATATTCGATAAGCTTGGACTCCCCGAGACTCTTATCTCCGAGGTTCACCAGCCCGGCACACTCGTAGGCAGACTGACCCCCGATGTAGAGGCGAGAGTGGGAGGCAACCTTGACGTTGTCCTCTGCGCGACACACGACACGGGCTCGGCGGTTGAGGCTATCGAGATGAAGACGGATGCACCCTACGTTTCTAGCGGTACTTGGTCTTTGCTCGGTGTTAAGACTCCGAGAGCTCTTACCGACAGCAAGAGCCGTGAGAGCGGATACTCAAACGAGGGCGGTGTAGGCTACAACAGATATCAGAAAAACATCACGGGTATGTGGATAATTCAGAGTCTTCGTAAGGAGATGTGTCCCGATACACCTTACGGCGATATAGCTACTATGGCATCAGAGAGCAGCTACACCGAGATATTTGACGTTAACGATGAGGCGTTTATGGCTCCCGAGTCTATGAAGGACGCTATCAGAGACTATCTCACCTCTCACGGAAAGAAAGCTCCCGAGACTATGGCAGACTATTTCAACTCCTCTTACGTCAGCCTTGCATACGGCTACAAGGAGGCTATTGCAGACCTTGAAAATAACACGGGTAAGACTTATTCCGAGCTTTACATAGTAGGCGGCGGCGCAAAGAACGCATATCTTAACGGTCTTACAGAGAAGTACACAGGCAAAAAGGTAGTGGCGCTTCCCATCGAAGCAACGGCTATCGGTAACATGATGATTCAAATTAAAAGGAGTAAATAATTATGGCAAACTACGCATATGCAAAAGCGGCGTACGCAAAGTACGGCGTTGACACTGACAAGGCAATTGAAACCCTTAAGAACGTTCCTGTATCAGTTCACTGCTGGCAGGGTGATGACGTTGTAGGCTTCGACAGCAAGGAAGCTCTCTCCGGCGGTATCCAGACCACCGGTAATTATCCCGGAAAGGCTACTACTCCCGCTGAGCTCATGGCTGACTTTGAGAAGGCTATGTCTCTTGTTCCCGGAGCAAAGAAGCTCAATCTTCATGCTTCTTATGCTATCTTTGAAGACGGTGAGCACGTTGGCAGAGATGCTATCGAGCCCAAGCACTTCGCTAAGTGGGTAGAGTTCGCAAAGGCACACGGTATGGGCCTTGACTTCAACCCCACCTTCTTCGCTCATCCTATGGTAAAGGATAATCTCACTCTTTCCTCTCCCGACGAGACTACCCGCGCTTACTGGGTAAAGCACGGTCAGGCATGTCTTAAGATCGCTGAATATTTTGCAACCGAGACCGGTATGCCCTGCGTTATGAATATCTGGATTCCCGACGGTTACAAGGACATTCCCACCGACAGAATGGCACCCCGTGCGAGATTTAAGAAGTCTCTTGACGAGATTCTCGCTATTCCTTACGATAAGTCTAAGGTTTATGTTACTCTTGAGTCCAAGGTATTTGGTATTGGTCTTGAGTCCTACACCGTAGGCTCTGCAGAGTTCTGCCTCTCCTACTCCGACTCTAAGGGCATCACTCCCCTTATGGACAACGGTCATTATCATCCCACCGAGGTCGTTTCCGACAAGATATCCTCGCTCCTTCTCTTCAATGAGAAAATAGCTCTTCACGTTACACGCAGTGTACGTTGGGACTCCGACCACGTTGTTATTCTTGACGACGAGACCAAGGAGATTGCAAAGGAAATCGTTAGAAACGATGCTCTTGACAGAGTATTTATCGCTCTCGATTACTTCGATGCTTCCATCAACCGTGTTGCTGCATGGGTAGTAGGTGCAAGAAATATGCAGAAGGCACTCCTTAACGCGCTTCTTCTTCCTCACGATCTTCTCAAAAAGTATCAGGATGAGGCAAACTACACCAAGATGCTCGCTCTCCAGGAAGAGTTCAAGACCTTCCCCTTCGGCGAGGTATGGGATGAGTACTGCAGAGTTACAGGTGCTCCCGTGGGTATGGAGTGGATAGAGGTTGTTGACACCTACGAGTCCGAGGTTCTCTCCAAGAGATAATTTACATTTAAAGCGGATTTGCTCGGCAAGTCCGCTTTTTTGTTTTTTGATACGGAGTAAATCTGCACAAACAGTAAAAACTGTATTTGTTGAAAGCGTAGAAAATGCGCACGCAAAGGCGCGTATGCGCGCCGACGCATTGACATAAAGTCGCGCGAATGATATAATTTTATCAGCAAACAAAAAATAAAAAAGGAGAAAGACTATGAAAAGCACAAGAAGTACTTTACGAGTTATCTTTTGTTTAGTTATGACCTTAGCTATCGTCTTCTCGATGGTGTCCTGTGATATTAAGGGCGCATTTGAGAGCCTTGGCGATGGCGATTTCAAAGGTGCTTGGGCGTCTCTTACAGGTAAGCATAAGCATGCGTACACAGCTGCTGTGACTGCCCCCACCTGTACCGCAGAAGGCTATACAACTTACACGTGTGAGTGCGGTGACACTTACACCGGTGACAAGGTAGCCGCTCTCGGTCACGATTACAAGGAGAAGGTGACAAGATTCCCGACTCCCAACACGGAAGGTGTAATCAGCAATCTTTGCACCAGATGCGGTGTGCACATCGACAAATATATAGATGCTGTTGCCTTCGAGCTTCCCGCAGTTTCTGAATTCCTTCGCACATTCGTAGGCACTAACGTCCTTGAGATCAATGCGAAGGACAGCGAGATCATTCTCATTAAGAGCATTGAACATGTTCCTTCGGGTGATCGCGAGTATAGCAAGGATTATATAGCTATTAACCCCGGTTACGTTCTTATCAGCGGTGAGGGTGACGATATATACGCATATATCAGCTTCACCATGGGTATGGCAAGCTACGATGATGCAGGCGAAGATGCGCTCCCCACTTACGAGGAGCAGATAGAGTTCACTCTTATGGTTGACGGCGAGGACGTTGCGGTTTCTTTAAAGGAAAACGATCAGATATCCAGCAACAGCTACCGCCTTACCGAGCTCTTCTACGACGCATTGGAAAATTCCTTTGGCATAAGTTATGACGAATTAGTAGAAGCTATATACGTAAGCGGCAAGTCTGCTGCACTCATTCCCGTAATCCAGGGTGCTATCGACGCAATATCCGAGGTTGTATTACCCGAGGGCGGTGCAGATCTTGAAAAACTTCTTAATCTCATCGCAGGCGAGCTTGTAGAGGTTGAGGGCAATACTTATAAGCTCAATATAGCCGCTATTTCCAAAGTTGTCGAGGCCGCTCAGGGTAAGTCCTTGACCGAGCTTGTTGACGAAAAGTACGGTGATGGCACTATGGCACGTGTAGAGAGCTTTGTTACATCTCTTCCCACCGCTAAGCTCAGAGATATCGCGGATGCGGCTCTTAAGTTCTCCGAGAGAAACGGAGTGGTTCTTGACGACATCTACTCTATTATCAACTATGTTGTTTATCTGGGCACGGGCGAAGACTTCAACATCGAGTCCGAGATCATTACCCGTTACGATATGACACTCGTTGCAGTAGTTTTGGAGCTTTCCGGTGACACGGTTACCACTGTAGAAGAAGCTACCGAAGAGCTTACCTCCAATCTCCGCGAAGCATTCGCGCAGGTTAAGGATCTCGATATTGACGAGCTTTACAACTTATTCACCTTCGATGATCCCGAATACAAGATAAACGGCAAGAAGTTCAGCATTACCTCATCTCTCATAAACGAGATTGGAGTGCTTGGCGAGGGTATACGTGCAGAGATCACCGTATCCGAAAACGGAGAGCCTGAGAGTATCTACGTTGCTGTAGGTAATACCTTCACCCTTAACGCAGGCTATGACGAGGGTGGCTACAGCGCAACGGTTGAATACCTTGTTTCCGACGGTGACGAGGTTGAAAGCATCAAGTGTCTCATCGACGTAAACGAGCTTGACGCAACCTATAAAGTGCTCTACAACGGTAATGAGGTGTACAAGATTTACCTCACCTTCAACGAAGACGGTGAGCTTCTCAGCGCTGACCTCATAGCCAAAAATATCGTTTATATAAGCTCTGTTGTTCCCGGCGAGGACGGAAATGCAACTGTCGATACCGAAGCAGTAATACAGGACGGATTTACAGTTAAGTACGTAAACAACGGCGACGGTACACATACACTCGAGATCGATAACGGATACGACGTTTTGAATGTTGAAGCAACCGTTACAGAGACCGAGGATGCTATTACCGTAAACGGCAGTTTTGATACCACTACTTACTCGTACGGTCAGATTACCGCAATCGACAACGGTACCTTCTCCTATACAGCAAAGCTGGACGGCTCCGGCGCTAATCTTGAGGTAAAGGTAACCGAGACTACTTATGACTATACATCCAATCCTCCTGAAGAGGGAGCAGATCGCCCTAATTATACTTATTACTACGACAATCCCAAAGTGTTCGATCTCTTCAGCCTTGAATTAGAATTCGACGCAACCGGATCGCTCACACTGGATATAATTTATAATTGGATATACCACGGCACGAGGGCGGGAGACCCCGAGGGTTATTATACCGCTAATTGCATGGAAGACGTTGTTATCAAGGCAAACGTTGCTTTGGCTGACGATAAATTAACCGTAGAATTCGGATGCAAGGGATTTGAAGAAGTAAATTATCATACCTTTAACATGTCTGCAATCTACAATCTTGAGACGCTTGAGGTAGTCGGAGAGACACCCGATGAATCTTACACCCATTACTACCTCACAGTGCTTGATACCTTAACCGTAAGCTATAGCGAAGACGACGATATTTCCTTCAGCTTTACCTACAAGGTTACCGAGACTGACGAGGGTGTGAAGATAAGCATCGATATTGACGGCTTCAAGTATACCGAGTATACTCGCGAGGTTGTCAGCGACGGTTACGGGATCGAGTATGACGGAAGCCCTGTAACAATAATTTTCTATCATACTATGGGAAGCGCTTATCGCGAGATTCTCGACAAGTATATCGAGGAATTCAATGAGATGTATCCCAACATCACTGTTGTGCATGAGTCTCTCGGCGATTACAACGGCGTTCGTGACCAGATCAAGACCGAGATCACCGTAGGCAACCAGCCCAATATCGCGTACTGCTACCCCGAGCACGTTGCGCTTTACAATGTTGCGGGTGCGGTAGTGCCGCTCGATGACTTTATCAACAATTACAACGTGGGATTGAGCGCATATCAGCTCGAGGACTTTATAGACGGCTTCTATGCAGAGGGCGCGGCATATGATGAAGAGGGTACTATGTATACTCTTCCTATGTCAAAGTCTACCGACTTACTTTACTACAACAAGACGTTCTTTGAAGAGCACGAACTTTCCGTTCCCACCACTTGGGAAGAGATGGAGACTGTTTGCGCGGCAATCAAGGAGATCGATCCCGACTGTATTCCTCTCGGAGTTGACTCTGAGGCTAACCTCTTCATCACTCTGTGTGAGCAGCTCGGTACTCCTTACACCTCTGCTACCGGAGATCACTTCCTCTTTGATACCCCTGAAAATCAGGCGTTCGTGAAGATGCTCCGCGAATGGTATGACAAGGGTTACTTTACAACTGCTGAGATTGTAGGAAGTTACACCTCTGAGCTTTTCAAAAATAAGATTTCCTACATGTCCATCGGATCTTCTGCAGGTGCAAGATATCAGCTTCCCGAAGCCGGTCCTGACGGTTGGCCTGCTTTCGTCGTTGGAATCACAGGTATCCCTCAGTTCGATCCCGCAAATCCCAAGGCTGTATCCCAGGGTCCCTCCCTCTGTATGTTCAAGCAGGATAATCCTCAGGAAGTAGCCGCAACCTGGCTCTTTATGAAGTTCCTTACTACAAACGCGGACTTCCAGGCTGAGTTCTCTATGGCTTCGGGTTATATGCCCGTTATCGAGTCTGTAAAGAACAACCCTGAATATGCCGCATTCCTTCAGAATGCATACCCCACAAGCTCGGGCATAAACGCTCTTGCGGTTAAGGTTGCTCTGGAAAATTCCGATTCCTTCTTCAGATCTGCCGCTTTCAACGGCTCTGACGTTGCGCGTGATCAGGTAGGAATTCTTGTTCAGTACTGTCTTATTTATCCCGCGCATGATATTGACGCGATGATCGATGAAGCATTCAAGAAAGCTATTGCAGAGTGTAAATATCAGACGGGAAATTGATTTGACGGTAAATACAACTTTTTGAAGCTGCTTACCTCACGGTCGGCAGAAAAAACGGATTTATGTGCAACGTACTTATAATCACGTTTTTTAGTCTTAATTAAATACGTTGCCTACCGATAGAAAAAGGGCAGAGAACGCTTTGACGATCTCTGTCCTTTTTTGTTTACTGTTTAGTTTTTATGCTTTTGAGTTAATAGAATGGGGCAATCTTCACCAAGGGTAAATGGGTTAATCCACCGAGTGCGTTGTATCTTAAGATGAAGGGTCGGTTTGCATGTTTTTGTACTGTATCGGGGACATACCGGTGGCTCTTGTGAAGGTTTTTATGAAGTGCGCGGCATCATAGAAGCCGCACTCGTCTGCCACCTTACTTATGGAGCGGTCGGTAGCGAGCAGCTTTTTTGCTGATTGTATTCGGCGCTCCATTATAAATTGCTTTGGAGATTTTCCCGTTGTATCGCGAAAACGTTTAATGAAAGCGGTACGCGATAATCCTGATAAATGCGCTAACTGGTCTATGGTTAAATTCTTATCCAGGTTCTTTATTATATAAGAGATAGTATCCATAAAGAATTTGTCATTACTTGCATTTTTGCCAACTCTTGTTTGCAATTTTTCATATTCCCGGCAGAAAATAGTCAAGATGACTATCATATAACCCTCTACAATAAGTTTGCTAGCGTGATCATATTGCCAAACTCCCTCGAGCTGTTCTATAAGCTTTGTCACCTCGTTTAACGCTGCCTCCTCTAAGTATAGATGCCTGTACGTATTTCCGCTGACTCGCATAAGCGGTTCTATCTCGAAAAGGCTGAGAAATGTAGGCAGCTCTGTCATTCTCTCAAGGTATTGCTCAAAGAATTTCGGAGACAGATGTATATAGTGAACGTCAACGGTTCTGCCGCCTCTGATGGCATGACGTCTGCCGGGAGGAACAATAAATACGTCACCTTTCTTTGCTCTGACTACAGTATCCTCTATGACGTGATATCCATCGCCCCTGCTGATAACACATATCTCGTAGAATTCCTGTATATGAAATCCCGTCTCATCCTTTCTTTTGACAAATGCTGCAGCACTTTGAAAGGGATTAGAGAAAATATAATCAACTGTATAAATGTACCTTGGTGCTTTTGGAATGGCGTCTATTTCTATATCTGCTTTTGTTCTTTCTTCCACGCGCTATACCTCTCTTGACCGTTTTTACAATTAAATATGTATATTATTACATTGATTTTAGCACATTTGTTTGTTAAAATCAATATGCAACGCAATAATTTTGTTTATTTTTACGGAGGATTTATGAAAAAGAAGCTTTTATCTGCGTTTTTGGCGGCATCGTTAAGCTTTTGCATGATGGCATCGGCAATTCCGGTGCTTGCAAATGAGACTTATGATGTCAGCTCACATACGGTAGCGGAGAGCGACGCTCCGCTAAGACTTTATTACGATGAGGAGGCATCACACGGTGTAGCTGAAGGCTATGACGAGGTTGATACTTACTTTGGCTCGGGTGCACCGTTGATCAACCAGCATCCCAACGATGACTGGGAGAGATGGTCCATACCGAT